>DIYV01000010.1 GCA_002429165.1 Gallionella sp. UBA6045 | reverse complement strand
CCGACGCAGGTCTTCACGGTGCGCAACGCCTTGCCGTAGGCATGGCCGGAAACGAATCCCGCTTCGACCAGCTCGCCCCACATCTTCGGCAGATTCTCTTTACTGATGCCATACAAGCCGATGCGCTGTCCGCCGGTGATGTGCACGGTGCGCACTTCATGGCGCTCGGCGATCTCGGCGATCGCGCGCAACTCGGACGGCGAGGTGACGCCGCCCCAGATGCGCGGGATCACCGAATAGGTGCCGTCCTTCTGGATGTTGGCATGCACGCGCTCGTTGATGAAGCGCGAGCGGCTGTCGTCCTGGTATTCGCCCGGCCAGGCCGCCGTCAGGTAATAGTTCAGCGCGGGGCGGCACACATGGCAGCCGTCCGGGGTCTTCCATTGCAAGGCCTGCATCAGCTCCGGAATGGTTTTCAGCTTGAGCTTGGTGATCGCCTGTTGCACGTCCTGGTGCGCGTGCTCGGTGCAGGCACACAGCGCCTTCTTGCTCGGCTTGGCCGAATAATCGCCCAGCGTGTTCGCCAGCAATGCCTCGCACAGGCCGGTGCACGATCCGCATGAGCTGGAGGCCTTGGTATGCGCGCGCACCTCTTCCAGCGTGAACAGTTTTTTGTCCAGGATGGTCTTGACGATGGTGCCTTTGCTTACGCCGTTGCAGCCGCAGATCTCTGCCGAGTCCGGCATGTTCGCGACGTTTGAAGCACCGCCGCGCCCGGAGTCGCCGATATGCATCTGGCCGAACAGGATGTGTTCGCGCATCTCCGACACGTCGGTGCCGTCGCGCATCATCTGGAAATACCACGGGCCGTCCAGCGTGTCGCCATACATCACCGCGCCGCGCAACTTGTTGTCGCGCAGCACCAGTTTCTTGTACACGCCGCGCGCCGAATCCTGCAACAGCAATTCCTCATCGTCCGGCCCGGGATTGAAATCGCCCGCCGAGAACAGGTCGATGCCGGTCACCTTGAGCTTGGTGGAAACCGCCGACCCTTCGTAGCGCATCCGCCCGTATTCGGCCAGATGGTTCGCCGCCACCTTGGCTTGCTCGAACAGCGGCGCGACCAGCCCGTAAACCTGGCCGCGATGCTGCACGCATTCGCCCACCGAATAGATCTTCGGGTCGTAGGTCTGCATCGTGTCGTTCACGACGATACCGCGATCGCAATGAATATTTGCTGCCTTGGCCAATGCGATGTTGGGCCGTATGCCCGCCGCCATGATCACCAGGTCGGCCGCGATCTCCTCGCCGTCCTTGAAACGCAGACCGGTCACCTTGTGCTCGCCCCCAATAACCTCACCAAGGACCGCCTCGGTTTGGCGCGACATATAGAATTTCAGTCCGCGTTTTTCCAGCGCGTTCCTCAGCAGGCCGCCGCCCACCTGGTCGAGCTGGCGCTCCATCGGCCAGTCGCACAGGTGCACCACCGACACGTCCATTCCCTGCAGCGACAAACCGTTCGCTGCTTCCAGCCCGAGCAGTCCGCCGCCGATCACCACCGCGCGCTTGGACGTTTTGGCGGCCACCAGCATCTTCTCGACATCGTCTATGCTGCGATAGGCCAGCACCCCGGGCAGATCGATGCCGGGTATCGGCAGCATGATCGGATTGGAACCGGTCGCGATCAGCAGGCGATCATAGGGAATAGCCAGACCACCCTCGGCTTCGACCACGCAATTCATGCGGTCGATCTTCGTCACCAGCTTGCCGGCATGCAGCGTGATGTTGTGTTCCTCATACCAGCTCCAGTCGTTGAGCACGGTGTCCTGAAACTTCATCTCGCCGGACAGCACCGGCGACAACAGGATGCGGTTGTAGTTGGGTTGCGGCTCGGCACCGAACACCGTGATCTCGAATTCGTCCGGCGACATCTTGAGCAACTCCTCGATGGTGCGCATCCCGGCCATGCCGTTGCCGATCACGACCAGTCTGGTTTTTTTGTTAGTCTTCATATCATCCTCGCAATAAAAAAGCGTCGTCCTACACCACCTCATCCCAACCTTCTCCCCCGTGGGGGAGTTTCGATTGCCTCCTCTCCCGCGTGCGGGAGAGGATTGAGGAGAGGGTGCCGGAGCGACGCCTTTGTCGGTATTTCAAATTACCCTTCCACCCGCCGTTGGGTCAGAAGAGTTTCTCAGTGATTACTTTGCAATTCCTGTGCCATTACGGATTTACTGGGTTTCAGCGTGGGATGGGCTCAGCTATCGCATCTATTTGGTGCGCAACGGGGCGTTATGGTGAGTACGCGGCTAACTTTGGTGCGTGACACCAACCAATTCCCGTTCGTGCTGAGCCTGTCGAAGCACGATAACCGCCACAACAAATAGCCCGTCATTCCCGCGCAGGCGGGAATCCAGCGAGAAAATACTCCGCGAAGCGAACAATCGACATTCCATGTTTACGCTTCAAAAATCGATTTTCTCGAAGAGATGCAAATCTCGGCACCCGGCTCGATGGTGTCGAACAACCGCGCTTCCCGCCCGTTCACCGTGCACATCAAATTGCTGTCATCAAGCTCATCCACCCACCGGTCGCCGCGTTTATATAAGCTGCACAGCAACTGCCCGAGCGTATAGCGACCGGTTGGGATAACCATGCGTTCCGAAGTCATTCTCAAAAATTCACTGGTCTGGCCAAAGTACATGATCGCAACTTCATGCCTGTTCTTGAGTGAAGCAGCAGGAGACGTGAAGAAGGTTTGATTCTTCCGGCCTGGAAAATTCCTTAGCCCGCTACGGATATTAAAATTCAAGCGCCGTGCAATACCGCGCACACCGTTGATGAGCGCATCATTGGTTTCAATAAAGCCGGGGTAGCGGCCTGAACTGAATTCTTGCATGGGTCACCTCACGTTTATGTTGCGTACGTAAGGTTTAGCAATAGCTATGCCATGTGCACAACCACTTGGAATCAGCTAGTTAGAATGTTCCCTCAACAAAACAGGGAGAGTTAGCGGTGCATGCATCCAGCGTGGTGCATGTAATTGGTGCATTGGTTTGGTGTTATGAATAATCAATGCACCGGAGGTTTTGCGATGCTGACCATTTTAATTCTACGATTTGAAAATCACCAAAAAGGAATTGAAGGCCGAAATCGAGCGCGAAGCCAAAAAGGTGGAGGCGTAGCAAAACATGGACACTTTTGATTCCAGCCTCTATTTGCCATAGCAGGTAGTATGTGGTTATATTGTTTTTTCTTTAGCTACACAAAGCTATTAATACACTTTTTTGATAGCCAACGGCAGCGACCGATTGTTTCTGAGTCAATAGGTAAATTTTTTCATTTACTATAATTTCGTCTTTTGAAGAGATCATGACTACACCCCAAAAAATCAGGTTTATTCCCACGGCGGAACTCCATTTCGATCCAGAAAATCCACGCTTTTATCGACTTAATGACCCATCCTCAGTTGAAGCCGTAATTGAGGAGATGTTGGACGACGAAGGAGTTCAGGAGCTGATGCTTTCCATCGGCCAAAAGGGCTATTTCGAGGGAGAGCCGCTTCTTATTGTTGCTGACAAGAACGGTAAGTGGATAGTAGTAGAAGGCAATCGTCGGCTTGCTGCTTCGAAACTTCTCAACGAAGAGATTAAACCACCAAAACGACGTAGTGCCAGTATCAAACTCATACGTGAAGAGGTACAACAGAAGCCGCCAATCGAACTTCCTTGTATCATCTATCCGACCCGGCGTGAGGTGCTACGCTATCTCGGTTACCGGCACATCACTGGCATCAAGGAATGGGACTCCCTCTCAAAGGCGAGATATCTGGCACAACTTCGGGAGGAGTTTTATCCTGATCTGGATAGGCAGGCACAACTAAAAGCGTTGGCTAACGACATCGGTAGTAAACAGGATTACGTTGGGAAATTACTCACTGCATTATCACTTTATCAACGCGCCGAAGGCAGCAAATTCTTTAATCTCCCAATTCGTGCGGAGGACATCGAATTCTCCTTAATCACCACAGCACTATATTACAAACAGATATACACTTGGCTTGGACTGGAGAGTTCAACCGACATCGAGATGTCCAACCTTAAAGCGAATAACCTTGAGAGTGCTTTTTCTTGGATGTTCGCTAAAGATCAACAGGGCAGGACGATTCTAGGTGAATCACGTAACTTGAAGGAGTTAGCCTGCATTGTTGAGAGCGGCGATGCTCTAGTAGTTCTGAAGGATACTGGTAATCTATCCGAAGCTTTTCTTTATACCGATGGCCCGCAAGCTGCACTACAAACAGCCATGGAACAAGCCGACGAGCGCATGCGTGTAATTTGGAACATGCTCCAAAAAACTCGGCCTTTCTCAGAGACACACGTGGATATTGCTGAAGTGCTATTTGATCGCATACGTGATGTTCGCAAATACATCCGAGAGAAGCTGGACGAGGAATAATTCATGCTAGAAAATCTGGAGACACATCCGGGCGGGACGGATGCTTTTTTATGGTGCGACTTTTCGGAATTACGCGCGCTAATTCATCCAGACCGCTGCTTTTCACGAGGAGATTTCATCAGCCTAGAGCGTCGAGCCCGCAGTCTTGGAAGTGGGTTCGATGCCGAATTGAGGTGGCGAGACATTATCAACTTTGCGGGGATTCGCAAGCTCGAATTCAAAGCGGACTATCCATTTGCAATCTCCGAAGATGAGGATACGCTTATTCTAGAGAACAATGGTGCTGAGTCTCATCGGTTATATATGAGTCTGCTGATTTCCGCATCCATGCGACATATACCCAATACTCGTAAGGGCGAGGTAACTAGAGCTTTTGAAGAGACATGTTTTGCCGTATTCTCACACCTGATGCCAACGGGCTCTGAAGTTCGTGCAACGTGGGCTGGTGGCGGAGCAGAAGCGCCTTATACTGGGCACTTGTATCAAAAGATGACCCAAATGGCCGCTGATATACGATGTACGCCAAACATCAAGCCCTCCGATTTCAAGCCTAACAACAGCGGCGATGGCGGTATTGATTTAATCGCTTGGCACGGAATGTCTGATGAGCGGGAAGGCATTCCAATCTCCTTTGCTCAATGTGGTTGTTCACGGGAGGATTGGCGATTTAAACATGTGGAAGCATCGTGGTTTATGCACCAGCGGAAGCTGCCGGTAATGCATCCATGGGCTAACTATTACTTTTTGCCTTTGGATTTACGGGAATTCAATGGCGACTGGGCTTACAAGAGCGAAATTGGCCCAGCAATCATCGTTGATCGACTGCGCATCATGCGACTTTCCCAAGAGTTTGATCTCCACGCAACGCTGCCAACCATGGCGTTTGTTGATGAAGTGGCGGGCATGGCGTACGCCTGATTCAATCCCAAATTGCTGGCAATGCTCGTGCTACAGCTTCAAATAAGGGAGGCGGCACCGCATTGCCAACAACGGTATAGCGCATGTTCAAGCTACCAGGTGCTGTATCGGGGAATTGCAAATTACCGAAACCTTGAATTCGCGCTGCCTCTCGATAGGAAAATCGCCGTGCCCTACCCTCATGAGCAAACTGCCAAACATTGTGCTCTATTTTATTTAGCGGCGGGCTTGCGGGGTGTAGCGGCATGTGGCGCGGGTTGGCCACAATAGTCTTGGATGTTTGATCCCATCCACGCCGACGATCACGAGATAGGTAGTACCAATGAAAATCCAAGTCATAAAACTCGCCTTCTGGCCATTCGGGTAACTCACCAATCACCTCACGAAGTGAAGCATGTGGTTGCATCTGGTCAGGACCGTGGGTGGGTAGGGGAAATTTATACTCCAAGCCTAAATCGTTGCGTAGGCCAACGATGAAAATGCGTCGACGCTCCTGAGCGACTCCGTAATTCGCTGCATTTAACACCTCAGCTTTAACTCTATAGCCTGCCTCGGTAAAGACTTTGAGTTGGTCTTCTAGTAGGTGCTTAAAATTCTTGCGCACCATCCCAGAAACATTCTCCACAATAAATGCCTTGGGTCGGATGGTATGCAACGCACGAGCAAATTCTAGGTAGAGAGTATTGATGCGACGAGAAGGATCGCGTACCCCGCCTTGGCTAAACCCTTGGCAAGGGTAGCAACCTACCAGCAGTTCAGAGTTGGGAAATTCTTTTACCTTGGATATATCGCCAAGCACATAATCTGTGGCCGGGAGATTCGCGAGATATACATCTCTTGCATAGGGTAGCTTGTCATTGGCCATGACCACATCGAAACCAGCTGCGATTACTCCCGCATCCGATCCACCGCACCCAGAAAACAACGAAACAGCTTTTGGCATACCTCCCCCTTGCTCAATATTTTAACTGAACGATCTATTGCTGGCCATTGCTATTTTCACTAGCGTTAAAGGGGCCGGGTTCGCAATAATTTCTGGCTGCCAACACCAACCAGCCTCAAGCCGTCAGTTATTCCAGCGCATTTTTCAATGCTATACACCAAGCATTCTGCGCGTCAGCAGTGTCTGCATGTCGCGCCGCCCATCTGCAATGATGTAGATGATCACTTGCTTGCCACTGACCCGATAGATGAGCCGGTAGGGTTTGAAATGCGCCTGACGATATTCGCGGATGCCGAGGGCGAGCAGTTCTTTGGGATAGGAGCCGCGCTCGGGGAAGGCCGCCAATGACTCGGCCACTTCCATCAGTTTGTCCAGTACGTAATTTGCGTTGGTCTGCGTGTCATTTTCGGCGATGTAATCATAGATCGCTTCAAGATCGCGCTCTGCGCCATGCGTGAGCAATACCTTGTAGCTCATTTTGCTGGTATCACTTTGCTGGTATCACTTTTCTGCGATCTTTTTGGAGCGAATGCGGCGAGCGACGTTTGTGATGGGCGTGATCTTTCCTTCCGAGATTTCCTGATTACCCAGCGCCAGTATCTTCAGCAGAGCCAATGTTTCCTGTGTGTTCTCATAGGTGGCGATGTCTTGCATGACCGCTCTGGCTTCCCCGTTCTGGGTGATCAGAAAGGGTTCGCGGTTTTCGGAAAGGTTTTGGAGTACCTCGGCAGCATTGGCCTTGAGATAGCTTATGGGTTTGATGTTGGCTGGGCGCATGATTGGCTCCTTGAAATAACCAAGACCGAATATAGTCTTTTAATGGTCTTATGGCAAGGCTGCCATGCATAGCGCTACATCACGTTTTGCTTTTTCTTCCCCTGAAGAATTAAAGGATCAGGTTCGTAATAATCTCTGGCTACCAACACCAACCAACCTCAAACCGCCAGTTGTTCCGGCGCAATTCCCAATGCCTTGGCGATTTTCTCGCGGGTGGATTTTCTGACAGGTTCCTTGGCTTCTTGCTGGGCATAGGCGCTTTGCGAAATGCCGAGGCGGCGCGCGACTTCTGCCTGGGTGAGGCCGAGGTGTTCGCGCCATGCGCGAACCGGTGTCATGTCTTTGTTGATGACTTTGTTGACCACCGCGTTGGGAATATTTGAGGGCATTTAGCGAATTTCCTTCACGAATGAAAAGCACGAATGAAAAGGGTCAGCTTCGAAATACTTTTCCAGCTTATGCCGCAGCGTGTTGGTCCGGCTCTACCGAGAGTTTCATTCCTACTGCTTTCAATACGGCGAGCAGCGTTTTCAGTGTCGGGTTACCCTTGGCAGAGAGTGTGCGATACAGCGATTCTCGGCTGATCCCGGCTTCGACCGCAACTGCTCCAAGGCCGCCATACGCTTCCGCAATGGTGCGCAGTGCAAGTAGCCCTGCCGCACGATCATCCGGGTCGTCGAGCGATTCCATGGCAGCTTTGAGATATTCGACGGCCAGCTCACGATCCGCGCGCAGTTCGGCAACTTCGCGTTCATGGTGAGATACCGCTGCTTTTATTTTCTTGCTCATGTTTGTCTCCTTTTCCAATCTTGCCAATATTCCCTGGCGGTCTTGATGTCTGTCGCTTGCGATTTTTTTGCGCCGCCGCACAACAGGATTACAACCGTCTGGCCATGACGACCAAAGTACACCCGGTAGCCGGCACCCAGGTGTTCCCTTAATTCCTGCACTCCCTCGCCTACCGGGTCGCAGTCACCAAAATTGCCAGCCTCCAGGCGTTTGATGCGAACACGAATTTTGGCCTGCGCCTGCTTGTCTCGCAGCGAGTGTAGCCAGTCGGTCAAAGGCTCATCACCCTCTTCGGTCTGGTATCGGAATACTTCGATCATGGAAATAATGTAGCTTATAAGCTACGAAATGGCAAGCCGTTTGATTGTGAATTAAAGGGGCAAATTCGCAAGATTTCGGGCTCTTCAATTCCAATGATTACATGGAAACGGCGTCCATTCGTTTCTCATCAAGCCTGCACTTCGATTTAGAGGTGCTCTTAAGCAGCCACCTTGGCCTGCTTCTGATACAGGAATTCCAGAACTTCCCCGCGCAGCTTGTGGTAACGCGCATCGTTCGCCAGAGCCAGCCGGTTGCGCGGTTTATCCAGATCGACTTCGATTATTTCGCCTATGGTCGCCGCCGGGCCGTTGGTCATCATCACGATGCGGTCGGACAGCAGCACGGCCTCGTCCACATCATGCGTCACCATCACCACCGTGCTTTGCGTGGCGGCGACGATCTTCATCAGCTCGTCCTGCAAGTGCGCGCGGGTCAGCGCGTCCAGCGCACCGAACGGTTCGTCCATCAGCAATAC
>DIYV01000062.1 GCA_002429165.1 Gallionella sp. UBA6045 | reverse complement strand
TCCTTGTTCTGCGGGATCAGGAACTCCAGCGCATAGTGCACGCCATTCAATTCGCGTCCCGGCACCGGCAAGTCACGCGCCGTTTCGGCACCGCCGGACAGGATCACCGCATCGAATTTTTTCAGCAACTCGGCGGGGCTGACAGTCTTCTTCGCATCATTGGCCGTGCTCTTTGCCGGTGCATCCTTGCCGATGAACACAGATGTTTGAAACTCCACGCCTTCGGCCTGCATCTGCGCCATGCGCCAGTCGATCAGGCGCTTGTCCAGCTTGAAGTCGGGGATGCCATAGCGCAGCAATCCGCCGATGCGGCTGTTCTTCTCGAACACCGTAACGCTGTGGCCGACGCGCGCCAGCTGCTGCGCGGCAGCCAGGCCGGCGGGGCCGGAACCAACGATGGCGACATTCTTGCCGGTCTTTTTCTCGGGTGGTTGCGGCAGCACCCAGCCATTTTCGCCGCCCTTGTCGATGATCGCGTGTTCGATGGACTTGATGCCCACTGCGTCGTTGTTGATGTTCAGCGTGCAGGATGCCTCGCACGGCGCGGGGCAGACACGTCCGGTAAACTCGGGAAAATTATTGGTGGAATGCAGCACATCCAGCGCTTCGCGCCAGTTGCCGCGATACACCAGATCGTTCCAGTCCGGAATGATGTTGTTGACCGGACAGCCCGTGGTGCAGAACGGAATGCCGCAATCCATGCAGCGCGCGCCCTGTGTCCTGGCCTGCTCATCGTTCAGATGCAGCACGAACTCGTGGTAGTTCTGGCGGCGATCCGCCACGGGCAAGCTGGCTTCGCTGAGGCGCTTGAACTCCATGAACCCGGTTGGCTTGCCCATTATGCGGCCTCCTTCTGCTTGACTTGTTGCGCCGCCATTTCCTGCAAGGCGCGCCGGTATTCGGTCGGCATTACCTTGGTGAACTTGGGCAGATACCTCGACCAGTTGTCGAGAATTTGCCTGGCGCGCGGGCTGCCGGTGTAACGCAGATGTTTTTCGATCTGCTCGCGCAAAGCCTGTTCGTCAGCCTGGTTGAGGTGATTGAAGTGCACGCGGCCATGGCTTTCCGGCATATCATCCGTACTGTCCAGCGCGGCCAATTCTTCCGGCACCGGTTCTAGTTGCACCATGGACATGTTGCAGCGTTTCTCGAAGTTGCCGTCTTCATCCAGCACATAGGCCACCCCGCCGGACATACCAGCCGCGAAGTTGCGTCCGGTCTGACCCAGCACGATCACCATGCCGCCGGTCATGTATTCGCAACCGTGGTCGCCCAGACCTTCAACGACGGCGATCGCACCGGAATTGCGCACTGCGAAGCGTTCACCCGCCACACCTGAAAAATAACACTCGCCGGAAGTCGCGCCATACAACACGGTGTTTCCGACAATAATGTTTTCATGCGGGACCAGCCTGGAGTCCGCTGGCGGCATGATGGCGATGCGTCCGCCGCACAGGCCTTTGCCCACATAGTCGTTGCCTTCGCCACGCAGTTCAAATGAAATACCCCGCGCCAGGAAAGCGGCAAAACTCTGCCCGGCCGTGCCGTTGAATTTCACAGTGATGGTATCGTCAGGCAAACCCGCTTGACCGTAACGCCTGGCGACTTCATGCGACAACATGGTGCCGACGGTGCGGTTGACGTTGCTGATCCCGCTGTCGATGACCACAACTTGCTTCTTGTTCAGTGCGTTCTGCGCCTGTGCGATCAGCGAGTTGTCCAGTGCTTTTTCCAGCCCGTGGTCCTGCGTCTGTGAATGGCGGCGCGCGACGCTGGCAGGCGCATCCGGCTGATGGAACACCTTGGAGAAATCCAGTCCCTGTGCCTTCCAGTGTGCGATGCCATGTTTCACGTCGAGCAGATCGCTACGCCCGATCAGTTCCTCGAATTTGCGTATGCCCAGCTGCGCCATCAATTCGCGCACTTCCTCTGCAACAAAGAAAAAGTAGTTCACCACATGTTCGGGCTGTCCGGAAAATTTCTTGCGCAACTCGGGGTCCTGCGTCGCCACGCCGACCGGGCAGGTGTTGAGGTGGCATTTGCGCATCATGATGCAGCCTTCCACCACCAGCGGTGCGGTGGAGAAACCGAATTCATCAGCGCCGAGCAGCGCGCCGATCAGCACATCGCGTCCGGTCTTGAGTTGGCCGTCCACCTGCAAGGTGATACGGCCGCGCAACTGGTTCAACACCAGCGTTTGTTGCGCCTCTGCCAGGCCCAGTTCCCATGGTGTACCGGCATGCTTGATAGAGGAAATCGGCGATGCGCCGGTGCCTCCGTCGAAACCGGATATGGTGATGTGGTCGGCTTTGGCCTTCGATACACCTGCGGCCACGGTACCCACGCCAACTTCGGAAACCAGCTTCACCGAGATCGACGCGGACGGATTGGCATTCTTCAAGTCATGGATCAGCTGCGCCAAATCTTCAATCGAATATATATCGTGATGCGGCGGGGGCGAAATCAGCCCCACGCCGGACACCGAGAAGCGCAATTTGGCGATGTACTCTGACACCTTGTGTCCGGGCAACTGGCCGCCTTCGCCGGGCTTGGCGCCCTGCGCCATCTTGATCTGGATCTGGTCTGCACTGGTCAGATACTCTGCGGTCACGCCGAAACGGCCGGAAGCGCACTGTTTGATTTTGGAGCGCAGCGAGTCGCCCTCTTTCAATACCAGATCGCGTTCGATGCGGCCCTTGCCGATGATCTCGGACAGTTTCTCGCCGCCCTTGATCTTCTTGTAGCGGTTGGCATCTTCGCCGCCCTCGCCGGTGTTGGACTTGCCTCCGATCCGGTTCATCGCGATCGCGAGCGTGGTGTGCGCTTCGGTAGAAATGGAACCCAGCGACATCGCGCCGGTAACGAAACGCCTGACGATCTCCTTGGCCGTTTCAACTTCGGCCAGCGGCACGGTTGCGCCGGCAGGTTTGATCTCGAACAGTCCGCGCAGGGTTTTCAACCTGGTGCTTTGCTCATTGATCAGCTTCGCGTATTCCTTGTAGGTCGACACATTATTGGTGCGCGTGGCATGCTGCAATTTTGCGATGGACTCGGGCGTCCACATGTGTTCTTCACCGCGCACGCGCCAGGCATATTCACCGCCTGCCTCGAGCGCGTTGGCCAGTACCGGGTCGCTGCCGAATGCGTTGCGATGTGTGCGTATCGCCTCTTCAGCCACCACATTCAAACCAATGCCTTCGATCTGGGTTGCCGTGCCGGTAAAATATCCGGCGACGAAATCGGCATTCAGGCCGATCGCTTCGAATATCTGCGCGCCGCAATAGGATTGGTAAGTGGAAATGCCCATCTTGGACATCACCTTCATAAAGCCCTTGTTGATCGCCTTGATGTAACGCTTCTTGGCTTCTTTTGCATCGATTTTGGCGGGCAGATTCATCGCCGCGATCGTTTCATATGCCAGCCACGGACACACTGCCTCCGCGCCGTACCCGGCCAGCAAGGCGAAGTGATGTACCTCCCGTACCGAGCCGCTGTCCACCACCAGACCGGTGCTGGTGCGCAACCCGGCTTGCACCAGGTGGTGATGCACTTTGGAACACGCCACCAGTGCGGGAATCGCAACGCGCCTGGACGATATCGCGCGATCCGACAGTATCAGCACGTTGTATCCGTCGGCCACGGCTTTGTCGGCGGCGGCACACAAGGCTTGCACTGTTTTTTCACAACCCGCCGCGCCCTGTGTTACCGGATAGGTTATGTCCAGCACCAAAGAGCGATAGCGTCCCTGCGTGAGCTGGTCGATGTTGCGCAATTTTGCGATATCGTCATTCGACAGCACCGGTTGATGCACCTCGAGGCGCAGTGTCGGGTTGGTTTCCTCGATACCGAGCAGATTGGGCTTCGGGCCGATGAACGAAGTCAGCGACATCACGATTTCTTCGCGGATCGGATCGATCGGCGGGTTGGTCACCTGCGCGAACAACTGCTGGAAATAATCGTAGAACGAGCGATTCTTGTTCGACAATACCGCCAGGGCCGCATCTGCCCCCATCGAACCGGTCGGTTCTTCGCCGGCATTCACCATCGGCGCCATGATGAATTTCAGGTCTTCCTGCGAGTAGCCAAACGCCTGCTGGGTATCCAGCAAAGATGCATTCAGTTTTGGCTTGGCTGCCACGTCGGGCAGGTCACCGAGGTAATAGCGGGATTTTTCGATCCACTGCCGGTATGGTTTTGCTGCTGCAAGCTGATCTTTCAGTTCGGTATCATCGACGATACGTCCGGCCTGCATGTCAATCAGGAACATTTTGCCGGGTTGCAAACGCCATTTTTTTACGATCTTGTGCTGCGGTATATCCAGCACGCCCATTTCCGAGGCCATCAACACCAGGTCATCATCGGTGATCAGGTAACGCGCCGGACGCAACCCGTTGCGGTCCAGAGTCGCGCCTATCATGCGTCCATCGGTAAAAGCCACAGCGGCGGGGCCGTCCCACGGCTCCATCAGCGCGGCATGGTATTCGTAGAACGCGCGGCGTTCTTCATCCATCAACGGATTGCCTGCCCAGGCTTCTGGTATCAGCAGCATCATCGCGTGCGGAAGCGAATATCCGCCCGCCACCAGCAATTCCAGCGCGTTGTCGAAACAGGCGGAGTCGGACTGACCATCCACGATCAGCGGCCAGAGTTTTTCCAGGTCTTCCCCGAGCAGTTTGGAAGACATCGCCGCATGGCGCGCGGTCATCCAGTTCACATTGCCTTGCACGGTGTTGATTTCGCCGTTATGCGCGATCATGCGGAACGGATGTGCCAGATCCCAGGTAGGGAAAGTGTTGGTGGAAAAGCGCTGGTGCACCAGCGCCAGCGCGCTGATCACCCTAGTGTCCTGCAGATCAAGGTAATAAGTGCCGACCTGGTTGGCCAGCAGCATGCCCTTGTAGACAATGGTCCGCGAGGACATTGAAGGGCAATAGAAGCCTTTTCCCTGCGAGTTGGCCAGGCTGGTTACCCCATGTTCCATGGTCTTGCGTATCACGAACAGCTTGCGCTCGAACGCATCGCCATCGGAACAATTTTTTCCCCGCCCGATGAACACCTGGCGTATCACGGGCTCGACCTTCTTGACGCTCTCGCCCAGACCCGAACTATCCACCGGCACATCGCGCCAGCCCAGCAAATGCTGACCTTCGGCAGCGATCTTTTCGCCGACGATCTTCTCGCATGCGGCACGCGCTGCCGCATCACGCGGCAGGAACAGCATCCCGACACCATACTCGCCGGCCGGCGGCAACTGGATATTGCCCCAGCCCATTTCATCGCGCAGAAACCGGTCGGGGATCTGCAACAAGATACCCGCGCCGTCGCCGGCCAACGGATCGGCACCCACCGCGCCGCGATGGGTCAGATTTTTCAGGATCTGCAAACCCTGACTTATCATGTCATGGCTTTGCTTGCCCTTGATATGGGCTACAAAGCCCACTCCACAAGCATCGCGCTCCTGGCGCGGATCATACAAACCCTGCTGCATCGGCAAAGAAGAATTGCTCACGTGTTCCCCAGTTCAAACTATAAAGCACAGATCATTAAACCTAAAAAATGGCGACACACGCCGCCACGTCAATATTCAAAAGCGAAAGGGCGGAAATTCTACCTTGTCTGGGGATGATGGGCAACCGCACCGAACGACGCGGCCTATAAAACTACACCAGCTCTTCTACGGCAAATATCCTGCGATGTTCGCGGATGGCATAGCGATCGGTCATGCCGGCAATGTAATCGGCGACTGCGCGGGCACGGTCATGCTCGGCCTGGCTCTGGAATTGCGGCGGCAACAATCGGCTGTCCGCCATGAATATGCCGAACAGGTCGCTGATGATGCGCTGCGCCTTCGTGCTCATGCGCAGCACGCGGTAATGGCGATACAAGTTGATGCGCAGGAAATTTTTCAGCGTGCGTTGTTGGTCATTCATTTTGTCGCTGTAGGTTATCAGTGCCGGAGCGCTGCGCACATCTTCGAGCGTGGCCGGGGAATGTGTATCGATATTGGACTCGCTCTGCCGGATCAAATCGGTCACCAGCGCACCAATCATGCGCCGCACGGTTTCATGCACCACGCGCCGCTCCGGCAGAGCGGGATAGGCATGGCGCACTTCACTCAATTGTGTGGCAACCAGCGGCACTGCTTCCAGTTGTTCCAGCGTGATCAGACCGGAACGCAAACCGTCATCCACATCGTGATTGTTGTAGGCAATCTCGTCGGCCAGGTTGGCGACCTGGGCTTCCAGCGAGGGACGGCGATTTTTCAGGAAGCGCTCGCCAACTTCGCCCAGCTTGGCGGCATTGTCTGCAGAACAATGCTTGAGGATACCTTCGCGCGTTTCGAAACACAGGTTCAAACCGTCGAACGCGGCATAGCGTTCTTCCAGCATGTCCACCACGCGCAGCGATTGCAGATTGTGTTCGAATCCGCCATAACCTTTCATGCAGTCATTCAGCGCCTCCTGCCCGGCATGGCCGAACGGGGTGTGCCCGAGATCGTGCGCCAGCGAGATCCCTTCGGCAAGGTCTTCGTTAAGCCGCAAACTCCGCGCGATGGAGCGCGCGATCTGTGCCACCTCTATGCTGTGGGTGAGGCGGGTGCGGAACAGGTCACCCTCGTGATTCACGAATACCTGCGTTTTATATTCGAGCCGGCGAAACGCGCCTGAATGGATGATGCGGTCGCGGTCGCGCTGGAACTCGCTGCGTCCCTGCGGCGCCTCTTCGGCTATCTTTCTGCCGTGCGAATTGTGCCCGGCGACGGCATAAGATGCGAGCTCAGTCATGCACGCCTCCGCAGCATGCCTGCAGAGTCTGCCGCAAAAGGACTGGCGGCACATCGCCATACACCACGGCATGGCCGATTTGTTTGAGCAGCACGAAGCGCATCTTGCCGCCCTCCACTTTCTTGTCCAGCCCCATCAGTTCGAGATATTTTTCCACACCCAGTTCAGGTGCGGTCACCGGCAATCTGGCTCGCTCGAACAGCTTGCGTATGCGCATCACGTCCAGCGCGCTGATCCAGCCCAGGCGCTGCGAAAGATCCGCTGCCATGATAGTACCCGCCGCGACACCGTCACCGTGCAGCCAGTTGCCGTAACCCATACCGGACTCGATGGCGTGGCCGAAAGTGTGTCCCAGATTCAACAGGGCGCGTTCTCCGCTTTCACGTTCATCCGCCGCGACTACTTCGGCCTTGTTCTGGCAACTGCGCGCGATCGCGTATTGCAGCGCGGCGGTATCCCGCGCCAGCAACTTGTCCATGTTCTGCTCCAGCCAGTCGAGGAACGGCAGATCGCGGATCAGGCCGTATTTGATGACTTCGGCCAAGCCTGCCGACAACTCGTTATCCGGCAGGGTGTTCAGCGTGTCGGTATCGGCCAGCACCAGTTTAGGCTGGTAAAACGCGCCTATCATGTTCTTGCCGAGTGGATGGTTGATCCCGGTTTTGCCACCCACCGAGGAATCCACCTGAGCCAGCAGCGTGGTCGGTATCTGGATGAACGGCACTCCGCGCAAATAGGTTGCTGCCGCATAACCGGTCATATCGCCGACCACACCGCCGCCCAAGGCGATCAGCGGCGTGCTGCGCTCACAACGATTCTTGAGCAGTGCGTCATAGATCAGATTCAAGGTGTCGGAATTTTTATACGCTTCACCATCCGGCAGAATAATTTCCTCGCTGCGTACACCGATGCTCTGCAAGGTTTGCCGGAGTTTCCCCAGATACAGCGGGGCAACCGTGGTATTGGACACGATGGCCACGCGCTTGTGCGGCACGGCTTGCTGCAACAACGCGGCTTGATCGAGCAGGCCGCTGCCGATATGTATCGGATAACTGCGCTCGCCCAATCCTACTGTCAGTGTCTGCATGATGTTCCTGCCCGGTTTCAAAGGGGCTTCCAATGATAATTATTTTTGAATGTTTCAATTTCACCCGCCAAGTGCAGCATCAAGGCATGCGCGCTCTGCTTGCCGCTCTGCACGACGATATCCGACACTTGTCTATATAGCGGATCCCGCTGTTGAAACAGTTCAGCCAGCTTGGCATGCGGATTATCGGTTTGCAGCAACGGGCGATTGCGATCATGGCGGGTGCGTTGCCATAAATCGTGCACACTGGCCTTCAGGTATACGACCACCCCGTTTTGTTGCAGCATTGCCCGATTTTTTTCGTCCAGCACCACCCCCCCGCCTGTTGCCAGCACCAGGTTATCGCGCCCGGTCAATTCGCGAATAGCTGCTGCCTCACGCTGGCGAAACCCGGCTTCGCCTTCCACATCGAATATGTGCGGAACTGTCACACCGGTACGCTTGATGATTTCCTCATCGCTGTCCACAAAAATCTTTCCCAGTTGCTTGGCCAGCATCCGCCCCACGGTGGTCTTGCCCGAGCCCATCATGCCCACCAGAATCAGGTTGCCGGAGCGAAGCTTGCGGCCGTTGCCCGGGCAGTCACTCGTGTTGTTATTCTCTTGGTTGATGTGCATGCGGCATATTGTAAACGATAAAAACAAAAGCCCGGACCAGCCGGGCTTTTCGAAAGAATAAATGAGTTAAATACAGACGCTTTGTTTTACCTCAAACTCATTGCGTCCTTGATGATTTTGGGCGTGATGAATACCAGCAGTTCGCTCTTGTTGTCCAATTTGGCCGTACTCCTGAACAGGAAGCCCAGCACCGGGATATCCCCTAGCCATGGCACCTTGTTGACCCCGTCGCTTTGTTGCTGGAGATACACGCCGCCTATCACCACCGTACCGCCGTTTTCCACCAGCACCTGGGTGGTTACCGTGTTGGTATTAATGCTGGGAACGCCCGCATACAGTTGTCCGACCGAGTCCTTGTTTACCTTTATGTCCATGATGATGTTGTCATCAGGGGTGATTTGCGGCTTGACTGACAAACTCAACGTCGCGCTTTTGAAAGCGACATTCGTCGCGCCGCTGCTGCTGGCCTGCTGGTATGGAATTTCCGTGCCCGTTGCTATCGTGGCTTCGGTCTGATCCGATGTCACGACACGGGGACTGGAAATGACCTTGCCCTTGCTGTCCGTTTCAAGCGCGGTCAATTCAACGGATAGCAATTTACTCAGGCTGCTGTTGAACAACAGCATCGAGAATGTACCCGCGGTACCCGCAGAGGGCAGATTGACGTTGGGAAGGTTGGCAGGCATAGTCGTCAGAACGGGTGCTCCGCCACCAGGTGCGGGCATCATTGCCTGATTGGCGCCAATATTTCCAAATAATCTCGAGCTGTTACCCACACTAAATGCGTCTCCGGAGTTATATCCGAGCCTTACGCCCAGATTTTTGCCAAAGTTATCTGTTGCTTCAACGATACGCGCTTCTATCATCACCTGGCGTACCGGTACGTCGACCTGCTTGATCAGTTTGCGCGCTTCTTCAAGTCGATCAGGTGTGTCCTGAATGAACAGGGTATTGGTGCGCGCATCAACAACGGCGCTACCGCGTTTGGAGAGAATACGCTGCTTGTCACTCGATAAAAGCGCGGCCAAAGCATCGGCTTTCTGGTAGCTTATCTGGAAACTTTCCGTGCGCAAATCCTGCAACTCGGAAATTTCCTGGTGCGAGGTCAGTTCCAATTTTTCCTTGGCTGCTATCTCCGCCCTGGGCGCGACCTGAATCACATTCCCGATTTTGCGCATATCCAACCCGCGGCTCTGCAGGATGATGTCGAAAGCCTGATCCCACGGCACATCCTTCAACCGCAGCGTGATGTTACCGCTTACGGTATCGCTGATCACCATGTTTGTTCCGGTGAAATCGGCGATCACATTCAAGGCCTCGCGAACATCGATCTTCTGGAAATTCAAAGTCAGCTTCTCACCCGTATATTTGGCACCGCCGCCCTGGGTCAGCTTGTCGGGATCGGTGACAACCGGCTTCACTTCCACGATGAATTTATTGTCAGTCTGGTAGGCCGAATGCTCCCAGTTGCCCTTGGGTTCGATCACCATACGCACGTTGTTGCCCTGCGCAAAGGTATCCACATTCTGCACCGGAGTTGCGAAATCGACCACATCCAGTTTGCGCTGCAAATTCCGTGGCAGGTTGGTTTTAAGGAAGTCGACTATCAGCGTGGTGCCCTGTTGCCGTATGTCAATTCCGATACCGGGATCGGAGAGGTCGACCTCAATGCGTCCTTCGCCATTTTTACCGCGACGAAAACCTATGTCGCGCAACTCGTGTTGTTGCGCGCCTTGTTTTGCTTCGGCAAAACGTGCGGTTTTACTGGCCACGATATCTGCGGGCTTGTCATGCAATGTGATCAGAAGATTATTGCCGTCAACCTTGCTATCGTAAGTCAGCATTTGATTAAGGTTAATCACCAGGCGCGTGCGGTTGCCGGCCTGAACGATATTGGCGCTGCGCAGATCCCCGGCGTTGAAATCCTGAACCGATTTACCCATTCCGTTTGCAGTATCAGGAAAATCAAACGCGATGCGTGGCGGGGTATTGATGGTAAACCCGGCCGGCAATTTTGCCAGTGGCTGCGCCAATTCGACCTTGATAACCGTGACTCCGTTGCCGGTACTGACACTCAGCGCGGAAATGCTGTTCTGCGCATCGGCCTGAGCCTGTGCGCCAAATGCAAACAGTGCGATGAGCAGGCCCGAAAATCGAACAGCATTTTGAACCGCCTTGTAAAGAAAACTGCCAGGAATTCTATTTTGAAGGGTAAGGCCCATAAACCCGCTTGGCTTCGCAGAGGATCTTGCAGTACCCTGCGGGTGAACACACCGGCCTGCTCCTTGCGTGCGGATTCGTTCAGAGAACGAATTTATAGCAGTGTCAGTAAGCTGTTTCATTATTTTGCTCCTAATCATTCAATTAACTGCAGGCTGCTCATGCGCTCGGTCCAGTCACCGGAACTGTCCTGCACCATCTCTTTGATTTTAACTTGAGTATCGGTCACTTCTTCAATCAAACCAAAATTCAAGCCTATATGATTGCCGGCTTTAACCCGATACAGTTTGGAATCGGTCGCACGTATCACCGCATAACCCACTTTATTCATGTAAAGATAACCAACCATTTTGAGACTTTCGAGTGGAAATTCCTCCAGGGCCTCTTTAGGGCGATCAAAGTCAGGCTGATTTATTCCCGTGCCCGCGCCGGAACGTTTTTCCGGTTTGCGCGGCTTGAACGGGTCCGGCAAATTTGTCTCATTGTTGTATGCAAAATATTCATACGGTTTCACCTCTGGCGGAGGCTCTATTTTGCCGCGCATATCGGCGCCGGAATTCTTGACGAAATCGCGCAGATCCTGAAACTCATCGCCGCCACACCCTGTCAGCAATATCGAAGCGAGCGCAAAATAGATCAGCTTCATTTTCCCGCTCCCTTACGCGCGGCCACTTCTGCTTCGTCCAGGTAACGAAAGGTCTTCGCTGTTGCGTTCATGGACAACGTATTGCCTGAAGGTGTTATCGATATATCATTCAGCGTGACTATACGCGGCAGCATCGCAATATCGCTGGAAAATTTGCCGATATCATCATAATTACCCGTTACCTTGATGGTGATGGGCTGTTCGGCAAACGCCCCTTCCATCTTTTCAGCACCCGGCCTGAAAAGCTCGAATTGAAGCCCACGCCCCAATCCCGCCTGATTGATATCGGTCAACAAAGCATCCATTTCCGATTTGCTAGGCAGTTGTTTCAGCAACGCGCCAAATGATTCCTGGGTTTCGATAAGTTGCTTCTTGATCAAGTCAAGATTGATTGCCTGTCTCTTTTTAACCAGGAATGTCTCCTTCAACTGGCCTTCCTCTTGTTGTGCTTTGGTTAAGTTTGCCCATTGATCCTGCCAAATAAACAACGCGCCTGCCACAACCACAGCGATGAACAATACCAAAAAGGCCATAATCTTTGCAGACCATGGCCAGGCACCCGGAGTCTTGGGGTTCAAGTTCTTCAGGTCGGTCAAACTTCTCTTCAGGTTATCCAAATTCATCATGACACCTTAACGCTTTGTCCCGGCTGGTTTGCCGGGGGTCGATGGGCTGACCGCTTTCTGCTGCTTGGTCAAGTTGAAATTCAACGAAAATTCGCTGATACGCCCGCCGCCCGCAGTGGTTGCATGAATTTCAATCAACGTAGGTGAATCCAGCCAAGGCGAGTCCTCAATCGCCCGCATCAATGTGGAGACGCGGGCATTTGACTGCGCATAACCATCAAGGGCGATTCGATTGCCTGTCTGTTTGAGCGACTTAAGATACACGCCATCCGGCAAAATGCGCAACATTTGATCCAGCAGGTGCACCACGTCTGAACGCGTACTTTGCAGACCTTCCACGACATTCTTGCGTGCCAGCAAGGCCTGCGTTTGCTCACGGAGCTTTTTGATTTCCGCGATTTGCTTATCCAACACCGCAGTTTGTTGTTTCAGGTATGTATTGCGTCTTTGCTGATAGGATATTTGGGTGTCGATTGCAATCGACACGGTTCCCACCAACAAGCCAGCCAACACAACGGAAATCGCACTGAATGCGATAAATTGAATTTGCCGGGCGCGCCGTTTCTCAGCACGATGCGGCAGAAGGTTTATGCGAATCACGATGGGTCGAACCTCCGCATAGCCAGGCCGCAAGCGATAATCAACGATGGCGCATCGGTCTGCAATTGCCGCGGTTTGATCCGGCTCGATAGCGTCATCAAGGCAAACGGGTTTGCCACCATGGTGCTGACTTGAGTGCGGGTTGCCACCGCGTCATCCAATCCTGGCAATGCTGCACATCCGCCAGACAGCACGACGTAATCCACCTCATGGTATTGCGTCGAAGTGAAGAAGAACTGCAAAGCGCGTGCGATTTCGGTCACCACGTTTTCACGGAAAGGCGACAATACATCGCTCTCATAATTATCCGGCAATCCGCCATTGCGTTTGGCTGACTCAGCTTCTTCGGCAGACAAACCGAACACACTTTGTATCTGCTGTGTCAATTGGTCGCCACCCACCTGCTGGTCTCTCGAATATACCGACTGCCCATTTCGCAACACATTGACATTCATCACGTTCGCGCCTATGTCTATCAGGGCCACACACTTGTCTACCGCGGCTTCTGGAAGTTGTACCCTGATCTGCTCGAAAGCCATCTCGGCGGCATATGGTTCGACATCCATGACTACAGTTTTTAGTCCGGCCAACTGGGCAGCGGCGACACGATCCTCGACGTTCGCCTTGCGGGAAGCCGCCAGCAACACTTCCAGTTCATCGGGGTTTTCTGGTGCTATGCCAATCACCTGGAAGTCGAGATTAACCTCTTCCAACGCAAACGGAATGTACTGGTTGGCTTCGGATTCGACTTGATATTCCAAATCCTCTTCGCGGAGGCCGCTGGGCAATAATATCTTCTTGGTAATCACCGCTGCCGCGGGCAATGCCATGCTTACGTTCCTGATTCGTGTGCCCATTCGCTTCCAGGCCCGCTGCATACTTTCGGAAACAGCTTCAAGATTATTGATATTGCCGTCAGTGATGGCATCCTTGGGTAACAATTCGATTGCGTAGCGCTCAATGGTGTAGCCACCCTTTTTGGGCAACGCACTCAACTCGACCATCTTGACCGATGACGCGCTGATATCCACGCCTATCAGCGGCGGGGATTTAGCCCACAAGAAATCCAGCGGGATGTCAAAATTTACTTTAAGCATTGACCGGTTAGCGCTCTATTTGTATAAAGTGGTTTAAATCCTAGCAATAAGCATAAATTGTGTAAAGCTATTTTTAGGGGTTATTTATATCCGCAGAGCCGATATAATTACTCACACGATATCACTGTTAATTATTTTCGGACAACTGGACATGTTTTTACGTCGCTGGCCCCCCTTCATTCTTGCCATACTCACCCTGATTTTGCTGCCGACCATATTGCTGGGCCTGGCGGCGATCATAACTTATCCGACCCTGCCTTCGCTGGAGGTTCTAACTGACTATCGGCCCAAAATTCCGCTGCGCATTTATAGCGCGGAAGGCACGCTGCTGGGTGAATTCGGGGAGGAACGCCGCGCACTTGTCAAGATATCCGAGGTTCCCGATGTAATGAAACATGCCATTCTTGCCGCCGAAGACGATCGATTCTACGAACACGGCGGTATAGATTACATGGGCGTTATCCGCGCAGCCCTTTCCAATTTCACCGCCGGTACCGTAAAGCAGGGCGCCAGCACCATCACCATGCAGGTGGCTCGCAATTTTTTTCTGACCAAAGAAAAAACATGGACCCGCAAATTCAACGAGGTCCTGCTTACTTTCAAGATCGAACACAGCTTGAGCAAAGACGACATTTTACAGCTTTATATCAACCAGATTTATCTTGGCCAGCGAGCTTATGGCTTTGCCATGGCCTCTCAGGTTTACTTTGGCAAACCTCTTTCGCAGGTCACTATTGCCGAAGCTGCGATGCTTGCTGGGCTGCCCAAAGCCCCCTCCGCATATAACCCTGTAGTCAATCCGAAGCGTGCCAAACTTCGCCAGCTTTATGTTCTGCGCCGCATGCATGAATTAAACTACATCAGCGATGAACAATTTCAGCTTGCGCAGCAACAGCCCATCGTGACCGTGCGCGGCAGCCAGGAATTCAGTGTCAAGGCAGGCTATTTTGCGGAGATGGTTCGCCAGGCTGTTTATGAAAAATATCAGGAAGACACCTACACGCAAGGACTCAAGGTTTACACCACCATCCGGCAAAAGGATCAACTCGCCGCTTATCAGGGCGTCCGCACTGGTGTGCTGGAGTATGACCGTCGTCAAGGCTACCGCGGTCCGGAAGGCTTTGTCGATTTGCACGGCGACCTCAGCAACACCGATCAACTGGACGAAGCCCTGCAGGACGTAGACGGCAGCGATGACTTGATCCCTGCTGTAGTTCTGGAAGCATCACCCAAACTGGTTCGCGCATATTGCAAGGGCGGCGAAATTGCCGAGGTTAGCGGGGATGCATTGCTTTTTGCCCAGGCAGCCTTGAACCAGAGAGTCGCCCTGAATCAGCGTATCAATGTCGGCTCAATCATCCGATTGCACAAAGATGACAAGGGCGTATGGCAAATAAGCCAACTCCCGCAAGTCGAAGCGGCTTTCGTCTCCGGCGATCCGCGCTCCGGCGCAATTTATTCACTGGTTGGCGGCTTTGATTTCAATCATAACCAGTTCAACCACATCACACAGGCGTGGCGTCAACCCGGCTCAAGTTTTAAGCCCTTTGTATATTCCGCCGCGCTGGAAAAAGGCTTTACCCCCGCAACCATAATTAATGATGCGCCGTTGATTTTTGATGCGGAACAAACCGGCAACGAACCCTGGGAACCGAAGAACTACGACGGAAAATTTGAAGGGCCGATGAGTATGCGCGAAGGTCTGATCAAATCAAAAAATCTGGTTTCGATACGCATATTGCAGTCCATCACCCCGGAATATGCGCACGATTATATTTCCCGGTTTGGTTTTGATCCGACCAAGTACCCGGCCTATCTGACCATGGCTCTGGGAGCGGGATCCGTGACACCGATGGAAATGTTGACCGGCTATTCTGTATTTGCCAACGGCGGTTATCTCGTTAATCCCTATTTTATTCAGCGCATCGAAGATGCCCATGGCA
>DIYV01000107.1:1098-8078 GCA_002429165.1 Gallionella sp. UBA6045 | reverse complement strand
TACAAACGAACAGCACGAAGGCGAGCAAGGTGCCGAGGCCGCCCGATATGATACTAAGATCGATCGGCATTCCGCCGCGCAGGATAACCAGCACCGGCCTGAAGTCCAGCAGGTGCGTCATGGCATACAGGAATACCACGCCCATGAACGCCGGCAGTGCAATGACTTCGCGCGACAGCCAGGAGGTGCGCCATTGCGTCGCAGTACGCCAGGCACGTTCGGGATGGCCGAGATGCAAAAACGAAGCGGCCAGGCCTCCGATCAGAAATACCAGCGCCAGCAGGCTGCCATAGCCGTAAAACGCATCGTTTTGCAGCGGCAGCAGGCCGAACAGCGCATAGGACTGCTGTGTATACAGCGCAAGGAACAAGCCCTGGCCAACGCCGATCAGGGTGGTAAGAAAAATAACTGAGAATGCCGGTTTCATAAATATTTCTTTTTCAGTAATTACCAGGACGTGACATCGTCGAGTGTAGGATCGGATTTTTTCGGTTTGGGCAACTTGCCGTCAACCTTGAGCGGATTATCGACACGTTCGAGTTCATCCTCGTGTATCTTGAGGTTGGTCTTGCGGCGTGGCAGGTAATGGTTGGCCGGATGCGTGCCCCATTCCGGCATCAGCGCATAACCGGCGCTTTCGCGAATCGCTTTCGAGACCACCGATTCGGGGTCATGCACATCTCCAAACAAGCGTGCGCTGGTCGGACAGGCCATGACACATGCCGGTTTCCGGTCAGATTCAGGCAGTTTGGTATCGTAAATGCGGTCCACGCACAGCGTGCATTTCTTCATCACCTGCTGCTTTTCGTCCAGCTCGCGCGCGCCGTAGGGGCAGGCCCAGGAGCAATACTTGCAGCCTATGCATTTGTCGTAATCCACCAGCACGATGCCGTCTTCCTTGCGCTTGTAGGAAGCGCCGGTCGGACACACCGGCACACAGGGCGGGTCCTCGCAATGCAGACAGGATTTCGGGAAATGCACCGTCTCGGTGTTGGGATATTGCCCGACCTCGAACGTCTGCACGCGATTGAAGAACGTGCCGGTAGGATCGGCCCCATAGGGGTTCTCGTCGCACAGCGGTCCGGCCGAGCCTGAAGTATTCCATTCCTTGCAACTGGTCACACAGGCATGACAACCCACGCAAACATTCAGGTCGATCACCAAGGCGAGCTGGGTCATAGCGAGCCTTTCATTTCAATATGGCCGAGTTGGGTCATTATTTACCGCCCTTCTTGCCGCCAAAATATGCAAACCATTTGGGACTTTTCCCCATGCCCGGCACGGCCTTCATCGGCTCGAACTGCGGCGAGGTCTGCTCCGGTTCACCGGCCTCTGCCGGATATATGCGCACCCGCACGTCGTACCAGGCAGCCTGGCCGGTGATCGGGTCGGAATTGGAATAACGCGAACCGTCCGGATTGGCCGGCAATTCCTCCGAGATCAGATGATTGAGCAGAAAACCTTTCTGCGACTCGTTCGCGTCGGGCGACAGACTCCATGCACCCGCCGCCTTGCCGATTGCGTTCCAGGTCCACACCGTGCCCGGCTCAACGGCCTCGGAATAACGACACATGCAGCGCACCTTGCCCCATTGCGATTCCACCCACATCCAGCCGCCGTCGGCGATACCGGCGTCCTGTGCAGCGAGCGGATTCACAAACAGGAAATTGTGCGTATGGATCTGGCGCAACCAGGCATTCTGCGAATCCCAGGAATGGTACATGGCCATCGGGCGCTGGGTCACTGCCGCAAGCGGATATTTGAAGTTATCACTGGACTGTGTTTCCAGCGGCTCATAGTAAAACGGCAGCGGGTCAAAATAGGTTTCGATACGCTTGGCCAGATGAGCGGGCGGCTTGCGCGTGATACCGCGGCCCTGTGCAGCCAGGCGGAACTTCTGCAACACTTCGGAATACATGTGGATCAGGATGGGTTCGCCATAGCGCGTGATGCGGTTGCGCTGCGACCATTCCAGATAGCCCTTGTTCCAGTTGCGCATGTACTGGTATGAAGGTGGCAATTTGTAGTGGAACACGCAGTCGTTTTTTTCGTACATTTCCCACTGCTTCGGATTGGGTTCGCCGATCAGGGATTTCTCGCCGCCCTTGCCGCGCCATCCGGCCAGAAAACCGATTCCGGAACCCGGCTCGGTCTCCCAGTTCGTGATGAAATCCGGGTAGTCGCGATACTTGCGCTTGCCTTCCTTGGTGGCGAAAGCCGGCAACTTCAAACGTGAACCCAGCTCGATCAACACCTCCTGGAAAGGTTTGCATTCGCCCGTCGGTGCCAGCACCGGTATGCGCACCGAATCCACCGGGCCGTCGAACTCGGAGATCGGCCTGTCCAGCATCGACATCACATCATGGCGTTCCAGATAGGTCGTGTCGGGCAGGATCAAGTCTGCATAAGCCGTCGTCTCGGAATGGAACGCGTCGCAGACCACGATGAACGGGATCTTGTATTCGCCGTTCTCTTCCTTGTCGTTGAGCATCTTCCTGACCTCGACAGTATTCATCGTCGAGTTCCAGCCCATATTGGCCATGAAGATCAGCAGCGTGTCTATCTTGTACGGGTCGCCGCGCCAGGCATTGGTGATGACGTTATGCATCATGCCGTGCACCGACAGCGGATATTCCCACGAGAATGCCTTGTCGATACGCACCGGGCTTCCGTCCGTATCGACGAACAGGTCGTCCGGATCCGAGGGCCAACCCAGCGGCATACCATCGAGCGGCGTGTTCGGCTTGACTGCCAGCGGTGTGTTGGGTGTGCGCGCGCAGGGCGGGATAGGACGCGGGAAAGGTGTCTTGTGGCGAAAGCCGCCGGGCCTGTCGATGGTACCCAGCAGTGACATCAGAATGGCCAGCGAACGTATCGTCTGAAAGCCGTTGGAATGTGCAGCCAAACCGCGCATCGCATGGAAGGATACCGGATTGCCGATGACACTATCATGCTCCTTGCCCCAGGAATCCGTCCAGGCGATCGGCAATTCGATCTTCTGGTCGCGCGCCGTGATGCCCATCTCATAGGCGAGACGGCGGATGGTCTCGACCGGGATGCCGGTGACCTGGCTCGCCCATTCCGGGGTGTAATCCTTTACCCGTTCCTGCAACAACTGGAAAGCCGGCTTGATCGGCACGCCGTCGGGCAACTTGAATTCGCCGAACAGATACGGGTCGGCACCCTCGGAGTGCGTGATGACCGGCTTGTTGGTGTTGCGATCCCACCACAGCTTGTTTTGCGGATCATAGCAGCCCTCCTCTTCCGGAACCTCGGTGCGCACGAACATGCCGAACTCATCATGTTCGTCGTCGAGATTCACCAGTTGGCCGGAGTTGGTGTAACGCACCAGAAATTCGCGGTCGTACAGACCCAGCGCGATGATCTCGTGGATCAGCGCGAGCAGCAGCGCGCCGTCGGTACCGGGACGTATGCCCACCCATTCGTCGGCGATCGCCGAGTAACCGGTGCGTATCGGGTTGATGGAAATGAAGCGGCCGCCCTCGCGTTTGAATTTCGAGATCGCGATCTTCATCGGATTGGAGTGATGATCCTCTGCTGTGCCGATCATGATGAACAACTTGGAACGCTCCAGATCCGGACCGCCGAATTCCCAGAACGACCCGCCTATCGTGTAGATCATTCCGGCGGCCATGTTCACCGAACAGAACCCGCCGTGAGCGGCATAGTTGGGCGTGCCGAACTGGCGCGCAAACAAGCCGGTCAGCGCCTGCATCTGGTCGCGTCCGGTAAACAGCGCGAATTTCTTCGGATCGGTGGCGCGTATCTTTCCCAGCCGTTCTTCAAGAATGGAAAAAGTCTCTTCCCAGCTGATCTCCTCGAATTCTCCGGCACCGCGATCTGTCCCGGGTTTGCGCCGCAGCGGCTTGGTCAACCGCGCGGGGGAATACTGTTTCATGATGCCGGAACTGCCTTTGGCGCAGATCACACCGTTGTTCAGCGGATGATTCGGGTTGCCGTCTATGTAACGCACTTCTCCATCGCGCAGATGCACGCGTATGCCGCAGCGACATGCGCACATGTAGCAAGTCGTGTTGCGCACTTCGTTCTTGGAATCAGGTGCGGGCGATACCAGCGGGTCGTGCAGAGGCGAAATCGTGCTTGTGGAGTCGCCGAATTGATGGGTCTTCATAAAAATCCATTGCTATAAGTTAAGTGTTCAATTCCGAGTGTTTTCGTAGGAATACGCGTCATCATTGAAGGTGAGATAGTATGCGCAATTGCCGGTACCGCCAACCATAGCCGTGATGAGCTATTGGTGTATAACCCATTAGGGGTATCGTAGTTTGCCAACTAAAGTTCTAGCATAGCCCTACTGTCAATCTGGATAGATTTACAAAGAGGGAGAAGCAAAATGGCACTCGTAAGACCGCATGGTGGGGGCAACCTTGAACCGTTGTTGCTCAAAGGCAAGGCCCTTGCAGACGAACTGCTACGCGCGAGCAACATGCCGCGCATCAAAGTCAGTTCACGCGAAAAGGGTGATCTGGTGATGATGGGAATTGGCGGATTTACACCGCTTGAAGGCTTCATGTCATTTCCAGACTGGCAGGGTGTATGCGCCGGCATGAAAATGGCCAACGGCATATTCTGGCCCATCCCGATCACCCTCTCAACAGATTTCCTCACCGCCAACGATATCCAGACCGGTCGCGAGATTGCCTTGATTGACCCTGAAGACGGCAGCATTCTGGCCACGATGCGCGTCACCGAAAAATATACCATAGACAAGGCGCACGAATGCGCAACCGTGTTCAACACCGTCGACATCGAACATCCCGGCGTGAAAATGGTCATGGCGCAGGGCGATGTCAACCTCGCCGGCCCGGTCAAAGTATTGTCACTGGGCGGGTTCGATCAGAAATACGGCGAGTTGTTCATGACACCGCGCCAGACACGCGAGCTGTTCGAAAAGATGGGATGGAGCAAGATCGCGGCGTTCCAGACGCGCAATCCGATGCACCGTTCCCACGAATACCTGGCAAAGATCGCCATCGAAATCTGCGATGGCGTATTGATCCACTCGCTGCTCGGCAACCTCAAGGCGGGCGACATTCCAGCCGACGTGCGTACCGAAGCCATCGGCACGCTGGTCGACAAATATTTCGTCAAGAACACCATCGTGCAGGCGGGCTACCCGCTCGACATGCGCTACGCGGGTCCGCGCGAGGCGCTGCTGCATGCACTGTTCCGCCAGAACTACGGCTGTTCGCATCTGATCGTCGGGCGCGACCATGCCGGGGTCGGCAATTACTACGGCCCGTTCGATGCGCACCACATCTTCGACGAGATCCCCAAAGGCTCGATGGAGACGAAGCCGCTCAAGATCGACTGGACTTTCTGGTGCTACAAGTGCGGCAGCATGGCTTCGGCACGCACCTGCCCGCACGATGAGAAGGACCGGTTGCTGGTTTCCGGCACCAAGCTGCGCAAATGGTTATCCGAAGGCGCTGAAGTGCCCGCCGAATTCAGCCGGCCTGAGGTATTGGAAATACTGCGTGCCTATTACGCAAGTATCGAAGAAAGTGAAAAAGTGGAAGTAAAACTCAGCGGTCACTCCGGACGCTAGAAAACACCCCCCCTTTGCACCCGCAGGGGGTAGGCCGTGGTTGTACAGCCGCTGAAGCGGCAACAACCTCGCACACTGGGGAGGGGGACGCTCTTCTTTGACCCCCATTTTTACCAATTTTTGTTCGGGCAGATTAAGTAAAGTAATGGTGGTAGAAAAGTAATGGTGGTAGATTCGTAGGGTGAAGAATTTTTGTGAGGGGTAACTTTTTCTACACTCGACGGCCTACCGATTTAAGGTTAATTTTGCGTCTAAATTTTTTGAGGAGAACCTAATGTTCACGAGCAACCCCTTTGCCGAACTTTCGGCATCAATTCCAACCGCCGTCATGCAGGGGTATATCGTCTTGATGGTCCTGCTGGTCATAGTCGGGACAATACTTGACATGATGCATAAGAAAAGCGCGCAGTACTTTTTCGAAAATGCGAAAAAAGCGAAGAAGAGCGCAAAACGGTCAGTCAGTGGTGGAGAAAAAGCAGCGATTGCCGCTTCAGTGCTGGCAAAAGAAGTATTAACTTCTGGCGAATTCAGCAATCCAAGGCGCAGGCTTTCCCATCTGTTGACCATGTACGGAACCATTATTTTCGTTGTGACTACCGCGATTATGATTTTTGGCTATCCCACGCCGGCAACACCCACACCTGCCCTGCTGCCACAGCTATGGCATATCGGCGCACTGATGCTGGCCGTTGGTGGATACTGGTTCTGGTTCGCTATCCGCGTTGATGTGGCTGCGGAAGGCCTCCCATGGTTTCGGTTCGAGCGTGCGGATTTGTTTATTCTCTCGCTTCTTGCTACCTCGACTTTCGCATTAATCTGGTCATTTACTGGCGGTGGATTAACCATATTCTTTGCCTTGTTCATCCTGTCAAGCACAGTTCTATTTGGCGGCGTATATTTTTCCAAGTTCGCCCATATGTTCTTTAAACCTGCTGCGGCCTACCAGAAAAAAATTACCAGGGCCGATGGTTCGCGAGAGAATTTGCCTCCTGACTATGATTTGACGGATCCTGAAGTACAGCGAAAGTTTCCGGATATCCCTATGTATATGGGCAAGAACCCGCCAAAAATGGGACTTTGTATCAAGGCTGAAAGAGCAAACCACTACTAACACTGACTTGACCAATTAACTATAAGAAATAGAGGAATATATTATGCCAACCTTTGTATATATGACGCGTTGTGATGGTTGTGGAGAATGCGTTGACATCTGCCCGTCCGACATCATGCACATCGATAAATCCCTTCGACGTGCTTACAACATTGAACCCAGCATGTGCTGGGAGTGTTACTCCTGTGTAAAAGCCTGCCCGCACCACGCTATTGATGTACGCGGTTATGCCGACTTTGCACCACTTGGACACAGTGTTCGAGTGCTCCGTGATGAAGA
>DIYV01000107.1:0-925 GCA_002429165.1 Gallionella sp. UBA6045 | reverse complement strand
AAACTCGCAGACGAGCCTGCTCCAAGCAAGGAAATGCGTGACAGTGAGTTATTGTTTAACGAGCCTAAGTATATCCGCATGGATGAAGGTGGTTTACATACACTGGAATCTAATGGCTTGACACTTAAAAAAGGGGTTTACTACTAAAATGGCATACAAAACTATCATTGAAGACGATATCGACATCCTGGTTGCAGGTGCGGGCCTTGGTGGCACCGGTGCTGCATTTGAAGCAAGATATTGGGGCAAGAACAAAAAGATCGTTATTGCAGAAAAAGCAAACATCATGCGTTCTGGTGCGGTAGCCCAGGGCCTGTACGCGATCAACTGCTACATGGGTACACGATTTGGCGAGAACAATCCCGAAGATCACGTACGCTATGCACGTATCGACCTGATGGGTATGGTGCGTGAAGACCTCGCTTTTGATATGGCGCGTCACGTTGACTCCACTGTGCATAACTTTGAAGAGTGGGGTCTTCCCATCATGCGCGACCAGAAGAAGGGTTCATATTTGCGTGAGGGGCGTTGGCAGATCATGATTCATGGTGAATCTTATAAGCCTATCGTTGCTGAAGCGGCGAAGAAACAAGCAGACAAGGTATTCAACCGTGTCTGCTTAACCCATCTGCTCATGGATGATTCCAAAGAGAACCGCGTCGCGGGTGCTGTAGGCTTCAATGTACGCACGGGTAACTACCACGTATTCAAGTCCAAGACCGTTATCTGCGGTGCCGGTGGTGCCTCGAACATATTCAAGCCGCGTTCCGTCGGTGAAGGTGCGGGTCGTGTCTGGTACGCGCCATGGTCATCAGGTTCTGCGTATGGTCTGATGATCGAAGCGGGCGCGAAAATGACACAAATGGAAAACCGTATCGTACTGGCTCGATTCAAGGACGGTTACGGCTGTCTCTTATACACATCT
>DIYV01000028.1 GCA_002429165.1 Gallionella sp. UBA6045 | reverse complement strand
ACCCTGATGCCGCTGGACATGCACTACAAGAATGGCCGTGTCAAACTGGAAATCGGCCTCGCCAAAGGCAAAAAGCAGCATGACAAGCGCGCTACCGAGAAAGAAAAAGATTCCAAACGAGAAGCTGCACAAGCCATGAAAAAGGAACGCAGGTAATCTAATCGCGCGCTTGCGGCGTAGGCTAACATTAGCAACGCGAATGTTAAGATCGCAACGCGATCGGCAGTAACCACAAGCGCGCTACCGAAAAGGAAAAGGATTCAAAACGTGAAGCTGCGCAGGCCATGAAGAAGGAACGAAGATAGCTAAATCGTGCGCTTGCGGCGCAGGCTTGTGTGCGCAAAGTCAAGATGGAAGCACGGCAGGCAATGAAGAATTACAGGGGGTAAATTGAACACGACCGACACAACCGAACAACAAACCGCCTACCTCGCCGGCGGTTGTTTCTGGGGCATGGAAGAACTGGTGCGAGATATCCCCGGCGTGCTGGAGACAGAGGTCGGCTACACCGGCGGTAACACACCGGATGCGCGCTACGAGCAAGTAACGACCGGCAGGACCGGCCATGCCGAATCGCTGAAAGTCATATTCGACCCGCAACGACTCAGTTACCGCCACCTGCTGTTCGAATTCTTCCGCATGCACAATCCCACCACGCGCAACCAACAAGGGAACGACATCGGCACGCAATACCGCTCGGCGATTTTTTATCTCAACGAAGCGCAACGACACACTGCCGAAGAAGTCATCAAATCAGTGGATGCATCGGGTGAATGGCAAGCCAAAGTCGTCACCGAAGTTGTGCCGTTCAGGGAGTTCTACCGCGCCGAAAAATACCACCAGAAGTATCTGATCAAAAATCGCGGCGGCTATACCTGCCACTATGTGCGTAGGTTCGATTTGGGTGAAGGGAAGTAAGGAAGCCGGTATCGGCGACCGGTAACCGGCGTTCAGCTAGCCAATGGGTGGATATTTGCAGTGTTTACAAGAACACTAGTTTATCGAACTATTCAAGTCTAATTGATCAGGGCTGCCGTTTCCTGTAGCAACTCGCGCGCCTTGGTTGCCACATCATGTTCGGGATCAACCGCCAGCAGTTTTTGCCAGACAGCACGCGCCTCCCTGACATCGTTCTTGGCACGATGCAATAACAGGCCAAGATTCACGTAGGCATGACCGAAGCCCGGATCACTGGCAATTGCTTCACGGAAAGCCTGTTCTGCCAGGCTGATATCGCCATTGCGCCAATACATCGTGCCAAGATCAGTCCTCACACCGGCCAAATCGGGATTGATATCTAGCGCACGCCGGTAATAGAGTATCGATTGTCCGGTATCCCCGTGGTCGTAATAGATGTTACCCAGAGCTATCGCTGCATCGATATCGTTGCTATCTGTATTGAGACGCTTTTTGAGTCGAGCGACAGAGTTCTTTTCGTCCATAGCCTCGTTCTCCAAACCGAAAGTTCAAGAATCGATGCGCTGCCCCGGTTCGTGCCGGACAGACGGTATGCCATCAGCCGGGCAACAGCTCACCACAGCCGATTTATACCAATCCTCATGCATTGCATGACAACCTACGCCCACGCCCCAATCACCGCCACGCACACGGTCAGCAGTCCCAACGCCAGATTCACGGCAATCAGCTTGCGTATTTTGCCCAGCAGTTCTCCCGCCTCTTTCCAGCGTTGCTTGCCAACATGCAAGCTGAACGGCACATAGCAGGCGAAAAACACATAGCCATAGATCACCATCATCGCCAGACCCATCGTCAGCATGATGTGGATGTGAAGCCCCACATGTGCCATGCCTCCGAACAAATAGACCAGATACAAACCGCTGACCAGAAGTGCTGCAACCGCGCCCCACACCCAGACGAAGAAACGGCGAAATACCGCATCCCACAGGCGCAGACGCTGCGGCGGTTCCAATGCCTCCACCGCAGCCGGGCGCAGCACCACATAGGCGAAGAACATGCCGCCGACCCAGATCAGGACGGCGAGCAGATGGATCAGTTTGAACAGGGCCATAATATTTATCCGGTAACAGTTGGTTGGTCAGTACGATACATGAAATCAGCTCTTTTCCCTACCCCTGTCCTGCGAGGGGGAACAAAAGTTCACGCACCGGCCTGAAACTTTTGCGATGTACGATCGATACCCCATGTTCGCGCAACGCGGCAAGATGTGCTGCGGTGGGATAGCCTTTGTGGCCGGCGAATCCGTAGTGCGGATAGGCTTGGTGCAACTCCAGCATCAGCGCATCCCGCGCGGTCTTCGCCAGGATCGAAGCGGCGGAAATCGCGGCGACCTTGCTGTCACCCTTCACGATGGCCCGGCTGGGAATACCGGTCTGCGGACAATACAGCCCATCCACCAGCACTTGCTGCGGCCGGATGTGCAAGGCCAGCACGGCACGGCGCATCGCCAGCAGCGTGGCTTGCAGGATGTTCATTTGGTCAATTTCATCCACATCGGCATAGGCCACCGCCCATGCCAGCGCGCGTTCGCGGATGACGGGGGCGAGTTGATCGCGCTGTCTTTCGGAAAGCTTCTTTGAATCGGCCAAACCTGTGATGGGATTATCCGGGTCGAGGATCACCGCCGCCGCGCTGACCGGACCGGCCAGCGGGCCTCGCCCGGCTTCGTCCACGCCGCAAATAAGTACAACATTGTTCATTCGTGAACCTCTAGGAATCGTAGCGAGGTTGCCTTGACACGGTGTTGCGAAGCATCCGGTGCGGGAGAGGCAACTAGCGGCTGTTCCCGCAATCGGCTGGCTTCGCCATAACCAGCGACTTGGCGAGTGTAGTTGGCTCGCCTAGTCGAATGGCTAGTAGTTCTATCAGTAACGTGTCGCAGCCGCTGTTTTGAGAGCAAGGCGCACGGAGCCTTGCATGGCCATTCGACTAAGCTGCCAAAAGAACACCAGCCAAGTCGCTGGTCAACGCAGCGAACGAGACATACCAAATGGGTAGGCGAGGAGCGAATACCGCGCTGACAACTCCGCATCCGGCCAGCCGGATAGCGGATTGCGTACCTTTGGTGCAACGCAGCTATCGAATCGCGCAGTAGATTATTAGAGGCTCTCATGCGCAGGCAAATAAGGCAGGATGGCCGCAGCCGCTTTTTGAGCGGTGTTCTGTCGCAGCGCCAAATGGAGTTCGGTGAAAGTCTGTTCCAGCTGCGTCACCTCATTATCATCATTGACCAGATTGAGCAGTGCCTGTGCAAGATTTTCCGGTGTCGCATCCTCCTGCATCAGTTCCGGCACGACGAAGCGCCCGCACAATATATTGGGCAAACCGTAATACGGTTGGTAACCTTTCCGCTTCATCAGCCACCATGAGAATGCCGGCATGCGGTAGGTGATCACCATCGGCCGTTTGAGCAGGGCTGCTTCGAGCGTGGCGGTTCCCGACGCGACCAACACACCATCGGCGGCAATCATCGCATCCTGCGCATGCCCGAACAATAAGGTGATCGGCAAATCCTGGGCATCACAATCGAAAAGTACCTGCTGGAAAATCATCCGCGTTTCGCGACTTGCCAACGGCACGAGGAAGCGCGCATCCGGCAATTTTTTCAGGATTAGTTTGGCAGTTTCGATATAGGTGAGAGCGAGATGTTTTACCTCGCTCTGGCGGCTGCCGGGAAGAAATGCGAACACTTTTGCATTCAACGGAATGCGCATCGTCTCGCGCATCTCTGCACGCTTTGGCTGGATTGGAATAATATCGGCAAGCGGGTGTCCGACAAAATCCACCGGCACGCCGGCTTGCCGGTAGAGCTCAGGCTCATGCGGGAACAGCGCCAGCATATGCGAGACCGCACGTTTGATCTTATGGATGCGCTCGCCGCGCCATGCCCAGATCGACGGGCTGACATAGTGGATCGTGGTGATGCCGTGCTGCTTGAGCTGCAGCTCCAGGCCGAGGTTGAAATCCGGCGCATCGATGCCGATGAACAGGTCGGGTTTGTTTGCGAGGAGATGATCGCGCAGCTTGCGGCGGATGCCGAGGATCTCGAAGAAATGGCGCAGCACCTCGATATAGCCGTTCACCGCAAGTTTTTCCATTGGAAACAAAACTTTCATGCCCGCGGATTGCATCCTGGGACCTCCGATGCCAACGAATTGTATGCCGGGTAACTGTTGTTTCAAGGCAGCCATCAGATGGCTGCCCAGCAGGTCGCCTGAGGCTTCTCCCGCCACGATGGCAATGGTTTTCGGCTGGTTCATGCTGATTCAGCGTACGATGCCGCGGCTGGCCTTGCTCAGGAACGCCATCATGTTATCGATATCGGCATCGGCTTCCGGAACCTGGCCGCGCAATCCTTCGATTTCCTTCTTGGCCGCATCGAAGCTGCTTCCCGCGCGATACAGGGTGCGGTACATCTGCTTGATCATGTCGAGGCGCTGCGCCGAATAACCCGCGCGGCGCGGCCCTTCCTGATGCGGGCCCTTGGCTTCGGCCGGATTGCCCACGGCTGTCACGAACGGTGGCAGGTCCTGAGACAAACGTGTCTGGAAGCCGATCATCGCGAAATCGCCGATGCGCACGAACTGGTGGATGCCGCTCAAACCACCGATCAGGATGTGATCGCCGACCGTCACGTGCCCGGCAAACTGCACCGAGTTGGCGATGACGTTGTGATGGCCAATGTGACAATCATGCGCAACATGCACATAGGCCATGATCCAGTTGTCGCTGCCTATCGAGGTCACGCCGCCATCCTGCACCGTGCCCAGATTTAAAGTGCAGCATTCGCGGATGGTATTGTTGTCGCCGATGACCAGTTGGGTCGGTTCGCCTTTGTATTTTTTGTCCTGCGGGATTTCGCCGATCGAGCTGAACTGGAAGAAGCGGTTGCCCTTGCCGATGCTGGTATGGCCGTCGATGACTGCATGCGGTCCGACCACCGTTCCCGCACCGATCTCGACGTGTTCGCCGATGATGGAATAGGCGCCGACCGACACATCGCCGGCCAGCCTGGCATTGGGATGGATGATCGCGGTCGGATGGATCAGACTGCTCATTATTTGGTTTTCAGCGTGCAAATCAGGTCCGCCTCGGCCGCGACCTGCCCGTCCACCTCGGCCTTGCCGCTGAATTTCCACATGCCGCGGCGGTTCATCGCGATCGATACCTTCAGGATCAACTGGTCGCCGGGACCGACCGGACGCTTGAAACGTGCGTTGTCGATGCCGACGAAGTAATACACCGAATCATCGCTGGGCAAAGTGCCCATCGTTTTGAATGACAGGATGGCCGCTGCCTGCGCCATCGCCTCGATCACCAGTACCCCCGGCATCACCGGGTGGTGCGGATAGTGGCCGGGAAAAAACGGTTCGTTTATGGTGACATTCTTCAGCGCCACGATACTCTCGTTCGGCACGAAATCGAGCACCCGGTCGATCAGCAGGAACGGATAGCGATGCGGCAGATGATCCAGCACTTCATGAATGTCCATCGTTGTACTCATTTTTTCTCCCCTTTTAACGATTCGATTTCTTTTTCCAGTTTCTTGACACGCTTGACCAGATCGCCCAGATGGCGCAGGTGAACGGCATTGACGCGCCATTCGTCATTTTTGGTGAACGGATATATTCCCGCATAGCGGCCCGGTTCGGTGATGGATTTGCCGATCAGCGTGAATGGTGCGATCTCGACATCGTCGGCGATCTGCAGATGGCCGAGGATGCCCGCGCTGCCGCCGATGCGGCAGTATCTCCCGATCGTGGCACTGCCGGCGATCCCCACACAACCCGAGATAACGGTATGCGCGCCGATATGCACGTTGTGCGCAACCTGTATCTGGTTGTCGAGTTTCACACCCTCCTCGATCACGGTGTCGTCCAGCGCACCGCGGTCGATGGTGGTATTGGCGCCGATTTCGACGTGATCGCCGATGACCACGCGGCCGATCTGCTGGATCTTCAGCCACCGGCCTGCATCCATTGCAAAGCCGAAACCGTCGGCGCCGATCACCGCACCGGAATGCACGATGACATGGCTTCCGATGACACAGCCGTGATAGACAGCCACGCCGGGATAGAGCCGGGTATGTTCGCCCAGCACCGCATCTTTGCCGATGCTGCACCCAGCCATCACCACGGTTCCAGCACCGACCACCGCGCCGGCCGCGACCGTCACCTGAGGGCCGATATAGGCCTGCGGCGAAATTTGCGCGCCGCTTTCGATGACGGCGCTTGCATGTATGCCGGGGGCATAATCCTGCAGCGGGTTCAGCAACGCGGAGACCCGGGCGAAATAGGCATAGGGATTATCGGAGATGATGCGCGGCAATGCGGTCGCATCCGCATCGGCTTCGCCCAGAATAACTGCTTCGGCTTTGGTGCCGGCCAGCTGGGCGTGATATTTACTGTTGGTGAGAAAACTGATCTGGCCAGGCTGCGCGGTTTCCAGCGTCGCAACCTGTGAAACACGCGCGTCGGCATGCCCCAATACCCGTCCGCCCAATCGCGCTGCAATCTCGGATAATCGGTAGGAAACAGTCATACGAAAATCCCCCGGCTATTTGCCGGGATTGTTATCAGCCTTGCTGTCCGGTTTGCTGTCGGCAAGCCGCTTGATCACCATATCGGTGATGTCAATTTTTGGATTGCGGTACACCGCTTCCTGCAAAATCAGGTCATACTTTTCTTCTTTAGCAATCGCCTGAATCGCTTTGTTGGCTTGCTCCAGCACGATGGCCAACTCTTCGTTCTTGCGCAAATTCAAATCTTCGCGAAATTCGCGCTGCATGCGTTGCAAGTCGACATTCATTGCAGTCAATTCGCGTTCCTTGTTGCGACGATCCGAATCCGTAAGCTTACCGTCATCTTTGTCCAGCAAAGCTTGTAAATCTTTCGCCTGTTTCATCAGCTTCTTGATTGTCTGGTCGCGTCCGGAAAATTCCTTTTCGATTTTACTTTCTGCCTGCATCGCCGGAGCAGACTCACGCAACACGCGCTCGGTGTCCACCACTCCGACTTTGAAATCCCCGGCCTGCGCCACACCGGCACACAGCAATATGGCCAACATACCCGCTTTGATCATCGTCTTCATCATCATCTCTCCCTCATCATCTATTCCGTCCAGTCTCGGACTGGTAACGCATTTGTCCACCTCGCGGTGCACCCTTGCGCTTGTACCCGGCTTCAGAACACCGAGCCCAAAGTAAATTGGAATTTTTGCAATTTATCCTGCGGCTGCTTGTTGATAGGCACAGCATAACTAAATTTTAGCGGACCCACCGGGGATATCCAGGTCAGGGCCACGCCGGCAGAATAGCGCATTCCGGCACTCCCGGGCAGATCGCCTGGACCATATATCGCCCCGCCATCTATGAATCCGCTCAGGCGCACAGACCTCTCATTACCCATCCCGGGAAAAGGCGCCAACACTTCGGCTCCAGCGAGCACCCGGCGCGGACCGCCCAATACCGCATCCGTCGAATCGCGCGGACCCAGCGAATTTGAATCATAACCACGCACCGAACCCGGACCTCCGGCATAGAAATTCTTGAAGAATGGCAAGTCCTTGCTTCCATAACCGCCTGCAACACCGGCCTCGCCATGCAACATCAAGGTCAAATCTTTGCTCAACGGATGAAACCATTGCTGCAGGTAATCCAGTTTGTAGTAACGCATGTCGAACACCGGCAACGAAATTTCCGCTGTCGCGCGTTGCACCGACCCTTCGGTGGTATAAATTGCGCTGTCCAGGGTATCTCTGCCCCAACCGATCGTTCCCAGCAAATTGCTGTTCGCCG
>DIYV01000027.1 GCA_002429165.1 Gallionella sp. UBA6045 | reverse complement strand
GGATAGGCGTCATTCTCGTGCCCAGTGCGTCCGCGCGCATCCGAGGCGCAGGCCTGCAACAGATGTGCGAAGCGTTCCGGCCTGCGCCATGCATCCGCCGACTGAAACAGTTTGATGATGGTTTCGGCGCGCAATTCCCCGGCGCGATGAATGTCGCCGTGATAACGCGCCGCCAGCAGGGCCAGATCGCGGCATTCACTGGATGCGCGCAGGCGTTGCGAGAGCTTCTTCACCAACTCCACACTGCGCAACTCGTGTCCAATGTGGCGCGGCAAAATGTCTTTGGGTGTGTTGCCCTTGCCCAGGTCGTGGGTCAGCGCGGCGAAACGCACTTCCAGCGTGTATTCGTGATGTGCAGCATCGTCCACCACCAGCATGGTGTGGATGCCGCAATCGATTTCGGGATGATGTTTTTCCGGCTGCGGCACGCCGAACAGAGCATCCACCTCGGGAATGATCTTCGCCAGGGCGCCGCAGCTGCGCAGCGTCTCGAAAAAGCGCGACGGCTTTTTCTCCATCAGGCCGCGCGCCAGTTCCTGCCAGACGCGCTCGGCAACCAGCGCATCCACTTCAGCGTTGTTCACCATGCCGCGCATCAGCGCCAATGTATCGGAGGCGATGGTGAAACCGAAACGTGCCGCAAAACGCGCCGCGCGCAAAATGCGCACCGGGTCCTCGCCGAACGCGGCACTGACATGGCGCAGGATGCCTGCGCGCAGATCGGCAACGCCGTGATGCGGATCGATCAGCTTGCCGTCGGCATCCTCGGCGATGGCGTTGATGGTAAAATCGCGGCGCAGCAGATCCTGTTCCAGTGTGACATCCGGCGCGGCATACACGGCGAAACCCTGATAACCGCGCGCGGTCTTGCGCTCGGTGCGCGCCAGCGCATATTCTTCATGCGTCTGCGGGTGCAGGAACACCGGGAAATCCTTGCCGACCGGCTGAAAGCCCTGCGCCACCATCTCTTCCGGTGTGCTGCCCACCACCACCCAATCGTGATCCTGAACGGCCAGTCCCAGCAAGCGGTCGCGCACCGCGCCGCCCACGCAATAGATTTTTGCATCACTTTTCATTGGGGTTCGCCGGCTGGTTATCCGCAGTTTTGGCCGGGATGATTCCCAGTCGTTGCTTGAGCGAGCGCGGCGGGTCGCCGAATTGAGCGGCATAATAAACGGTGTTGCTCATCACCTTTTCCACATAGTCGCGCGTTTCTTGATAGGGGATGGTTTCGGCATAAATCGCGCCTTCGAGCGGTTTGTCACCGCGCCATTGCAGCGCCCGAAACGGTCCGGCATTGTATGCTGCCGAAGCCAGCACCGGGTTATTTTCAGAACGTGAAAGCACCGATTTCATGTAATAGGTGCCGATGCGCAAGTTGGTGTCGAGCTGGTGGATCAGCGCCTTGCGATAACTCTTCAATCTCAGCTTATTCGCCACCCAGCGCGCCGTGCTTGGCATGATCTGCATCAGTCCTGCTGCGCCGGAATCCGATTTTGCGCTGGTGGCAAAACGGCTTTCCTGGCGCATCAGGCCGTACACCCATGCCTCATCAAGGCCATGTTCGCGAAGATGCACCTGCAGATCGGCTCGGTACGGCGCGAGGTAGCGCATGCTGAAATCGTGTTCGGAAACGGTCTTGTCCGCCGCGCCGATGGCTCGGTCGTACATCTTGTTGCGCAGCGCGATCTCTGCCGCAGTCAGCAATTGTTTGTCATTCAGATTGTTCACCACCCAGCGCCATTCCTCCAGCGCTTCGCTGCGCATGCCGATACGATACAAGGCCAGCGTGCGTTGAACACCCGGCATCGCGGATACTGCTGCAATGGCCTGGCTGTCCGGCTTGTAGGCCGGCAGGGTCTGGCTTAACACCGAGGAGTCGCTCAATTCATCGCCGGCAAGTTGACCGTAAAAGCTGTACTCACCGCTCAATGGCGCGAAAATTTGTCTTGCTTCGGATGTTTTGCCCGATGCCTTGAGCGCGCGTGCTTTCCAGTACAGCCAGGCGGATTCCTGCTGTTGCTGCGCGCTCATCGCGTTCACGCTTGCCAACACTTCCGGCCAATCCAGTGTGCGCAATGCAGCGCGCACCCGCCATGCGGATTGCTGTTCGTTGAGCGGCGTGTCCGACGCGTCCCTGAACCATTGCAGTGCGCGTCCATCCAGATTGCGCGCCGCCTGATAAGCCAGCCGGCCATAACAATAATGCTGCTCGCTAGCCGGGAAATATCCGGCGATCTTCGCCCAGTGCGCTGCGGCCAGATCGGTGGATTGTTTTGCCAACCGTTCCACGGCAAACAGCGCGGCAACACGCTGCCCATTACTTGCCAATCTGGGATTCCAACCCATAGCCGGAACTGAATTGTCGCCATAGATATCGCTACAGGGACCATCGCATCCTGCGCCAAGAGTAGATGGCGTCAATTCACCATTTGCCACAAGGGATGTGCCGGCTTTGCCGAAGCCAAGCCGCGACCAAAGATTTCCCCATTCACGCCATCCCGCGTACGGGGTGGTTGCATAGTCTGGGGGCTGGACTTCCACGGAGGAAGCCGGTTGTTCCATGCCATAAATGTGTGATTCGATCGCTGGGCTGGTGTGCGCTTGCGAAACCGGCATGACCGAAGTATTCGTTGCACGGGTATCGCCCGCCGTCAGCTTTCTCAGATAACGGTCCGGATCCGCGGCGGCGCTTGTCAGCATGGCAGGCAAACCCGCATACTGGTCATCCAGTTGTGCGGACAACTGGATCGCAAAAGACACATTATTCGCCTCCAGAGCCAGGCGCAGCCGCCGGCTGACATCCTGTTTGCTGATGATGCCGGCAGACATTGCCGCATCAAACAATGTGCCGCAATTACCCGGTTGTCCCTTGCCTATAAACCACAATTTGCGCGCTTCGCGCAGCGCAGCTGATTCCTGGCTGCGGCGGAGCGATTGCAGGGCATAACAAGTCAGCTCGGTATCCGAGTTACGCAGGTGCGGATATTCGGCATCGAAATCATCCCATTGCTGTTTCTTGCCGAGCACCTTGAGCCAGTCGCCGCGCAACAGGTCTATCATCGGCGTGTCTTCCGGACGGGACAGGAAACTCTTTACCGCGTTCTCGACCGGACCCGGGACAGGCTTCTGGTCGGCGTTTTCCAGGGCCAAACTCAGCTGGTAATAGCTGACGTATACCTCCAGCGGCGAGTTTTTTAACCGCCGGGCATAGCGTCCCAGTTTGACCGTATCTCCGGCGAGAAAGGCATCGTGCGCGGCAAGAAAATCCGCATCACCCGCAAGGGGAGCACCGGGGGCTGTTTCACCGTGCTGCGGCGACCCTCCGTTAGTCTGACCCGCCAATGCGGGAGGGGCGATCAACAACAGAAAGTAAAGTATGAATCTCATCGAAAACCATCAAGGAAAAATCGCGCGGGCATGCACATTACAATGTTCACTCGCTCTGAGTGATTTAACCTTCGCTAGTTCCGGCTGCTGCTCTGGCGATTGATGATCTTATACCGCTTTTCTCTGCAGCACCCACAATCATGCTGGAAGGCGGATTCGGCATCAGGAGCCAATCCTGCGGCAATAGCAGTAAACGAACTGTTGCACCGTTCCGGATGGGGTGTTATGCGCTTCTTTCTTGTGGCTCAACAGCGAGAAAGCCTCGCCGAACTCGGCGTGCGGCTGAAACCAGCTCACCGCATCGGTTGCCTTGGTCGAGTAAACCTTTTCCCAATGTTCTTTCGGTTGCATGAAGATCACCGCATCGTAATGGATTAAGTCCAATCCTTGGGAACCAGGAATTTTTCGTAGAGTTCCGCTTCCGCGGAGCCTTTCTCCGGATGCCAGCCGTAGCGCCATTTCACCAGCGGCGGCATGGACAGAAGGATGGATTCGGTGCGGCCGTTCGACTGCAGGCCGAAGATGGTGCCGCGGTCGATTACCAGATTGAACTCGACATAGCGGCCGCGCCGGTACAGTTGGAAATCGCGCTCCCGCTCGCCGTATGGCGTGTCCTTGCGGCGTTCCAGGATAGGCACATAGGCGGACAGGAAGTGGTCGCCCACGCTTTGCTGGATCGCAAATGCGGTGTCGAAATCCGGCGCACTCAGATCGTCGAAGAAGATGCCGCCGATGCCGCGCTGCTCGTTGCGATGCTTGATGAAAAAATACTCGTCGCACCATTTTTTGTATTTCGGATGCAGCTCTGCACCGAACGGCGCGAGCGAATTCTTGCAGGCCTGGTGGAAGTGCACCGCGTCTTCCGCGAAACCGTAATACGGCGTCAGGTCCATGCCGCCGCCGAACCAGAATACCGGGGCGGTGCCGTCTTTCATCGCGACGAACATGCGCACGTTCATATGCACCGTGGGCGCATAGGGATTGCGCGGATGAAACACCAGCGACACCCCCATCGCTTCCCAGCGGCGGCCGGCCAGTTCGGGACGGTGCGCGGTGGCGGAAGGCGGCATCTTGTCGCCCATGACGTGCGAAAACGCCACGCCGCCGCGTTCCAGCACGTTGCCTTCCTCGAGTATGCAGCTTCTGCCGCCACCGCCTTCGGGCCGGTCCCAGCTGTCGCGGAGGAATTTCCTGCCGTCCACCTGCTCCAGCCTGTCGACGATGAGATCTTGCAGTTCAATCAGGTATTCTCTTACTGCGGCGGAATTGAAACCACTCATGATTTTTCCAATGTTGATCAGCTGCGTATGATTTTACCACCAGCCCACATGGCGATGGTTGAGGGTTTCTTGTATTTGCCCACACGTCCCGATAACACCCATACCTTGCGCCCGAACAAGCGCCGGCATTGCGCGTAAGTTTTCGCCGGACGCTGTCCGCTGCGATTGGCACTGGTGGAGACCAGTGCGCTGCCAACGCCACGGCAGAGTTGCGCTGCCTGTTTGTGTGCAGTCAAACGTATAGCCAGGGTGTCATGATCACCGCGCAACCAGCGCGGCGCGGAATGCAGGGCAGGCATCAGATAAGTGACGGCCTGCGCTCCCGCAATTTTGAGTTGCTGCTGTTGGGCAGGTGTGACCGGGTGCAGATAGCGCGCTACTTGCCGGTAACTCGCCGCGATGAGGATCAGCCCTTTGTGCTGCGCGCGCTGCTTGAGTTTGAGCAGGCGTTGCACCGCGATGCGATTGTCAGGGTCGCAGCCCAGGCCGTAGCAGGATTCGGTGGGATAGGCGATCAGGCCGCCGCGTCTGAGGTGTGCGGCGATGCGGCGATAGGATGCGCTGTGTCTGAACAATTACTTCCTGTGGGCCGAAATCGCGCGCCAGCCGATGTCTCGCCGCATCTGGCAACCGTCGAAGCGGATGCCGTCGGCGATTTCATAGGCGCGTTTCTGCGCCATCTTCACCATCGTGCCCAGCGCGGTGACGCACAGCACCCGCCCGCCGCTGGTGACCACGTGCCCGTCCTGCATCGCGGTACCGGCATGGAACACGTGGGCATCTTCGAGTTTCCCGGCAAGTTTATTATCGGGCAAGCCGGTGATGACATCGCCCTTGCGCGGTGTATCGGGATAATTGGCGGCGGCCAGCACCACGCCGAGCGCGGTGCGCCTGTCCCATTCCACCTCCACCTGGTCCAGCGTGCCGTTGATGGCGTGCTCGACTATGATGGCAAAATTGCTTTTCAGGCGCAGCATGATCGGCTGGGTTTCCGGGTCGCCCATGCGGCAGTTGAACTCCAGCACCTTGATGCCGCCGTCCGGCGAGATCATCAGCCCGGCATACAGGAATCCGGTGTAATTGATGCCTTCCTTTTCCATGCCGCGCACCACCGGCTGGATCACCTCGCGCATGACGCGTGCATGCAGTTCGGGTGTGATTACCGGCGCGGGGGAATATGCGCCCATGCCGCCGGTATTGGGGCCACGGTCGCCATCCAGCAAGCGTTTGTGATCCTGGCTGGTCGCCATTGGCAAAATATTCTTGCCATCCACCATCACGATAAAGCTGGCTTCTTCGCCGCTAAGAAATTCCTCGATCACTACGCGCGCACCGGCGTCGCCAAGTTTGTTATCCGAGAGCATCATGTCGATCGCGGCGAATGCTTCATCCCTGTTCATCGCCACCACGACGCCCTTGCCGGCGGCAAGCCCGTCGGCTTTGACCACGATGGGCGCGCCATGCTTCTCGATATAGGCCTTCGCCGGTTCGATCTCGCTGAAGGTTTCGAAGAAGGCGGTGGGGATGTTGTGCCGCACCATGAAACGCTTGGCGAAATCCTTGGAGGATTCGAGCTGCGCGGCAGCCTTGGTCGGGCCGAATATCTTCAGCCCGGCGGCGCGGAAAGCATCCACGATACCGGCTGCCAGCGGGCCTTCCGGACCGACCACAGTCATGTAAATATCCTCGCGCTGCGCGAATGCGATCAACTCGGGAATGGCAGTGATGGCGATATTCGCCACGCCGTCTTCCAGTGCCGTGCCCGCATTGCCCGGCGCAACGTACACCTTCTGCACCTTGGCGCCTTGCGCAAGCCGCCAAGCCATCGCGTGCTCGCGACCGCCGGAACCTATGACTAGTATTTTCATATCAAACCTTGAGTATCTTTTTGATGCTGTTTAAAACGTCACGAGCGATGACAGAACAAGGAGCGCAAGAATGAAGAAGCGGAATTTACTGTTGGGTCTATCGCTTTGCGATCCCGCATTCTGAATTCTTGAGCAACGCCGTTATGCCAAGCGCAGCAGCTTAATGTCTAAAGTGGCGGAAGCCGGTAAACACCATCGCTATCCCGTGTTCGTCTGCCGCCGCGATCACTTCCTCGTCGCGCATCGAACCGCCGGGCTGGATCACGGCCTTTGCGCCCGCTTCAGCCAGCACGTCGATGCCGTCGCGGAACGGGAAGAAGGCATCCGACGAGACGACCGAACCTGCCAGGCTCAGGCCCGCGTTCTGCGCCTTGATGCTGGCGATGCGCGTGCTGTCGACACGGCTCATCTGTCCCGCGCCCACGCCCAGCGTCTGGCCGTTCTTGCAGAACACGATGGCATTGGACTTTACATATTTGGCCACGCGCCACGCGAACAGCAGGTCCTGCAATTGTTCGCCGGTCGGTTGCGTCTTGCTCGCGACCTTGAGTTGCGCCGCCTGCACGTTCAGCGTGTCCGGCGATTGCACCAGCAGTCCGCCGTTGACGCGTTTGAAGTCGAATTGGTTGTGAGCGTTGGACAGCGGCACGGAGAGCACCCGCACATTCTGTTTTGCCGCGGTGACCTTGAGCGCCGCATCGCTTGCGGAAGGCGCGATGATGAGTTCGACGAACTGGTTGGCGGTGATCTGCGCCGCACTCTCGGCATCCAGTTCGCGGTTGAAGGCGATGATGCCGCCGAACGCTGAGGTGGTGTCCGTCGCGTAGGCCAGTTTGTAGGCATTCAACGGTGTGTCGGCGATCGCCACGCCGCAGGGGTTGGCATGCTTGACGATGACGCAGGCCGGCTGGTCGAAAGTCTTGACCAGTTCCCATGCCGCATCGGCATCGCCGATGTTGTTATAGGACAGTTCCTTGCCCTGCAACTGGGTGTAGTCGGCGATGCCGCCCGGTACCGGAATGAGGTCGTGGTAGAACGCGGCGTGCTGGTGCGGGTTCTCGCCGTAGCGCATTTCCTGAACCTTGGCAAAGTTGAAATTGATCTGTGCGGGGAACGCGCTTTTCGTGCCGTCCGCATTGATCGCGGTGAGGTAGTTGCTGATCGCGGAATCGTAGGCGGCGGTGTGCGAGAATGCCTTTTTCGCCAGGTCGAAACGAGTCGCGTCGCTTACCGAGGCACTGTTGGTTTGCATTTCTGCCAGCACATCCGCGTAATC
>DIYV01000066.1:38609-39886 GCA_002429165.1 Gallionella sp. UBA6045 | reverse complement strand
AGATGTGTATAAGAGACAGCTCGCAATGCTCGGCGAAGCCTGGCGCGCGATGGGGGCTAACCGTCTGCGCACGTTGTTGACCATGCTCGGCATGGTGATCGGCGTCGGTGCGGTGGTGCTGATGATGTCAATCGGGCAAGGCGCGCAATATGCGATCAAGCAAAGTATCGCCGCGATGGGCAGCAATCTGTTTATCCTGATTTCAGGAAGCACCTCGGCAAGCGGCGTTCGGTCCGGTGGCGGCGGCGGATATACATTGAATGTCGGCGATGCGGACGCCATCGCCGAACTGCCAGGCGTGCAGGCTGTCGCGCCGATACAGCCGGGCAACGCACAGGTTGTATACGGGCCGAACAACTGGAATACCTCTGTTATCGGCACGACACCGGGCTATCTGGATGCACGCTCCTGGCCTATAGCATCCGGCGATGCATTCACAGATTCGGATGTGCGTTCAGGCACCCGAGTCGCGTTGATCGGAAAAACGGCTGCGGACAATTTGTTCGGTGACGAAGATCCGGTCGGCAAGACCTTCCGCATCCGGCAAAGCCCGTTCGTCGTCCTCGGTACTTTGGCACTCAAAGGTCAGGGAATGGATGGGCGCGACCAGGACGACACCATCATCATTCCGATTACCACGGCACAGCGCCAGGTTTTCGGCTCCCAGTTTCCGGGTTCGGTACGCATGATGATGGTGCAGACCACCACCCAGGAAATCATGCCGGAAGTGCAAAAATCCATGACTGAGCTGTTGCGCCAGCGGCACAGGATACGCGAAGGCATGGATAACGACTTCTTTCTGCGCAACCTCACTGCGGCAGCCGATTCGGCTGCAGAAAGCACGCGCACCATGTCGCTGTTGCTCGGCGCAATCGCCTCGGTATCGCTGGTGGTGGGCGGCATCGGCATCATGAACATCATGCTGGTCTCGGTCACCGAACGCACCCGCGAGATCGGCATCCGCATGGCGATCGGAGCGCGCGAGAGGGATATCCTGCTGCAATTCCTGCTGGAGGCCATCATCATCTCCGTGCTGGGCTGCTTTATCGGGCTGTTACTGGGGATCGGCGGCGCATTGCTGGTGGAGGCGCTGACCGGCACGATGGTCATTATTTCGGCAAGCTCAATCATCGTGGCCTTCAGCGTAGCTGCGGTAGTGGGCATCTTTTTCGGATTTTATCCGGCACGCAAAGCCGCGCGGCTCGATCCGATAGAAGCGTTGCGTTACCAATAGGCGACCCCCCCATCCCCTGTGTCGTAGTGCATCAACCGCCTTG
>DIYV01000066.1:0-38415 GCA_002429165.1 Gallionella sp. UBA6045 | reverse complement strand
TATCATGCAAACTTAATTCCCAATCGCAATTGTCAACAATTCAGATCACGTGATATTCTTAAACATTGTGTAATCAACTATAAATTAATGTCAGTTTCCATCAAAACCCCGCAAGAAATAGAGAAAATGCGCGTTGCCGGCCGCCTGACCAGCGAAGTGCTCGATTACATCGCCCCGTTCGTCAAGGCGGGCGTAACCACCAACGAGCTCGACAAACTCTGCCATGACCTGATCGTCAATGTGCAGCACGCCATTCCTGCCCCGCTCGACTACGCTCCGGGCGGACATACGCCGTACCCGAAGTCCATTTGCACCTCGATCAATCATCAGGTATGCCACGGCGTACCGAGCGACAAGGTGCTCAAAAACGGCGACATCGTCAATCTCGACATTACGGTGATCAAGGACAGATATCACGGCGACAGCAGCCGCATGTTTTATGTCGGGGAACCGTCGATCCAGGCGCGGCGCTTGTGCGAAGTCACCTATCAATCGCTGTGGCGCGGCATACGCGCAGTCAAACCGGGTGCCTATCTGGGTGATATCGGCCATGCCATTCAGAGCTTTGTCGAGCCGCTGGGCTATAGCGTGGTGCGCGAGTTCTGCGGACACGGCATCGGGCAGCTTTTCCATGATGAACCGCAGGTATTGCATTACGGCCGCCCCAGGACCGGCCTGAAACTCGAAGCCGGCATGACCTTCACCATCGAGCCGATGATCAATGCCGGCAAACCGGACATCAAACAGCTGGGCGATGGCTGGACCGTGGTCACCAAGGACCACAGCCTGTCAGCGCAATACGAGCACACCATACTCGTCACCGATTCCGGATTTGAAGTGTTGACCGTTTCCGATGGCTGCCCTCCCCCTCCCTGATAAAACAACTAGCCATTCGACTAAGCTGGCAAACGACGCCAGCCAAGTCGCTGGTTATGATGAAACTACCGGCCATCTGACTAGGCGGGCAAACAACACTCGCCAAGTCATTGGTCATGATAATATTGCCGCGCTGCGCAAGTCTTTAAGCAATGATCGTTTAGCCCTCGAACAAAGCTTTCTGCAAAACCGCAAGGCGGCGCATCTGCTCAGCGCGCACAGCCGGCTGATCGACCGGTACCTGCATCACGTATGGCTGCAACTCTCCATGCCTGACACAATCGCGCTGGTCGCGGTAGGCGGCTACGGACGCGGCGAACTGTATCCCAAGTCGGACATTGATTTGCTGATCCTGCTGAAAGCCGACAAGCCGGATGATGCCTTGCAACAAAAGCTGCACCAACTGGTCAGTATGCTGTGGGACATCGGCCTTGAAGTCGGGCACAGCATACGCACCGTGGCGCAGTGCCTGAGCGAATCCGCAGACATCACCGTGCAAACCAACCTGCTCGAAGCACGCCTTATAACCGGCGATGCAAGACTGTTCAGGGAAATGCAAAATGTTTTGCAGCAATACCTCGATCCATGCGAATTTTTTCTGGCCAAGCAGCTTGAACAACAACAGCGCCACGCCCGCATTGCCGATACGGATTACAACCTTGAACCCAATTTGAAAGAAAGCCCCGGAGGCTTGCGTGACCTGCAAACGGTTACCTGGATCAGCCGTGCGGCAGGCCTGGGCACACGCTGGACCGAACTTGCCAAGGCAGGTCTGATCAGCATGGCCGAGGCGCGCCAGATTGCCCGTCACGACACCCTGTTGCAAACATTGCGCATACGCCTGCACTATCTTGCCCAACGGCGCGAGGACCGTTTGATATTCGAATTCCAGACACCGCTTGCCGAACAATTGGGCATCACCGCTTCAGCCAACCGTCGCGCCAGCGAGCATTTGATGCAGCGCTACTACCGGACAAAATTGGCGGTACGCCAGTTCAACACCATCCTGCTGCAAAGCCTGCATGATCACCTGTTCCGCGAGACGCCGCCCCAGCATGCGCTGAACGAGAGATTCAGGGTCATCGGCACGCTGCTGGATATGCGCGATGAGCAATTGTTCGAACATACGCCGGAAGCGATTTTCGAATTGTTCCAGCTGATGCAAAAACACCCCGAGCTGACCGACTTCAGCGCGAGAACGCTGCGCGCGCTGTGGCGCGCCCAGCATCGGATCGATGCGGCGTTTCGCCGCAACCCGATTAACCGTGCGCATTTCATGGACATACTGCGCCAGCCGCAGGGTGTGCTGCATACGCTGCGGCGCATGAATCAATACGGCATACTCGGCCGCTATATCCCGGCGTTCGGGCGTATCGTCGGACAGATGCAGCACGACCTGTTTCATGTCTACACGGTGGACGAACACATCCTGATGGTGGTGCGCAATCTGCGCCGCTTTGCCGTGCCGGAGTTCGCCCATGAACACCCGCATTGCAGCAGGCTGATCGGCGCATTCGCCCGCCCCGAAGTGCTGTATGTCGCCGGATTATTCCATGACATTGCCAAGGGACGCGGCGGCGACCATTCGCAGCTCGGCAGGAAGGACGCCCGGGCATTCTGCAAGCAACACCTGCTCAGCCGCGACGACACCGATCTGGTGGTATGGCTGGTCGAGCAACACCTGAGCCTTTCCGCGACCGCACAGAAGCAGGATTTGTCCGACCCGGAGGTGATCGCAGGCTTCGCCGCCAAAATCAAGAATGAGCGCTATCTGGTCGCGCTGTACTTGCTGACGGTCGCGGATGTGCGCGGCACCAGCCCGAAAATCTGGAATGCCTGGAAGGCCAAGCTGATAGAAGACCTGTACCGCGCAACGCGGCGCTACCTGAAAGACGGCAAAGTCACCAATCTCCTCGACGATATCCGCAAACAGGCGGTCACCACGCTCAATCTTTACGCGATGACACCGGAGTCCTACCAGCTATTGTGGGCACAGCTCGATGACAGCTATTTCCTGGATCATGAAGCGCAGGAAATCGCCTGGCATACCCGCTTGCTGGCGCACAGGGTGAATACCACGGACCCCGTTGTAAAGACGCGGCTAAGCCGTGTCGGCGAAGGATTGCAGGTAATGGTGTATTGCACGGATCAGCGCGGACTGTTTGCGCGCATCTGCGATTTTTTTGCGCGGATGAATTTCACCATCGTCGAGGCCAAGATCCACACGACCCTGCATGGCTACGCGCTGAACAGCTTCCAGATCATGGAAGCTGCGCGCAGCGATACCGCATATCGCGACATCATGACTTACATCGAGTTCGAACTTGCGCAGCAGATCGTGCAAGCCAAACCGATTGCACCTGCCGCTACCGGCAGGGTCAGCCGCCAACTGAAACACTTCCCGCTCGCCACCGAGGTCGAGCTCAGTCCCGACAACAAGGGAATGCTGGTGCTCTCGCTGATTGCCGGAGATCGTCCGGGGCTGCTGGCGCGCATCGCGCTGATTCTGGACAAGCACAACATCTACCTGCACCGTGCCAAGATCAACACCTTGGGAAGCCGTGCCGAGGATGTGTTCTGGATCAGCGGCGAAGATCTCGCTGATCCCGGGCAAATAGATGCACTGCGGAACGCGATACTGGCAGTTTGAGCGGTTGTTGCAGCGTGCAAGACACAGGGGATAACCGTGAGAAGCACACCTTGAATATTGCCATCATCGGCGGCGGCTACGCGGGCATGGCTGCCGCAGTCGCGTTGGCCGATCGCGGCATTCCGGTCAGCGTGTTTGAAAGCGCCCGGCAACTCGGCGGGCGTGCGCGCGGTGTGGCTTACCGCGATATGCAGCTCGACAACGGCCAGCATCTGCTGCTCGGCTGCTACCGCCAGACCCTGCGCATGATCGAAAAGGTCGGCGGCAATCCCGAAAAAGATTTCCTGCGCCTGCCGCTGCAGCTCGATCTGCACGGCGAGTTCTCGCTGAAAGCACCGCGGCTGCCCGCCCCGTTGCATCTCCTGGTTGCCCTGCTGACCGCACAAGGTCTGACATTCGGCGAACGCCTGAATGCCGCGCGTTTCATGCTCGCACTGCGCCGCATGAACTTTCGTTTGCCCGGCGACATGACGGTCACCGAACTGCTCGCGCAATACGGCCAGGATGCAGACCTCACCATGAAGCTCTGGGAACCGCTGTGCATCGCCGCGCTGAATACGCCTATACACAAGGCATCCGCACAGGTGCTGCTCAACGTGCTGCGCGATGCGCTTAACAAAACGCGGGCCGACAGCGATATGCTGCTGCCGCGCATCGACTTTACCGCGCTGTTCCCGCAACGTGCCGCAGATTATGTCGGGCAGCACGGCGGAAAGGTGCACATCGGGTGCGGCGTGGAAACCCTGCGTCCGCTCGAAGATGGAATAGAAATAGCCACGGCACAGGGAATCACTCAATTCAGCCACGTCATCTGCGCCACACCGCCTGTGATCGCTTCCAAGTTGCTGCGCCCCATCGCCGAACTTGCAGAGACGGTCGCACAGATCGACAGTCTGGAGTACCAGCCGATCTATACCGTGTATCTGCAATATCATGCCCACGTCACGTTGCCCAATCCCATGCTTGGCCTGCACCAGCGCTACAGCCAGTGGCTGTTCGACAAGGGACGCATCGCCGGACAACACGGACTGCTCGCCGCAGTGATCAGCGCGGAAGGTATCCATCAGGAATTGTCGCAGGAAGAGCTTGCGCAACATGTCATCGCGGAACTGCGCGAGGAATTCGGCGTCGCCGAACAACCGCGATGGTACAGGGTCATCGCCGAAAAGCGCGCCACGTTCTGCTGTTCACCGAACCTGCAACGCCCCGTGCAACAAACCCCCCTGCCCCGCCTGCTGCTGGCGGGAGACTACACGGCGGGCGATTATCCGGCCACGCTGGAAGGCGCGGTGATGAGCGGGTTGAAATGTGCTGATGCACTTGTGTTGCAGCCAGGTAAAAAATAGCCCGACAAAGGATATCCGGAATTTAGCGTGGAAAAGTAGTTTGCTAAATTTCCTGAAAAAATCGACCTTATTGTGACGTCCGATTTATTCTCGAGCAGACATAATTCCATATCAGTTTTTGATGATCAAACGTCTTTTCACGACCCATAAGAGACATATGACCATCTAAATTCACTGTGCGGTTGCGGTAGTTCGTGACACTCAACAATCAAAGATTGTTTCACCCAGAAAATTATTTCAGCGCTTGCGTGTAACGCAAAATAATGCCGCCATCCTCCTGAACATCGTGAAAGGTTAATGTTCCGCCCAAGCGGGTCGCGGCTTCTCTTGCAATGGCCAACCCGAGACCACTACCCGCAACAGTCGTATCCTGTATCCGGTAAAAAGGATCGAATACCTGTTCACGTTCCCCCGCTGCTATCCCCGGACCGTTATCAACAATTTCAATGACTGCATTATCGTTTTCCGCAAGCAGTCTGAGGGTGACTTTGCCGCCTGCCAGTGTGTACTTGATGGCATTTTCAAGCGCGTTCTTGATTATCACGCGCAACGACTCGGCTTCTGCATGCAGATGAAGTTGTGCGACCTCCTCAATGCCAAGATCGATGTGCTTTGCTTCTGCAAGCGGCAGATAGTCGGCGATCAGTTTTCGTGCCATCGCGGAGACGTTGATATCCGAACCTGCATTTTCTCCCGATTGTGCCCTGGCAAGACTGAGCAACTGCTCGGTTAACAGGCGCGCACGCTCTATCCCTTCCTGCAACGGGACAATCCTTTCGCGCACAACGTCAAGCGAGCCTGCGCTTTTCAGGTTTTGTGCCTGAAGCGATAATGCCGTGAGCGGACTGCGCAGTTCGTGCGCGGCATCGGCAATAAAACGCCGTTGTTGCAACATCAGTTTATTCACCCTTTCCAGCAAACGATTGATCGCATGCACGAATGGTGTGATCTCCTGCGGGAGATCAGCGTCGGAGATAGCCCGTGGACGTTCTACCGGCTGTTCATCCAGACTTCTGGATAGGCGCATGATCGGTGCAAGTTCGTTGCGAACTATGTAGGCGATCAGCCAGACCAGAATGGGCAGCAGCAGTAATAAAGGGATCAGGGTGCGTACTGCACTGTTGATGGCGATCTCGTCGCGCACATCGGTCGGCTGCGAGACGACCGTGCGAAAACCTTTTTTTCCATCCCGGACAAACACGCGCAATTCTCCAGAGCCTGTATCCAGCGTGTGCAGACCCGCAGACAGATCGCGATTGAGCCAGGCGGGCACGATGTCGCCGGGCAGATGAAAGATTGAAACCAGAGATTCAGGATCGGTAGTGCCACCGTTACTGGCGTTTGACGGGTGCGCAAGCGATGGGGCGGGTGCGCTAGTACTAATCACGGAAAGCTTGGCGATCTGGCGCAGCATGTCATCCTGGAATTCTCTTGCATCCGAGAAGGCAAGACTGAACGAAGCGACTGCAGCAATCAACCCCGCAAGCAGGATGACGCCTGCTGATACCAAGGAAAGATGCCGTTGCAAAGATCGTTTCATGCTGATTTGTCCACCATCCATCCTGCGCCACGCACATTCTTGATCACATCTGCGCCCATTTTTTTGCGCACGCCGTGTATCAAAAAATCCACGGCGTTGCTTTCCACTTCCTCGTTCCAGCCGTAGATGCTCTCTTCCAGTTCGCTGCGGGTGAGAATCGCGCCAGGGCGCAGCAACAGTGCATGTAACAGGGAAAATTCCCGAGCGCTCAGCTGTGCCACTACTTCGCCGCAGCGGGCCTCGCGGGTTGACTGGTCAAGGGTAACTTTACCGTTGGACAGCAGGGGTGCGGCTTGCCCGCCCTGACGGCGGACGACAGCCCGCAGCCGTGCCAGCAACTCGTTGACATCGAAAGGCTTGACCATATAGTCGTCCGCGCCAAAATCCAGGCCTTTGATCCTGTAGTCCACCCCATCACGGGCCGTGATTACGATGACCGGCACCGAGCTGCCTCCCTGACGCAAGCGACGCAGTACCTCCAGACCGTCGCGTTTGGGCAAACCCAGATCGAGCAGCACTGCCTGATGATCACCGTGTTCAAGCACATCGTTGGCCATTGCACCGTCCTTTACCCAATCCACCGCGTAAGCGGCATCCTTGAGTGCAATGCTGACTGCCTCACCGATCATCTGGTCATCTTCAATCAATAAAATACGCATACCTGTGAAATCTGAATAATGGAATTAAAAAACCGTCCACGAGGGACGGTTCCAGCCTGATTACTAATCCGGATTTTTGCCTTCTGGGTCATTCTCCAATACTTTTCCAGATTTTGCATCCACCCCGACTTCCTGTGTGACATTGTCGCGCCGTATGTCGAATGAATAGCGCAGACCGCTGCCGCCATTCTCGTTTTCCAGTTCCTCATCGGTAATTTTGCCCGGGTGGGCTTTGAGCGCGATTGCACGGGCCTGTTCCATATTGATTTTAGATTGTCCCGCGAGTTCTTCACCTGTGTAAGCAAAAGCATTGACTGCGGCCACTGACAGAACTAGAGCCAGTGGGGTGAAGATGAGTTTTTTTGATACTTTCATGATAGTGCTCCTGTAGAGTTGATTGAAATCAGGTAGCGGTTTTGCGACTACCCTGATAAGTACTCTACACGGTGAAAGTTAGGGCAGACTTAGTCGTGGCACCGTTTCGAAATGATCCAATACGCGACAGCGGCAAGCAGGAACAACACTAGTGCACCAGCGAGCCAGATTGCTGTCGTATGAAAGCGCAGCAACCATACCTTGATCTGATCGCCGAAGCAGTACACGCCAGAACTCCATGCGCCGACCCAAAGCAGTGCGCCCAGCGCGTTGTAGATTGCAAAGCGTTTCCAGCCCATGATGGCGTTGCCCGCAACGATGCCGTTGAGTTGGCGCAGCACCGGGAAGAAACGCGCGACCGTGTTTTAATTTTGGCCCGTCTTGTTCAAGGACGTTACCGGCCAATTCCGGACTTGCAGCCAGGTCTGCTGCACTGCTGGCGGCAGTTTGTCCATGTGCTTCAGGAACAGCGCAAGCGTCCAGATCTGTTCGTCCTTGAGGGTGTAGCCGAACGCAGGCATGCCGGTCAGGCGAATGCCATGCTTGATCTTCCAGAACGAATCCCCTTTGGGGTCGTCCTCGACACCGTCGGTCGCCAACTGGGGAGGCCTCGGATACTCGCCTTTTGCTATCGGTGACGGTGAATTCGCTCCCTTCGCCGAACCGTGGCAGACCGCACAGTTCTCGGCGAAAAGACGAACACCCTCGAGGAGGTTCTGGTCGGTCAGCGCCACCGGATTCTGTTCCTTCGGGGCGTACCGATCCAGTGTCGCATCCAGTGAAGTTCCCGCCATCCAGAGTTCCAGCCCGCCGGGTTTTGCATCGGCATTGGCCGGAATCATGCCGCTATACAGCAGCGCGCAAACACTTATCAGGGCAATCGCTACCGTCAATGTGATTCCCCAGACTACACCTTTCAACATGGCATCTCCTTACCAAACAGTTGGGACATTAAAGCAATGTCCGGGATACGTTCCAATGCCGGAAACGCGTTAAATCGTTGCGACAGTCCTTAATGGATCCATCGCTAACTTCCTGCGGTTGTTCAACCGGGAGTAAACGATGGGAATTTGATGCTGAATACCGCACCCATTCCGTTTTCACCGGCGGAAATATCGATAACGGCGCCGTGTCTATCAACAATCTGCCTGACGATGGCAAGCCCCAATCCGCTGCCCTGTACTTTATTGCCGGCAACCCGATAAAACCGCTCGAAAATTTTATCTCGATCCTGGAGCGGAATACCCGGCCCGGTATCCTTCACACTAAGGAGCAAACTGCTGCCGTCCTTACGCAGAGTCACATCCACCTTCCCGCCTTCAGGCGTATAACGAATCGCATTGTCGATAAGATTGCCAACCAGTATCCTTAACCCGTCCTGATCCCCGTTCACCCATTCGGGTTGATTGGCACTGACCCCAAGATCGATCTTCTTCAAGTCTGCCAACGGTGCCAGTTCACCGGCCACCTGGCGAGCCAGCAGCGCAAGATCAACGTGAACAAACGGATGTTGCGCACCTGGTTCCTGGCGTGCAAGTGTCAGCAATTGGCTGACCAAATGGGATGCGCGCGCGATGCCCAGACGCAGATTCCCCGCCGATTCGTTTCGTTCCCCCGCATCCTGTGCCTGTTCAACCAGTTGTGCCTGCAGCGAAAGTGCCGTCAGCGGTGTACGCAGCTCATGTGCGGCATCTGCAACAAAACGTCGCTGCGAAGCAATGGATTCATCCAGGCGACCCAACAGCCGGTTAAGCGCCATCAGCAGGGGACGGATTTCTTCAGGGACGGCCCGGGTATCCAGCGGTGCCATGGCGGACGCATCGCGCTGCTCCACTTCCGCAGTCACGCGCGCCAAGGGAGCCAGGCTTTTCCTTACGGCGATCCATCCCAGAAAGACCAACACCGGCACCAACACGGCAAGCGGCGCCAGCATGCGCATGGCTATTCCCGCGGCGATTTCCCAACGGTCGCCCTCGGTTTGTGCCGTCTGTATCACCCGATCCCCGGTAAAAAGAGTATATGCCCGCCAATCGCCCGTGTGCATGGTAATGGTTGAGAAGCCCGGCCGGGATGCCTGCGGCAATTTGGCGGAAGGCAGGGATGAGTAGATCAACTTGCCATGCTCGTTCCATACTTGAACAACGAAATCGTTGTAATCGCGCTTTTCATCACCTATTTTTTCAAGTTGATCCGGGATAAAGCTGCTGGAGTACCGCATCGAGTTGGTAATTTCGCGCAGCTCGTAATCGAGTACCTTGCCGACCTCTTGATGCGTCTTGAAATAGGTGGCGATCCCGGTACCCAGACCGGCAAATACAAAACCGGTCAACAGCCAGATCAGCAGATTTTTACGGATCGACATCATTCAGCATGGACACACGGTACCCCGCGCCACGTATATTGAGGATGGCATGGCTGCCCAGCTTGTTGCGCAAATGGTGGATGTGGACCTCGACCGCATTGCTGCCCACTTCTTCATTCCAGCCGTATAACGCTTCTTCGAGTTCGGCACGGGACAGGACCGCACCCGGTACCGCCATTAACGTGCGCAACAGCGCAAATTCCTTTGCAGAAAGCACGACAGAATTTCCGCGCAAAGTTGCCTGGTGCGCAATGGGATCCAATGTTAACGCTCCATAAATCATTACCGGATTGCCCCTGCCGGTACGCCGGCGCATGATGGCATTCACTCGAGCATTCAGTTCATTAAAATCGAACGGCTTGACCAGGTAATCGTCCGCACCGCAGTTCAAACCGGCCACCTTGTCATCCACCGTGTCACGAGCGGTGACGATCAACACGGGCAACTCATTTCCCCGTTCACGCAACTGGCTGAGCAGCTCCAGCCCGCTTTTGCGGGGAAGGCCCAGGTCAAGGATCATCATGTCATAAACTCCGTTTTCCAGTGCGAGTTCAGCCGACTTGCCGTCCTGTACCCAGTCAACGGCAAGACCGGTCTTCTTGAGTCCGCGCTGCATGCTTTCCCCGATCATCTGATCGTCTTCCACCACCAAAAGTCGCATGAAGATTTTCTCCGTCAGTCCGGATTCGGCCCTTCAACGTCATTTTCCAATACCTTGCCGGACATCGCATCCACCCCGACTTCCTGGGTTTTGGCATGGGCGTGCTTGATATCGAAGGAATAGCGCAAACCGCTCCCGCCCTTCTCGTTTTCAAGTTCTTCATCCGTAATCTTTCCCGGATGAGCCTTGAGCGCAATGGCGCGTGCCTCCTGGATGGTTACCTTGGCATTTTTTGCAAGCTCCTGCCCGGTATATGCCTGGGCAGGAATAGCAAAGGCAATGGCGCTGGTTGCAATTATTGTGGCGATAATCTTATTCATCTAAATCTCCTTTAAGTTCACACTGGCAAGAATGTTTGCCATGTGAAGCAGGATACGATGCCGACACTTAAGGCAGACTTAACTATAGCTTGTCATAACCCTGTTCACCGTAAAACCGGGACCAAGAGTGAACGACAAATTCTCTGTTGATGAGTGAAGGCGGATGAAGTTGTCGTGGCTAATCCAGGATAGCAATTCGCGAATCGGCACCGGTATTGGACAGGTGTCGGCATAATAATGGTTGCCGAGCTTACCCGAGTCCCTCGTGAAATAGAAGTCAGGCTGCCGGGATGGACAACCGTACCGTCTAGAGAAGGAAGGGGCTCTGTCGATGTTTTTGTCTTTAGCGGCGGATAAACATCCGTTTCGAAATTGCCCAGTACGCTGCAGCGACGAGCAGGATCAGCGCCAGTGCACCAGCGAGCCAGATTGCTGTCGTATGAAGGCGCAGCAACCATACCTTGATCTGATCGCCGAAGTAGTACACGCCATAACTCCATGCGCCGACCCAAAGCAGCGCGCCCAGCGCGTTGTAGATTGCAAAGCGTTTCCAGCCCATGCCGGCGCTGCCCGCAACGATGCCGTTGAGTTGGCGCAGCACCGGGAAAAAACGCGCGACGATGACGACTTCGGGGCCGTAATGCGCAAAGAAACGTTCTGTCTTGTTCAGCCGTTCGGCGCTGATGCCCACGCGCGCGCCATGGCGGATCACCAGCCTGCGCCCGCCGAAACGGCCGATGGCATAACCTGCATTGTCACCGAGCACTGCCGCTGTCCATGCCGTCAGACCCACCAGCCAGATATTGAGCTGGCCCTGTGTGGCGAGAAACGACGCGGTAACCAGGAACGCCTCGCCCGGCAACGGCAAACCAAAAGATTCCGCGAACAGCACGCCGAACAGTGCGCCGTAACCGTATTGGACGATGAAGGGGTGGGCCGTGGCCAGCAGATTATTCATGGTTTTCCGGTCGGGCGGATATGTCCATAATGAGCGGATCGTCAGCATCCTTGTCAAAGCGCCCGAAGCGCAAGGCCAATGTTGGCAGCACCAGCAGATTCAGAATCGTCGAGGTAATCAAACCGCCGAGAATGACCAGTGCCATCGGTCCTTCAATCTCGTTGCCGGGCGCGCCGCTGTATAGTGCCAGCGGCAACAGGCCGAGGCCGGTGACCAGAGCCGTCATCAGAATCGGCACCAGCCGCTCGGATGCGCCGCGCTTGGCTGCTTGCGGCCCCCAGACCATGCCTTCGCGATACACCAGATGCTGGTAGTGGGAAATAAGCATAATCGAATTGCGCAAAGTAATGCCGAACAAGGTGACGAAGCCGATCAGGGAACCCAGCATCAGATTGCCGCCCGTGATCAGCACCATCACCACGCCGCCGACCAGCGCAAAAGGCAGGTTCACCAGCACCAGCAGCAATGCGCGCGAACTGCGCAGGGCCATGAACAGCAGCAGCACGATGCCGACACCAGCCAGAGCTGCGTTAACCAGCAAATCATGCTGCGATTTTGCCGCAGCCTGCGCTTCTCCGGCGAACACTGCATAGTTCCCGCTGGGGAAAACCACATCCCGTTTGATCCGTGCCTGCGCCTCCGCGACAAATTCGCTGATGGCCCGTCCGCGCACGCCTGAGGTGACCGTTTGCAAGCGTTGGCCGCCGGTATGCTGGATCTGGAAACGTCCTGTCGATTGATAGATGTCGGCGAGTTGTTTAAGCGGCACGATCATGCCTTGCGGATTGCGCATGGACAGCAATCCCACCTGGGCCGGACTCTGGCGACTTGCGGGACTCAGGGACACGGCAACATCATGGACCTGATTACCCGCGTAAATCTGCGCGACATTTACGCCCTTGTACGCGGCCTGTATCGTGTCCAGCACATCCACCGGCTCAAAACCGAAGCGTGTCAGCTGATCCAGGCGCAAGCGGATGACCAGTTGCGGTGTGCCGGGCGGGGCCTGCACACTGACACCGACGGCGCCCGGAATGCCGTTCAGTATCCGCGCAATTTCCTGTGCCTTGGCGTCGAGGATATCGAGGTTGTTGCCGAAGATATTGACGATGACCGGCGCCGTAAAGCCGGAAATGGTTTCATCGATACGTTCGGTGAGAAAGGTGTTGGCGGAAGTCGCCAGACCCGGAAAGTTTGCCAGGGTGCGCTGGATGTCGGCCAGGACCCGCGCCTGTTCATTCCCCGATAAGGTCTTGAGATCGACCTCGAATTCGCTGGTATTGACATCCACCGGGTCAACCACCTCGGCAGCCCGCCCGGCCCGTTGCGCGACCAGGCGCACGCCGGGAATCTTGCTTAAGGCCAAAGTGATCTTGCGGCCGATGCGCATCGATTCGGCCAGGGAGGTACCGGGTGCCGCTGCCATATGGACGATGTAATGGCCCTCGCGCATCTCCGGAATAAAGCTGCCGTTCAGAAACGGCAGGGTCGCCAGCGCCGCAATGCACAACACGGCGATGATCGAAATGATGAGTTTCGAGCGGTGTTCGACGCGTGACAACAGCCCTGCATAACGCGCCTTTAATCCCTGCACCAGGCGCGGTTCCCCTGTCTGCAGCGGCCGGTTGGCCAGCAGAACATAAGCCAATGCCGGCGTCACGGTCAGGGCAACCACCAGCGATGCCAGTATCGCCAGGATATACGCGATACCCATGGGCGCAAACAATTTGCCGGCAACGCCCGACAGGGTCAGCACCGGCAGGAATACCAGCGCGACAATAAAGGTCGCGAACACCACCGCGCTGCGCACTTCTATCGAGGCCTTCAGCACCACGCGCGCGGCAGACAGGGGTTTTGCCAGCGCCTGATTTTCACGCAGGCGGCGGAGAATATTTTCCACATCGACGATGGCATCATCCACCACCTCGCCGAGTGCGATCGCCAATCCGCCGAGCGTCATGGTATTCAGGCTGACGCCGAAATAGTGCAGGGTGATCACCGCCGCCAGCAGCGACAAGGGAATGGCCGTGGCCGAGATAAAAGCCGTTCTGACATCGAGCAGAAATAAAAACAGCACGGCCACAACCAGGATGCCGCCCAGCAACAGCGCCGTGCGCAAATGGCCGATGGCCGCCATGATGAAGTTGGCGGGGCGGAAAATATCCGGATGCAGCACCACCTGGTTGGTGGCCAATACCGGTTTTAATCCCGCCAGCGCCTGTTCCACCGAATCCGTGACGGACAGCGTATCCGCGCGGTACTGGCTTTCGACGATCAGCATGATGCCGGGCTTGTCGCCGATGGATGCGGCACCGACTGCGGGTGCAGGCGCCATGGCGACATTGGCGATATCGCCCAGATGAATGCCGATGCCATTGTTATACTTCACCACCACTTGAGCCAGTTGTGCGGTGGCCTGTATCTGTCCCGCGGTATTGATCACGATGCGCTGGTTGGCATTTTCCAGAAAACCCGCTCCGCGCACACCGGTGGCGCGGCGGGCGGCACTCAGCACATCCTGCAAGGACAAACCGTAACGCACCAGCTTCTGCGGGTCGACCTGAATCTGGAATTGCGGCACATCGCCACCGAACACCACCACGTCGGCGACACCCGGCAGGCCCAGTAGTCTGGGCCGCAGGGTCCACTGCGCGAGATCGTGCAATTCCATGGAGGTGCGGGCGTCGGAGGTTAATCCGATTACCATCGCCACACTGGTCGATGAGGTGAGCGGCAACAGCGCTGGCGACCTGACGCCGCGCGGCAGATTGCCGGCAACCGCGTTCAGCCGCTCTGCAGCCAGCTGGCGTGCCCGGTAGATGTCCATGCCGTCGCTAAACGTGATGGTGACCATGGACAGGCCCTGCAACGATTTTGAGCGCAGGGTTTTCAGCCCCACCGTGCCGCCCAGCGCGTTTTCGATCGGCTGGGTGACCAGGGTTTCGACCTGCTCGCTGGACAGACCTGGCGCTTCGGTCTGGATGATCGCCTGCGCCGGGGCGAATTCGGGGAACACATCCAGCCGCGACTGGTAAAGGGTAAAGATGCCATAGCCCGCCAGTAGGCACGCCAGACTGATCACCACGCCGCGCAGGCGGATGGCAAAACGGACGATGGCGGTCAGCATGGCGGAATACCGGCGCGATGTTGTACGTTTGTCAATCGCATTCCGGATCCTTGCAGCCCGAGCCGCCGGGCGGTGGTTTCAATTCTTCGGAAAGCAGCAGTTGAGCGCCGCTGACGACGACACGCTGTTCCGGTTTGAAACCCTGAGTCACAAAAAAACCACCCTGCATGGGGGATTGCTGCGCCACCGGGTAGCGGCCAAACTGCTCCGCATTCATTTGCACATAAGCCCACGGTTGACCGCCGTACCAGACAATCGCATCGGCGGGAATAAGAATTCCCAGCGCGGCTTGTTTGGCTGTCGGCAGGTACGCGGCGATCCGGGTGCCGCTCGCCAGCGGTGCCGCAGCGCGATAAATAAAAGCGCTGCCCTGAATAGCGGGATCGCTTTGCGGCGATGGCGAAACCAGTTGTGCCGGCAAACGTCGCTTGTCGTTCGCGTCAATTTTGATCCGGGCCGGTGCAACGGTGACAACGTCGAGCGGCACGGTGATGCGCAGCAACACCTCCTGCCGGTTTAATAGCCGGGCAAATTCCGGTGAACGGGTGCTGAGTGCCCAGTGCGTGAGCGTCGCACCGAACTGTTGCCGCATCTCTGCCTGGATATTTCGCAAGTCAAGTGCAGCAGCTTGCGTCCTGGCCTGATCGGACCGATAAGCCGCCTGCGCGGCCTGATACGATTTCAAAGAAACGTTCTGGTTGTCCTGATACAAGACACGGCTGCGCTGGTACTCCTGCCGCGATGCCGCCAGCGTTGCGCTGGCCGTATCCGCATCGGCCAGCCCGGCAGCGTAACGGGTTCGCAAATCGATCAGCGGCTGCAAATCCAGCACCGTGCCATAAGCGGTGATTTCCGTCCGGTTTTCCGCGCTGGTCAGCGAGTCCGCGCGGATGCCGTTCTGTATCTGGGTAGCGGCGTCCATCGTCACGACAGTGACACCGTTCACAAGCGCAACGGGCGCTGTGGCCGCAGGCTGAGAGGCAGTTTGCTGCGCTGGCGGGGTTGATTTTCCTGAACCGAATAACCAGCCCGCAGTCGCGGCCAGTACGATCAAGATGATTGCCAGCATGAGGTATTTGATATTGATCCGCGAATTCACATTTAATCTCCTGTATTGGGAACAGCGGGGAAGCCGGCAGTCGATAGCGGCCGTTGCATGGCATCTTCCAGTTGGCCGATATCTTGTTGCACCTGCACCAGTGCATCCTGATGAACAAGTTCCTGCGTATACAAAACGTGTTGCGCAATGGCCAGCGTCAGCCTGTCCGTTTCGCCGGCCTGATAGGTCTTTTGCAGGTCCTGCAATTGAAGCTGCTGGGCCGACAGCAGCGATTCGGCCAGACGCAAACCTTCCAAAGCGGTGCGGTAATTTTGTACGGTTCGATCGGTGTCATTGATGGCTTGTGCCTGCACGGCATTGACGCGTGCGGCCATTTCCTTGCGGCGTGCGCCGGCTTCGGCAATCTGCCCCTGATTCTGATTGAACAGAGGCAGCGTGATGCCGGAAATCGGCAACAGGAATTTGTGCGCCCCTGCATCGAAAGTATAACCGGGGCCGATATGAATGTCGGGATACTGCCGGGAAATTTCCAGTTGCAGCGTCGCCTGGCTGGCCTCGTATTCCGATAAGGCGGCCAGTACATCGGCACGGTTGAGCACTGCCTGACGGCGTGCTTCATCATCCGGGATCGCGGGATAGACGCGCTCGAATGTATTGAAATCTATTTTGATCTGCGCCAGCGCAGCCACCGGCACGCCTATCGCTGCGGCAATTTGCGCGCGCTCGTCCTGCATCTGTTGTTGTGCGTGCGCCACATCGACTTGATTCCGGGCGAGCGCAATATGCGCCTGGCTGTCCTCCGGTGCGGATGTCGCGCCAACGGCCAGTCGCTTGTCCAGCATTGCGGCGATCTGTTGTTGCGTGACAATTTGTTGCTCAAGCAACCGCACCCTGCGGGTTGCGGCATAGAGATTGAGCATGTGGCCGCGCAAGCGGCTGCGTACCTGCCAGGCCACATTCCCGATATTGAAACGTGCCGCATTTGAAAGTTGCCGTGCCTGCGCCATCCGGTAGCCGCGCTTGCCGGCGGTTTCAATCGGAATATCCAGACCCAGACCGTAGGTATAGGGCGATTGGCCCGATTTGGCATTACTGGTATAGCCGAGCGGTAGCTGCAAAGCGGGATTGGGATACTGTCCCGCACTTTGAATGGCCGCCTCACTGATGCCGTGCTGCGCGCGCGCGACATCCAGCGCCGGGCTGAAATAAAAAGCGGCCAGCGTCAGCGTGTTTAAATTCCAGGTGCCGGGCGCGCAGTTGTTGCTGTCGCCGCAGTGTGCGGCAATGTATCGCCGCAGTTCCGGATTATCCAGCGAGCGCACTTCAAAATCATTCATCAATGCGGCCGGCGAGACAGGCTGTGCGTGATAAGTCGCGCAACCGGACAACAAGACCAATATTATTAAATAAAAGCGGGGCTTCATTGATTCACTCAACTCATAACGTTTTTTTCGGGCGGCGCTATACGAACTTTAATCGCCCTGCCACCTATTCAAGCCAACCCTAACGTTGCAATCAGGATGTTCTGCACGCAACATGCATTTCCGCGAAGGTATACATGTTGCACCTGTCAGCCATTTTCTTTCACCAGCTTTTCACTGGTGACTTCAAGCGGTTGCTGTCCCAACGAACTTTTGCGACTGAGCGTCAGGTAAACCACCAGGCCTAATATGGCCGAAAGGAAAATGAAACTGGTGACGACCGTCCCCAGACCGAGACCGCCGCTGTCCACCGGTTGCGACAGATAGTCGCCGAAGGATGCGCCCAGGGGACGCGTCAGAATGTAGGCGATCCAGAAGGCCAGCACGGCATTTGCCTTGAAGACGTAATATGTGAGGGTAACTGCACCGATCAGGGCGCCAAATATAAACGCCGAATTTGCATAACCCAGCTTCAGTGTTTCTGCCGCGAGGTCGCCCGCAGCCGTGCCCAACGCGAACGTGAACAAAATGGCTGCCCAGTAGAACAGCTCCCGTTTTTTTGTAAAAATCGAGTGTATGGACAAAGTTTTTTCGCTTGCGTACCAGGCAGCAAACGTTGCCAGCAAGGCCGCGCCAAATACGATTGTCGTCGTTTCCAATGCAACGCCAAAATTATCAACGAGGTTATCCGTGATCAGTGTTCCGACGATGCTGATCAAGACCACTGCTAGCCAGTATAACCACGGTACATATTTTTTGTAGCGAACTTGCATGGCCAGAAAAACGGCAAGCAGTGCACCCATCACAAGTGATGTTCCAGTCAAACCGAAATTCAAGTTAACGTTTAAGAAATCCGCCGCTGTTTCGCCGACGGTGGTGCACATGATTTTGATTATCCAGAAATACAGTGTGACTTCCGGCACTTTGTTCAACAACTGTCTTGCGTCTTCGCGGGTGGTAGATTCCATTTTGTTTTTTCCGTTGTTGTTAGATGTAGAGTGTCATGGGAATATATGGTTAAGAGGCTTAAGGGAAGCTTAAATCAACCTAGAAAAAGCAGTTAGCCACAGAGAACACAGAGATCACAGAGGAGAAATAAATGGTTGCCGTAAATAATGACTTCACCCATCAGGTGATTTTGAAAAATATGTGGGATCCGCTATCTCTCTGTGTCCTCTGTGTTCTCTGTGGCTTGAATTGCGGTTTTTAGGATCAAATACAAGCATACCTTAATGAGCCGGATCCGTTGCTGACCAAGTTTCAGAAGCAGTCGGTCAGATCTCGCGCATACGCTGTACGGCTGGCACCCGCGTCTCACGCAGTGCACCAATCACCGCGAATACGACCGAAACCAGCGCCACACCGATCAGCGCGCCAACGTAAGCCCAGGGTATGCTGAGAAATTCTGGCGGAGGGTCAAAAGCACCGGTCAAGAGCTTCACCAGCATCCATGCCAGCGCAAATCCGGTCAGGGTTCCGATAACGGTTCCGGCCAGAAAAAGCAACAACGCTTCACTCCACAAAAAGGCGCCGAGTTGCCGAGGTTTCGCGCCGAGTGCCGAAAGAATGGCGAAGGTGCGCCGACGATCGGCAAGCCCGAGCGCGAGAACAAGACCCGTTGCGCTCGCCACCATCAATATGGCAAGGCCCAATTCGAGCCGCGTCAATCCCCCGAGATCGACGGCGGTGAGGCTCGATCCGATCAGGCGCAGCGTTTCGCCAAGTTCAGTGACCTTTACTCCCGGCAATGGCGCGACGATGGTGCGCGCGGCAGCTGCAATATCAGCGCTCGCGGCATTGGTCTTCAACAGCACGATCTCTGAAGCGTCCGCGCCCGTTACCCGCCCGATGTAGGTGGCATTGGCCACCAGGAAAGAATCGTGCGGCGCGGTTGGGAACTCGCGGGCGATACCGATGAAGCGGAACGGGATGACGTGATATTGGTGATCGACCGCGCTCTGTAGTCGCAAGTTGATCCGGTCTCCGGGGTTCAACTGAAAATCCTTGACGGTTTCCGCCGAGACGAAAACGCCATCCGGAGTGCGCCGCAGCAGGTCCAGGCTTTTCTTCGCATCTCCGCCCGCGAAATAGGCATTCGATATCCGTGTTGCTTCGCCGATATGCGCGGCGTCTATTCCGTATAAATCCTGCAGGTCCGTACCCACATAAGCCAACCGGTGCTGCATCGGTTGCGCTGCGCTTACACCGGGTATGGCCGCAAGTTCCTTGAGCTTGGACGAAGCGGGTGCCTGCGCGGTGCCGGTGACCGTGACATCCGCACCGTTGGTGAGTTCGGCATCGACCCGCGTTTGGGCGTGGTAGGTGGTGTTGAACACGGCGGTCGATGTCGCGAAGGCGAAAGCGAGCGCAACCAGGGCGATACCCTGGGTCATCCGGTTGCCTTGCCTGCTGATCGCGGCCGCCACGACACCCGCCAGCGAGCCTGCAATCGGCCGCAGTACTTTGGCCAGTGCCACGCGACCGCGGCGCAACCCGGCAAGAGACAATCTGATTGTCAACAAGCCGACGCCCAGCCACAGCAGCACGGGGGCGAGAAACGCGGTGTAGTCAACCGATGAGGTTGGCGTGCCCTCGGGAGCCAGCACAACCTGATAGCCCGTGCTCCATGTTCTCGAAAAGACGATGGCCGACAAGGCGATGAGAATGAAATCGAGACCGATGCGCCGCCAGAGTTGCGGACGATCACCATCCGTCGCCATCCGGGCCGTCGCGACCGTTGTATGCTTGGCGTCCATCCATGCGGTGGCGAGGATGGCGGCATGGGCGAGCGATATCCCGGCCAGAACTGCGCCAATGACCCAGTAAATGGATGCGGCGTTGAATATATCGACGCCGAGCAGCGTTTGCGACAAAAGTGCGGCACACAGGATTCCGGTAATCGATCCTCCCGCACCAACGAATGCCGCTTCCACCGCTGCCAGTTTCATGATTTGCGCGCGCGATGCACCGCGGATACGCAACAGCGCCTGATCGCGCCGCCTGCGGACGCCGCCGGAGGCCACGACCGCGATGGTGAGGAAAGTCGCCAACAGGGCGCCGGGCGCGCCGAGGAACAGAAACAGCACTTTGGAATACAACGCATCGCTGCGCACTGCATCGAGCCGTGCCGCGAGATTGTCCGCGACTATGCCGCTGCCGGCGATTCGTACCTCGAGATTTTTCGCCGCTCCCTGGACCGCGACAAAAGCCGCATCGGGATCGTGGGGCAGTCCGGTGTGTTTAAGCCCGACATGCAACTGAATTCGGACCGAGTCCGGCCTGACTGCCGCCTGCGGATCGAACAGGCGATGCCATTCACTCAGCGGCATCAGCACTACATTGTCGGGCGGCGCCTGCGGCGCCGCACCGGCCGGAACCCCGACAGCCTGGAACATCGAATCGGCATTCGGCAGATCGACGATGCCAGCGATTGTGACATCCACCGGGGCAAGAGCGGCGCGATGGATGGTCACGATATCGCCCACCATCACATGCAGGTTGGCGGCGGTCTGTTGCGCGATGAGCACGCCCTCCAGGGAACCAATGAGTGCCCGGAACTGCCCTGGATAGTCGCGTGCATACGATGCATCGATACCGACCACCTTGCCTTTACCTGTTGTCTGGACGGTGCCGCCGGTATGCGCCTCGAAACCGTCGACTTCCGCGTAACCGGCCTCGTGCAGGGTTGAAACTGCGGCGACTTGATTGATCACCGCGGTGACTGACTGCACGGTCGTGCCCGGGACCAGTTGTACCTGCCAGTCAACCGGCACGCCGGTGACGGCGCGCCGTGTCATTGATGAGGTGCTCTGGGCCAGAAATGCGCCGAGTGACGCAAGCATCGCCACGGTAACAGCGATACCAGCCACGGAACCCACAAGACGGCCGTTACGCTCCTTGATCAGACCGAGGAACCAGGATGTAATCATGCCTCCTCCAGTGTGCCGGAAGATTCGACCAGAACGCCTCGTTCAATTCGCCAGATCGTATTCATGCGCGCAGCAATCGACGGGTCGTGGGTTGCGATGACAAGAGCGGTGTTGGTGCCATCAAGATGGGCGAGCAGCGCATCGAGCAATGCATGGCCGGTCGGCTGGTCAAGTTGGCCGGTCGGTTCGTCGGCCAGGATCACGCTCGGGTTGCCGACGATCGCACGCGCCATCGCCACCCGTTGCATCTGGCCGCCTGACAACTCCTCGGGCAGTTTGCGCGAGAGGCTCTCAAGACCGAATGTCGCCAGCGCGGCGCTCACCGCCGCGTCGATGTCAACCGTCGATTTGGCCAGCAGCAGCGGCAAAGCGACGTTCTCGCTCACGGTCATCGGCTCCAGCAGGCTCTGTGCCTGGAACACGAGCGAAATCTTTGCCGGCAGCAGCGTTTCCGCCGGTCCCAGCGCAGACCATGAAATCGCGCCGCTGCTGGGTACGTCAAGTCCCGCCATGAGGTGCATCAAGGTCGATTTGCCGCTGCCGGACCTGCCCACGAGCGCCACTCGATCGCGCGCGCGCAGACGGAATGTCGCTGATGCGACCACGGCGATAGAGCTCTCGCCTTGCAGATAGCTGCGGCTGAGCGAACGCGCGTCGATGAGAATGTCAGACATGGATAAGTCGTCCGTCCTGGATGTGTAAAACGCTGTCGGCAGTCGCCGCCAGCGCCTGGCTGTGTGTTGCGACCAGAATTGCACCGCCGGCTTCGCATCGTTCCCGCAACAGCTGCAGGATATTGGCCTCCGTCGCTGTGTCCACTTCCGCCGTGGGCTCGTCCGCCAACAGCACTTGCGGGTCGGCCGACAAGGCGACCGCCAACCCGGCGCGCGCCGCTTCTCCTCCCGACAATTGGGATGGGCGTGCCAGGCGCCGCTGCGCGAGGCCCATCACCTCCAGCAGGCGGTCAATCCCGCTCGAATCGATTTTTTTCGCGAGCGACATCTGCAGCCGCATGTTGTCCTCGACCGTCAAGTGCTCGAACAGGTTGCCGGACTGCATCATGATGCCGATATGCCGGGCACGCAGGGCGGAACGCACCGCTTCCGGTCGCCGCGACAGGCGCAAGCCCATTACCTCGACGCGGCCGCCATCGGGTTCATCCAGTCCGGCAAGGCAGGCGAGCAGTGTGGACTTGCCGCTGCCGGAAGGTCCCATCAGGGCGAGGAACTTGCCGGCCTCGAGTTTTACCGAAACACCCCTCAATGCGGCAGTCTCGTCGTCGCCGCTGTGGTAGAAGCGGTAGAGTTCGAACGCCTCCAGCGGTCTCATGTCAGCGCCACTGAAACGAATTGGAGATGAGTTTCCATTGGTCGACATTGTCGGCCCCGAGCGGTGCGGAGAGATTGATGGCCGCAAGCTTTCCGCCTCGATAGATCAGGTAGCGATTGTTCTCGAGACGCAGTTGCCTGTTCGTGACAGGGTTGGGTTCGGAATTTGAAGAGTAGACGATCAGGATCGCCGGACCTGATCGCAGCTTTACGCTCTTGACTTGAGCGATCTTGACCGCGCGGCCATTTGTCACCAGCAGTGCAGCCTCGTGATCCGTTACGGATGTGGTCGTGGGAGCGGCGGACGCGGAACTTAGAGCGACATCAAGCGCATTATATTTGTCCGCAAACATAGCTCCGTCACCGCGATCCGTTCGTGCCCAGCCTTCCGGCACCTTGAGCGAAAATCCCAGTGGAGAGTGATACGCGACGAAAACCTGCGAGTCCGGAATATCGCCCGGGGGGTTCTTTTCCTGCGCAACCGCTTGTTCAGAAGCCATTGCAGCCGTTGTTAAGAATTGCATACTGCCAAGCAATGCAAAGATTGCCAGGACACCCGGCAACATTGCTTGAGTCTGTTTCCAGAAAATATCCTTCATCTCATCGCTCCTTGCTTTAAGGTAGTGGCTATCACTCTCGAAATACGAACGTGACCCAGACGAATTCAAAATTAACCTGACATGCGAGAAATCTTATTCTCTATTATCAGTTTGTATGTAAGTAGGGTAGGGGCCGCGTAAGCGACTCCGTTAAGCCGCTTTGAGCGGTTCACATAATAAAGCCCCCCGGCTTTGCCGGGGGGTACTTACTGTGCGATACCAAATCCTCAGTCCGGATTATTGCCTTCCGGATCATTTTCCAACACCTTGCCGCTCATCGCATCCACCCCGACTTCCTGGGTTTTGGCATGGGCGTGCTTGATATCGAAGGAATAGCGCAAACCGCTCCCGCCCTTTTCGTTTTCAAGTTCTTCATCCGAAATCTTTCCCGGATGAGCCTTGAGCGCAATGGCACGCGCCTCCTGGATGGTTACCTTGACATTTTTGGCGAGCTCCTGCCCGGTATAGGCCTGGGCAGGAATAGCAAAGGCAATGGCGCTGGTTGCAATTATTGTGGCGATAATCTTATTCATTTAAATCTCCTTTAAGTTCACACTGGCAAGAATGTTTGCCATGCGAAGCAGGATACGACAACGATACTTAAGGCAGGCTTAACGATTGCCAGTCAGGGTATTTTGTATTTTTTGGCTCTTCGGATAACGGTGTGGATATCGACACGATACGGAAGTTCAGGCTGTGCACCCCGACGGCTCCTTCTCGGCCTTTGCGGAAGTCCGGGGTTAACTGTCGAGAGGTCCGCTCTGCGTAGCGAAGCTGACGTTACTGGTTTTGCGTCTTAGGTCCGCACTGCTCCCATTGCAGACTAAACAATTTTTCCGGAAAATATCCTACCGCTATGTCCGCTTTGTAAACCACGGATGCGTTCTATCGACACATTGCGGAAGTTGTCTTACTGGGAACTCACTAGCATTTTGCTCGTTAAGATCTGGATTAACGCCCCTATAAAGAACCATCGCTGACCCTCACTTAATTCTCCAACGCCAACCCGGCAATGCTTCCAGCCACGCTTTGCGTTCCGGTGACATACTGTCTTTTTTGCTTCGTTGGTTGCCTAACCACTTACCGAGACGGTATCCATTAGCCGTTTCATAACCACTAGGAACATTGGAATGCCCCTCTCGATCTGCGAATTCCTTGAGTATCTGTAACCATTCGTTCCATGGTTTAATTTCCATTTTTTTAACTCGTTTATTCCAACGCCAACCCGGCAATGTTTCCAGCCACGCTTTGCGTTCCGGTGACATACTGTCTTTTTGGATTCGTTGCCTCTTTACCCACTGACCAAGGAAGTATCCATCTGTCGTTTTGTAATTTAACGGAACCTCGGCATGCCCCTCGCTTTTCACGAACTCTTTAAGGTGGCTAAACCGTTCATCCCAACTTCTATGCTCATATGAAGGTTGTACAGCCCAAAACCAACCAGCCAAAGCCTCCAGCCGTGCTTTGCGCTCCGCTGGCATGCTGTTTTTTCTTGCTCTTTGGGTTTGCACCCAATTACGAAGTCGGAATCCATCTGATGTATTGAAGCACACCGGAACCTTAGCATGCCCCTCACGTTCTACGAATTCCTTAAGATAATTAAATCCTTCTTCCCACATATCTGGATAACGAACCCAACTCCAACCGGGTAATGCTTCCAGCCGAGCTTTGCGCTCCGGTGACATCCGGTCTTTTTCACTTCTTAAAGCACCAGTCCACCTACCAAGCTTGATTCCATCTGTTGTTACATATCCGTTAGGAACATTGGAATGCCCCTCTCTATCTACAAATTCCTTGAGATAATGAAATCCATTTTTCATTATTGCTTGATTAGACCTTCCCCAGCTCCATCCCGGCAATGCTTCCAGCTGTCCTTTACGCTCTTGTGACAAGCTGTCTTTATGCTTTCGTTGCTCAGATACCCACTGACCAAGGTGATAGCCATCTTCTGTTTTATATTTCTTTGGAACAGACGCATGCCCCTCGCGCTCCACAAAAGCTTCCAGCAACCCAAACCAGAAGTTCCAAGATGATGTGACTCGTTCAACCAGATATGTACGCAGTGCGGCACCAAAATTCGCATCTACTGTAGTTGGTAGGTCGATGAAGATTTTCTGAAGATCGTCGGTACTGAAGCCTGAACCCGATTTCTTACCTAGTTCAGTTCTAAATTTGTTCAGTTCATAAGCCAGTATGTCGTCATGCGCTTTCAGTGCATTTAACACCTCCCAGATGGGTTTGAAATTGCTCGCCTCAATCGTGTCTTCGATATTTTGCCCAGCTGCGATAAACACCGGCAGGACGATGGTGACTGCCCTCTTGTCCGGGCTGAGGCGAATAGCTCGACCTACAGCTTGAATGATGTCCACTTGGCTGCTGCGCGGGTCAATGAATGCCACTCCATCGAGGGATGGCACGTCCACGCCTTCTGACAAGCATCGTGCATTGCTTAATACTCCTCGCTCATCACCGGTCAGTGCTTTCAGTTGATCTAGCTTTACCTTACGTTTGTTGGTAGGCATGTTGCCGGATACAAAATCAGTGCGCAGGATTCCGCTGGGGCGATGTTCGTCGCTGATCCACTCCATGACCTTTTGGATGTCGGTGGCGAATGCTTCGGCACGTTTGACGCGGCTATGAAAGCTGATAACACGCTTGAGGTCGTAGTCTTTGATGGCCTTGAGCATGCCGATCTGGGCCGCGAGGGATTCACTGTCAGTTTCGATGCCTGTGCCAGTAGTGATCAGTTCGCGGTTGGCTATCCACTGCGCGATGGTGGGGTCATCCACACCGATAATGACGACACGATAATCAGTGAGCAGTTTTTTCTCGATGGCTTTACCAAATGGTAGTGCGTGCAGCACTTCGCCAAACAGCTTGGCATCATCCATACCAACCACTTTGACACCACGCTCTTCGGCAACCTTCTTGACGTTGCTGGAATAGGTGCGCGGGGTAGCGGTAGCAAATAATCTTTTGGCACTGCGTATCTGCGCGTTATCGAGGACGGTTGTGAACTCGCTGCAGACCTTGCCTGTGCAACGGTGCGCTTCGTCTGCCACAATCAAATCAAAGATTGGGATGGTTGCGTCGGCTTGAGCGGCAGCGATGACTGAGGAAGATTGGTAAGTGGAGAAAACAACGCGATTACCTGCACTATTGAGAAAATTCTTTACTTCGTCTGCATCCGAGGTAACTGGGAAAGCGAGGTCAGCAATGCTGTGAATAGCTTCGTCGTTATCCTTTATGCCAACGGTTTGATCCGAACAGACGCACAGCACTTCAAAAGAAGTGGCAGCGGCAAATGTCCATTCGCGCAAAATCTGAGATAGCAGCCCCAACGATGGAACAAGTACCAAGGTGCGTTGCGCGGCAAGCTGTTCCTTAATCCAGAGCGTGACGTAAGTTTTGCCAGTGCCGCAGGCCATAATGAGTTGGCCACGATCTGCGGTTTGAAGGCCTTTTACTACATCGGCGATAGCTTCGAGTTGATGGTCATGATTTCCATCGTTCGGAGTGGGACGGGTCTTTCGTTTGGCTTGCGCCAGTTCGCCAAGGTTGGCCGGATACTCAAGAGCAGAACGCTCAAAATCAGACAACAAAAATCGAACAACGGGTTTTTCCTGCGCTTCACAAACTTGTCTAGCATTGCCACCAATAAAGTCTGTAGTGGCAATCAGCAGACGATGGTGTATACCTTTGCGGTTGGATTCGCTAAGGAATGTATCCACATCCGGTTTGCTGATGTGATAGTCGGGCGCGTAACACTTAGCTTGAACTGCCCAGATTTCGCCATTCTTGTGACGGAACACGAGGTCAATGCCACAGTCCACCCCCCATCGCTCTGGCCACTCATCCCATAGCCACACTTGGTCAACTTGGGTTGACCACTCAGGATCAGCTTTCAGGAACCATTTAACGAAGTGCTCGAACTGCTTGCCGCGCTTGAGCGAGTCGTGGTCGAGGCTCTTGTAGAAATCAGAGAATTGAACGGGCATTTGGCTGAAGCTATTTGAACACAAGGCCGAATGTAGAGCCAGCCTAAACAAGTGTCAAATGACATTTAGCGAATGAATAAGCGAAGTCAGCTTTGTGGAGGGAAGGTCACCGTCGGCTTGTGGCACAGATGCGTCCTTAGTAATTATTCCAGATAGCGGTCATTGTATGTGATTCGTGTGTCTAGGCAAATGTCCGCCAATGAATGTGATTTGCAGAGCCGCGACCGGTTACCCAGGCGCGGCTCGACTTCTTTCAAATTTCAATCTGTTCAGCAATCTCCAACGCATCGTCCACTTCTATCCCAAGGTAACGTACCGTACTTTCCAGTTTTGTATGCCCGAGGAGCAACTGAACAGCCCTCAGATTTTTGGTGTGGCGATAAATGATCGTTACCTTGGTCCGGCGCATCGTGTGTGTTCCATAGTTGGTGGTATCAAGCCCGATCTCGCTAAACCAACGATGCACAATACGTGCATATTGACGGGTGGAGATGTGGTCTGACCTGTGAATACGGCTAGGGAAGAGATAATCATCCATCTTCATCTTTTCGGCTTGAATCCATTTTTCAAGAGACTCTCGCGTTTGTGTGTTGATCTCGAATTGAACAGGGCGATGTGTCTTTTGCTGAACCACAATTGCCCTGGCTGCCACATTAGCGCCATGAGTCACATCCTTGACGGTCAATCTAACAAGGTCACACCCTCGTAACTTGCTATCGATTGCCAAGTTGAACAATGCAAGATCCCTGATGCGCTTCGACAATTGAAGATGAACTCGGATCGCCCAGATGTCCTTTTGCTTGAGTGGTGCCTTCTGACCTACTGGCCTTCCCTTGTTCCATGGTTCGGAATGATTGTGTACATGATCGGCTTCCATGATGAGTTCCTTGTAAAGTAAAGGGACTCAAACTGTGCGCCTTACCGGGGTGGCTGACTACGGGCGACAGGAATACAATCAACCTGTTTTACCAACAGCGGACGTTTGCACGGAATACTAGCTACTTTTATTGGCTGCTTTATGGAACAATAACCAAGGTCGCATTCGTGCCAATAGCCGAACTTCAACTAGTTGTCATAAAATATATCTTGAAGACAGAAACACGTTCATCTTTCCCCGCTTTGCAATTTTAAGTAGATATAAATGCCCTTCGCATACCGGTGCTTGTTTCCCACTAGCCAAGTGAGTGCATGCAGTTCTCTAAGGATGACGTCAATGGATCGCAGCGCGTGAACGCCTTTCGGGTTCTTTGGAACCGCCTGAAGAAGCACCCCCTGTCGCGGGTCGGGGCGGGGCTTATCACCGGCGTGGCTGACGACGACCCAAGCGGCATAGCCACCTACTCCCAGGCGGGCGCTCAATTCGGCCTCAACATGCTTTGGACGATGCCACTGGCCTTCCCTTTGATGGCAGCGATTCAATCCATGTGCGCACGCATCGGCCGCGTCACCGGAAAAGGACTCGCCGCTAACATCAAGGCCACGTTTCCGCCGATCGTGCTTAAGGGCGTCGTGCTGATGCTGCTGGTCGCCAATACTCTCAACATCGCCGCCGACGTCGCTGCCATGGGGGAAGTCGCGGAGCTTGTAACCGGCTTCAATCGCCACCTCATGACGGCGTTCTTCGTGTTCGGAACGCTGCTATTGCTGGTGTTCGTCCCCTATCATCGTTACGTCTTCTTCCTGAAGTGGCTGACGCTCTCACTGCTGGCCTACGCTGCGGTCCTGTTTACAGTTCACGTCCCTTGGGGGCAGGTGGCGCTGCACACAGTCTGGCCCAGTTTCACGCTAAACTCTGAGGCAGCCGCTGTGATTGTCGGCATCTTCGGCACAACCATCAGTCCCTACCTCTTCTTCTGGCAAGCATCCGAAGAGGTCGAAGACATGCAGGCAAAACAAGGCGCTGCGCCGCTCGTGCGCGATGCACGTTCGGCAGACAAGGAATTCCGTCGCATTCGGTGGGACACCTGGAGCGGCATGTTTTACTCCGACATCACGGCCTACTTCATCATCCTGGCGACTGCCGTCACGCTCAACGTGGCGGGAATTACGGACATCAATACGGCCGCGCAGGCGGCGAGCGCACTTCGGCCGCTCGCCGGCGACTTCGCATACATACTCTTCGCCCTTGGCATTCTCGGCGTCGGTTTGATCGGCGTGCCTGTGCTCGCCGCCTCTGCGGCCTATGCCCTTTCCGAGGCTATGGGTTGGAGCTGGGGCCTCGAACGCAAGGTGACCGAAGCTCGCGGGTTTTACGGCGTCATAGCCGTCAGTGTGCTCGCCGGACTCGCCATCCAGTATTCGCCGATCAGTCCGATGAAGGCCTTATTCTGGAGCGCGGTCATCAACGGGGTCGTCGCCGTGCCCCTAATGGTTGTGATCATCTTGCTGGTTTCGAAGAAGTCAGTGATGGGCGCTTTCACCGCAAGTAGATCGATTATCATCCTTGGCTGGATCGCGACGGCGGTCATGGGCGCGGCGGCCGTGCGGATGTTCATCCCCGGTTAAGCCCCCGCCAACTCGTAGCAGAAAGTCCGATAACCATCCCTAGCCGATATCTGCGGTCTTAATTCTTGAAGCGATAGAGCGAATGACTATAAAGTGTCGATAGTACGCATCCGTGGTTTACATAGCGGACGTTGCGGTAGGTTTTTTTCCGGAAAAATATTTTGGTCTGCAATTTGAGCAGTGCGGACCTAAGACGCAAAACCAGTAACGTCAGCTTCGCTACACAGAGCGGACATCTCGACAGTTAACCCCGGACTTCCGCAAAGGCCGAGAACCGGCTGCTCAAAGTAATTTTTTTGATCGACTCCTATGGCCGCATTTTGCCTGTTTGGATTAGCTAACATAACTGTCCGCTTCTCTTCCAACAGCAACCATTCGTATCTCATTTTTTCGCCCGGAAAACGTCTACCTGTTTCAGTCACTACGGCTTTCTGCCCAACATTTTTTGGCTGTTAATACCACACCTCTTTCCGAGGAGCTATTTTTTGGTCCCATCCCGAAAATCTTCTCCGTGCCGGGGATGAAACATCCGAACGTCACCTGTGATTTGGCTGCCGGGATACGGAGAATTGACTCATCATGCCGGATGACAGTGCCGGACCGGATATGCCGCTCAAGCATTTCCATTCGGGTGTTGCTTGCCGATAAGAATGCTGAACAACACCGGCATGACCAGCAGCACCAGCGGCAATTGCACAACCAGTCCGGCGATGATTGCCACCGCGAGCGGCTGCTGCATGGCCGAGCCCTGTCCGATGGCGAAGGCCAGCGGCAGCAGGGTGAGAATGGCGGCGAATGTGGTCATCGCGATGGGCCGCATGCGGTTCTTGCCGGCTTCGATCAGGGCAATATGGAACGGCTCGTTCTTGATCAGATCGTTGAACTCGGAAAAATAAAAAATGGCGACCTCGGTGACGATGCCGATAATCATGGTCATGCCCATCATCGCCGAGATGTTGAGTTCGATGCCCGCCAGCCACAATCCTGCAAATACCGCTGACACGGCCAGCAGCGGCATGGCCAGGATGGATAGCGCCACACGGAAACTTTCATACAGGAACAGCAGCAGCATGAACACCAGTCCGACCGCGGCGACGAACACGGCCATCAAGCCCTTGAAGGCGATCTGTTGTTGCTTGTAAAGCCCGCCCAGATCGTAATACATCCCCTTGGGCAGAAGTCCGGGTGTGGCCATCGCCTTGCGGATGTCGACGATCACCGATCCCATGGAGCGCCCGCTGATGCGACCGGTCACGGCCACCATGCGCTTGAGATTCTCGCGCTTGATTTGAGGCTGCCCACTGATCGGGACGATCTGCGCCACCCGCTTTAGCGGGAATACATGTCCATCAGGGGCGCGAATCAGCAGATTGCCCACGTCCGGCACGATGGCGCGCTGATCCTGCGGTATCCATACGCGCACGCCGACCAGCTTGGGGCCTTGCTGCATTTGCGTCGTGACCATGCCGGTCAAGTAGCCGCCGAGTATCTGCGTGATGCTGTCCGGGTTCATGCCTTCCAGCGCGGCCTTGACGCGATCAACGTGGATTTCCAGCGCATCGCCCGCCGGGTTGATGCCGTCGCGGGTATCCACCACACCGGGCACCTTGTTGATCAGCGCCTGAACCTTGTGCGCTGTCGCGTCGAGTTCGTCGGCGTTATCCGAAAACAGCTTGATTTCGATCGGCTGCGGCACCGAGGTGAGGTCGCCGATGACGTCTTCCATCAATTGAGCGAATTCGATATCCAGTCCCGGCACTTGATGCTCGACCTTCCCGCGAATGTCGTCCATTATTTCGTCGATCGGGGGGCGCTTCCCGGATTTCAGGCGCACGAAGAAGTCGCCCTCATTGGCTTCGGTGAGGCCACCGCCCAACTGTGTGCCGGTGCGGCGCGAATAGGTGTCCACATAGGGGTTGGCCTTGATGATGGTCTCGACCTGTTGCAGCAGCCGGTCGGTTTCGGTCAGGGAGGTTCCGGGTTCGGCACGGTAATCCAGGATGAACCCGCCCTCGTCCATGGCCGGCATGAAACCCGAGCCGACATTGTTGAATGACAGCAGGCCGATCCCCAGCAAAGGCAGCACGAACAGGAGTATGAGCACTGGGCGCGCCAGCAGGCGCTGCATCAGGGAATTGTAGCGGCGATGCATCCACTCGGTCACGGCACCCCCCTCTTTCTGGTTCGCATCCTTCTCATTGAGGAAATGGTCTGCCAGCAGCGGCACGGCCAGCCAGGTGATGAAAAAGGAAATGATCAATCCGGAGGCCATGGTCAACGACAGGGCCTTGAAGAAGGCGCCCGTCACGCCGGTGAGAAAGGCCAGCGGCAGGAAAATGACGATGGTGGATGCCGACGAGCCTGCCAGCGGACGGACGAATTCCATCGCTGCCGCCATCACCCGGCCGTGGTGATCTCCCTGCGCGCCACGCAGGCGCCGCACGATGTGCTCGATCATCACGATCGCGTCGTCGATGATCAGTCCCACCGCCGCCGCCATGCCGCCCAGCGTCATGATGTTGAAGCTCATGTCGAACGCATAGAACACCACCACGGTCGCCGCCAGAACCGCCGGCACGACCAGCGCGGCGATCAGGGTGATCTTGATATTGCGCAGGAAGGCAAACAGCACCAACACTGCCAGTACGGTGCCGATGAGGATCGCATCACGCACGCTGGCGGCGGAGTCCAATACCAGCATGCTTTGATCGTACCAGTTGGCCAGTTTCACGCCGGGCGGCAGTTGCGATTTATATGCTGCGAGCTTGGCATGCAAATCACGCGCGATCTGCACGCTGTTGCTGCCGGGTTGCTGGTAGATATTCAACAGTACCGCCGGGCGTCCGTCGGCGTTCACTTTGATCCATTGCGGCACCACACCGTCGCTGACTTGTGCTACGTCTTCCAGTTTCACGATGCCGTTGCTGCCGGTTTTGATGACGGTAGCGCCGATCTGCTTGACGTTACGCAGACGCGTATCGGAAATCACCAGGTACAGTTTGTAATGGTCTTCCAGCCGCCCCACCGCGGTGACCACATTGGCGGCGGACAGTGCTTGTGCCACATCGGACAGGGTAAGTCCGTAGGCCAGCAGCCGCGCCGGGTCGACGGTAACCTGATATTCCTCCTGCGCACCGCCCATCACTTCGATGCGTGCCACGCCGTTGACGCTTGACAGCAATGGTCGCAATTGATAGCGCGCCAGGTCGTACAGCGCAGTTTGCGACTGGCTCGCCGAAGTCAGGCTGTAGGCCAGAATCGGGAATACCGTGGGATCCATGCGCTGAGTGGTGAATTGCGTGCTCGGGGGCAGATTCGGCATGATTTGCGCAATGGACTGGTTGATCTGCGAAGTGGCGAGGCCCATGTCGGTACCCCAGTCGAAGCTTACCGATACTTCCGCCGAGCCACGGCTGGTTGTGGAACGCACATCGCGCAGGCCGGGCACACGGCGCACCGCTTCTTCCACCGGTTGTGTCACCGTCAGCATCATCAAATCGGCGGGACGGTCGCCCGCGTCCAGGTATACCTTCACACGGGGAAAATCCACCGTGGGGAACAGGGTTACCGGCAGTTTGAGTCCTGCCACTATGCCCGCCACCGCCAGCAGTGCCAGCAGGAACAAGATCGAGCGACGGTGCCCCTGTATCCACTGCGTGAAACTCATTGCCCGCTCCCGCGCACCGCCATACCATCGTGCAATTCATAATTGCCCATGTTCGCCACCGGTTGACCGGGGTCGAAGGGACCTTGTACGGCGATCAGCCCCTTGTGCTCCAATCCTGTTTGCACATTTACCCTGTGTGCTTTGCCCTGCGCCACCTGGAACAGATAGGTGCCTTCGGCATCGCGCAATACCGCCGAACGCGGCACGACCCATGCGGTAGGCTTCGCCACTAAAATTTCCGAGCGCACCCGTGTGCCGGGCATCAACCCGCCACCGGCGACTTTCACCAACACGTCCACCAACTGGGTTTGCGGATTGATCATGCCGAACACCTGCGCGACCCGCCCCGACACTTTGGACTCACTGCTGAATACGGGGACAACACTGACGGACATGCCGGGCTGCACGCGCCCCACATCATCCGGCTCTACTCCCAGCAACACACGCTGACCACCGGCCCGCGTCAGCTGCAGTAACGGCGCGCCTGCGGCCAGACGATCGCCCTGTGCCGCCTGCACGGATATCACGATACCGTCGAATGGGGCGGCGACCCGCTCCAAAGCCCGGCCCGCGCCGATTCTTTCCTGGGCACGCAGGCCGGCTTCGGCATCTGCCAGCGCCTTGTTCGCTGCGGCAAGCTGCGACTGGGTGGCCAGTTGCTGTGCGACCAGTTGTTCGACGCGGGTTGCTTCGCTCATGGCGAAATCAACCGCCTGGCGCGCTTGCTGGTAACCCAGCGCCGCATCGGCGCCGGTGCCGAACTCAAGCAGGGGAGAATCTTTTTTCACAGTCTGCCCGGGACTGACCAGCAGCCTCACGATCTGGCCCGGACGGGGCAGACTGATTGTTTGCAGGCTGCGCGTGTCAGGAGACACGATGCCATAGCCGGAAACGGTATCGGTCATTTGCAATTGCTTCATCGTCACCGTTTCGATCTGCACACTGGGGATATCTGTGGCGTATGCCATGCTGTTCGCCAGCAGGAGGACTGGCAAAGTTATAGTTGTAAAAAGCTTGTTCATTTTTTGCTCCCGTTCTGTTCCGGCAAGTCTGGACCCAGCAGGGTTTCCAGCGCGATTTGTTGTTCCATCAGAGCTTCCTGCAAATTGAGGGACTCGGTTTGTTTGTCCAGCAGTGCTGTTTTCAGCCGCACATAGTCCGTGGCAGCCAGGTTGCCGGCCCGGTACGCAGCTTCGGCATTCCGTGCCACGATGCTGAACTCGGCAACGCCTAGTTGGGTCCGCTGTAACTGGTCTTGCAGCAGAGACAGATTCGCAAGCGCGATGTCGATTTCACTGTAAGCGCTGTTGAGCCTGTCCTGATACTCATCAAAAAGTTTCTTGCGGGTGGCTTTTTCAATCGCGATATTGCCGCGGTTGGCATTGAAAATCGGAAGGCTCAGGCTCACACCGAAACCCAGGGTATAAAGCCCGCTGGTATCGCGTGCGCGAGTGATACCCACATTCAACGCAGGAAACTGCGCCAGAACAGACCCGCGGAATTTTTCCTCCTGGGAGCGATAGCCGGCCTGCAGTGCCCGCATATCGGGACGCTGGTCGAGTCGCTGTTCCAGGTTTGAACGCACAGCGGCGGTGTCGATTGCAGACGGCGACGGTTCCCCGACCAGATCGAGCGATGCGCCGGGCGCAATCCCCAGCAAGTTGCACAGACTGGCGTGATTCTGCAGGCGGCTGCGTTCCAGATCATTAATCTGGCGCTCGACATTCTGCAGGGCGGCAAGATCGGCGCTGGCGAAATCGCTCGTGACGTTTCCTTCCGCCAGCGCTTGCCGGCTGCGCTGGTAGCGTTCAGCGAACAGGCCGCGTGCGTCCTGCAACTGTGACAATAAACGCTGTTGAGTAGTCAGGCGGGTGAACAGCAGGCGCACCTGGCTGACAACTTGCCATTCCTGCCATAACAACTCCAGATTGATCTGTTGTTCGGCTGCGGTTGCCGATCCGGCCCGGGAGGAGCGCAGCAGCAGCGCGCTGACATCGTAGTTTAGGTTGAGGTTGAAAGCATTGGTATTACCCGTCGTCCCGTTAGTCGGGTGGTCCGACGTGATGCCCAGCTGCGGATCGGGCAGCAACCCGGCAGCAAACGATTGAGCCCGTGCTATACCCAAACCATCGCGCGCTTGCCTGAGCTGAGGGTTGTTCGCGACCGCCAGCATCGCGACCTCGTCGATGTCCAGACCGTCAGCCGGGTTGAACAGGTGGGAACTCAGCCTACGAAAAGGCAGTTGCGCCGGTTTGACCGGGATCGCGGAGACAGACTGCGGCAAATCCATTTGCGTGGGCAAAGGTTGTGGCGCATAACTGGCGCACCCGGCCAGGCCAAAGGCCAGGCCGACAAAAAGGGAACGAGTGAATGTTACTTGTATTGCCAGTTCACTTTTCAGCCCCGCCGTGAACCCTGGATTCTCTGTGTTACTGCTCATGCGATCCTGCCTTTATCCAGGTAAACAAGTTGATTCATCTGTTTCGTGCTGATGTGCTTTGGCATGCTCTGTCTGCTCATGGCGTGTGAGGCAGCACCGTTCATACGGTCACCTTTGCATCCCGCCGGGTGACAGTCAGATAAATCACCAGTGCCAGGATCGCCGACAGAAATGCCGCATTCGTGTATGCCAGACCCAGACCCAGTCCGCCATTACCAACCGATTGCGACAGGTAGTCACCAATGGATGCCCCCAGCGGCCGGGTCAGAATGTAGGCAATCCAGAACGCCAGAATTGCATTTGCGCTGAAGCCGTAGTAGGCCATCGTGGCGATGACGATCATGCCGCCAAACATCAGTGTCGAATTGGCATAACCCAGACTCAGACCTTCTGCCACAAGGTCTCCTGCTGCCGTGCCCAGTGCAAATGTGAACAAAATGGCTGCCCAATAGAACAGCTCGCGCTGCCGGGTGAATATGCTATGAATGGACAGCGTTTTCTCTTTTGCATACCAGAGCGAAAACGTCACCAATAATGCAAGACTGAATGCAATGGTGGTGGTTTTCAGCGCAATACCAAAATTGTCCACGAGATTATCCGTAATCAGCGTGCCCACGATGCTGACCAGGACTACGACTGTCCAGTACAGCCACGGTATATATTTTTTGCTGCGTAATTGCATGACCAGAAAAACGGCTAGGAATGCACTCATCACCAAAGATGTGCCGGTCAGACCAAAATTCAAATTGACATTCAGAAAGTCGGCGGCGGTTTCTCCTACCGTGGTGCACAAGATTTTGATGATCCAGAAAACGATCATCACCTCCGGAACCTTGTTCAGCATTTGCATTTCATCTTTGCGCGTCATGGATTTCATTTTGATAATCTCCCGTGAATGTTAGACATGTTCCCCAGCAGCGGTTACCGCTTGCGTCATGTTGATTTTTGCAGCCTCGGTAGCAAGAGCATCGTTTCTGGTGGCATAGGCCGCGTAGACACTGCATTTTCCGGCTCAGGAGAGAACAGAAAGTCCTGCCAGATAGAATCTGTGTTTAATAATGATCACTCTTTACATACACGAGGATATTCGCGAAGTTGTGAAGATAGCAGTCGAGAATTAGGGGAGAATTAGAGAGGGTTAGTTGGCTGGGAATTTCGAAAAAAAGCACTGAATGGAAACTCTTGGCACATTTTGCAATACAACAAGTTCTGCAAATGGCACATACCGCTGCTTCATGTTGACCTATTGCTTGCGGGAAAGCTGCCAGTCGCGAATGGCCGGGTTTGGCCTGACTATGGCTGATTATATTTGCTGATACAACTGTCTGCTTCCCTGCCTATAGCCGGCATGGTAATGCCGATTCAACAGTCAATGCCGCTTTCTAAAAGCAGTCACCTTACGATGTAGCCGACAACAAACTGTCCAGCCATGATTTCCAGCCCAGGTATTTATTCCGCAGCGCCGCGTTTTCCGCGGCCGATATTGATACGCTGTTTCGCTGGCTAGCCGGTTTCATACCGGCTGCAAGCAGCGCGGCTCCCTGCAGGCTGGATTCGCTTTGCCGCAAGTGATGGACCTCGAAAGGCACGCAGCCGGCGATGCCTTGCTGCAAACAGATCAATTCCGACAACCCGCCGGAAAGGAACACCCGCTCGATAGCGCTTTCTTGGTGAAATTCTTCCAGTATCCGCGTCACCCTGAAAATAACGGCCTCCAGCAACAACGCGGCAATGCGGCGTTGCGTCAGGTGTTCGACCGATTCGGAAAACTGGACGCCTAGGTCGCCGTGTAGTGGGTCAGGCAGGCAAGCCGCAAAGCGGCAGCTCGCAAAATACGGCGCGCCCAGACCGCTGGGCTCGGCAATGCAGAAGATATCGTCCGCCGCTAGATCATCGACAGTGCATTCGCCCACCGGATACGGAGCAAATGCGGCAGCGACAGAGTTGAGCGTACCCTCGATCGCGAAATGCGCATGCTGTTTGCTGTCCTGATAAACCAGAGTTTGCAGATAACCGTTTGATGCTGCCCTTCCGTCTGGCAGATAACGGATTACAAAACAGCCGGTGCCGAGGTTGACCAGCGCTTCGGACTGTTCTTCGCTGACGCTGGCGAACAGTGCGGCAGACTGGTCACCGACGCTGGCTTGCAGGATCAGGCCGTTATCCATAACCAACGACTTGGCCATTGTCTTTTGATGGCCTAGTCGAATGGCTAGAGGTTTCATCAGCTGGATGTTCATCCCCACGGAAGGTTTGATCTCGGGCAGGATATGCGAGGGTATCCCGAACAGATCGCAGAGTTGCGGCGACCATTGTTGTTGCCGGATGTCCATAAGCAAAGTGCGCGTCGCCATGGATGCATCGGTGACGAAATGCCTGCCGCCGGTCAGGCGCCAGATCAGGAACGTGTCCAGCGTGCCTGCGAGCAGTTCGCCGCTTTCAAGCCGTGCCTGCCATCCCGGATTGTCCTGCAACAATACGCGCAGTTTGGGTGCGAAATAATAGGGAGTCAGCGCCAGGCCGGTAAGATTGCGGATAACGTTCTCGTGGGTACGCAACGCTACACAGCTCGCCGCTCCGCGATTGTCCTGCCA
>DIYV01000042.1:39588-39991 GCA_002429165.1 Gallionella sp. UBA6045 | reverse complement strand
TGTTCGGACGTGTGACGGTGAACGTGGTTCTGGATTTCATACGCGAGGAATCTGAAACCGATTTGCTGAATCAGGCCGGTTTGCGCGAGGAAGAAGACATTTTCGCCTCGGTGTGGAAAAGTGCACAGAATCGCTGGATGTGGCTGGCACTGAATCTTTGCACTGCATTTTTTGCCTCGCGGGTCATTGGCGCTTTTGAGGGCACGATTGCAAAATTTGTCGCGCTGGCCGCCCTCATGCCCATAGTTGCGGGCATAGCAGGCAATTCGGCGAATCAAACAACCACCATCATCATACGCTCGTTGGCTTTGGGGCAAATCACGTATGAAAATGCACGCAGATTATTCCTCAAGGAATTAGCCATCAGCGCCCTGAATGGTTTGGTATGGGGTGGGGTTGCGGG
>DIYV01000042.1:32329-39326 GCA_002429165.1 Gallionella sp. UBA6045 | reverse complement strand
TTATTCGCTTACTTCCTGTATCACAGCGTGTCGCTGGGCATCGTGATGATGTGTGCGATGCTGCTTAATCTTCTGGTAGCCGCAAGCGTTGGTTTGGGTATCCCGCTGGTCATGCAAAAGCTTGGACGTGACCCGGCTATCGGCTCCAGCGTAATGATCACCGCTATAACCGACAGCGGCGGGTTCTTCATCTTCCTGGGATTGGCGACAATCTTCCTGATTTAAAAATGGGTGTTAATCCGGCTCCGGGCAACTGTTCAGTTGCTTACCGGTCTTTGATAAATGCAGGTCATGAATCATTGCCCCGTTGCGGGAGATTTGAACAATGCAGGAATTATTGGAATAGAAACTTCAGCAGGGAAAAGAGAAGCACCGTACTGAAGCACGGATTATTTCAGCAGATTACTGGCAGGATAAAAAGGGCGAGGAAGCTGACCGCGCCCCTTGCGAGGCAAAACTAAGCGCCCAAAATACCCTTGCCAGCCGGTTTCTTTGCAGCCGGTTTCTTGGCTACAGCTTTCTTAGCGACAGCTTTTTTGGCAGCCGGTTTCTTGGCTACAGCTTTCTTAGCTACAACTTTCTTTGCAGCTGGTTTCTTTGCAGCTGGTTTCTTGGCTACAGCTTTCTTAGCGACAGCTTTTTTGGCAGCTGGTTTCTTAGCTGCAACTTTCTTTGCAGCTGGTTTCTTGGCTACAGCTTTCTTAGCCACAACTTTTTTGGCAGCCGGTTTTTTAGCTACAACTTTTTTGACCACCGGTTTTTTTGCCGCAGGTTTTTTCGCTTTGGATGTTGCCATTTTAATTCTCCATAAAATTTTAGAATAATTACTACGACTCACTGCACACCCAAACGTCTTGTGTTTTTGCGAAAGACGCTTGCGGCATCGGTACTGTATCGACGTTTAAAAAAACGTGCAACAAATATCGTAAAAATTATTAGGGGAAACTGCAACATTCACGAAATCAGTTTTTCCCCGGCATACAACTGTGCCACCGCCTCGCGCTCACGAACCAGATGTATGACACCACCATCCACCATCACCTCGGCAGCACGCGGACGAGTGTTGTAATTGGAGCTCATGCTCATCCCGTATGCGCCTGCGGAAAGCACAGCCAGCAAGGATCTCGGGCCTATCGCGAGATCACGCTCATGGCCGATGAAGTCGCCCGTTTCGCAGATCGGGCCGACCACTTCGTAACTCTGTACCGGATTATTTTCACGCAGAACCGGCAATATATTATGGTAGGCATCGTATAAAGCCGGGCGCATCAGGTCGTTCATCGCGGCATCCACGATGGCGAAATTCTTCTCTTCGCCATGCTTGAGATATTCGACGCGGGTCAGCAAAACTCCCGCATTACCGACCAGAACGCGGCCCGGTTCGAGAAGCAGCTTTTCGCTGCGTCCCCTCAACACGGCCAATAACGCTGCCACATATTCGGCTATTGCCGGGGGTATCTCTTCGTTGTAACGAATACCCAGCCCCCCGCCCAGATCGAGATGTTCCAGCCGGATTCCCTCACTGGCCAGCGCGTCTACCAGCACCAGGATCTTTTCCGCTGCGGCGATGAACGGGCTGGTTTCGGTAAGTTGCGAGCCGATGTGGCAGTCCATGCCGGTGATATGCAGGTTGGTCAGGCTGCGCGCCTTGCGATACAGCGCGATGGCATCGCTATAAGCCACGCCAAACTTGTTCTGCTTCAAACCGGTGGAAATATAAGGATGGGTTTTTGCGTCCACATCCGGGTTCACGCGCAGGCTGATCGCCGCGATTTTGCCCATGCTCGCAGCCACCTCGTTAAGCCGGTCCAGTTCAGCGGCGGATTCAACGTTAAAGCACAAAATGCCGGCATCCAGTGCCATGCGCATTTCCGCAACCGTTTTTCCCACGCCGGAGAACACCACTTTGCGCGCATCGCCGCCTGCCGCCAGTACACGCTGCAACTCGCCGCCGGACACGATATCGAAGCCCGCGCCGAGGCGCGCGAAAACATTCAGGATTGCCAGATTGGAATTGGCCTTAACCGCATAGCAAATCAGATGTTCCCGTCCCTGCAGCGCATTCGTGAATTGGCGCAAGTTATCCGTCAGGGCGGCGCGTGAATACACATAGCAGGGCGTGCCGAACCGCGCGGCGATGTCGGCCAGCGGGACCTGTTCGGCATAAAGCGCATCGTTTTGATAATGGAAATAATCGTTCATGTCTATAGGCCGGGTTGTGTGGCGGGCACGCCGGATGCAGGCGCGATCGGCTCTTGAGCCTGCGAAGTTCGAATCCCGGACTCAGGCAACATAAGCGGGCCCTTGTGTCCGCAACCTTCCAGCAGCAAAGCCGGAATCACGATGATGAACAGGATAAAGTTGTAACGCATGATTGCACCTGAAGAAATTTAACGGTTCGGATTATAAGTCATCCGATGGCAACAGCCTTGAGCTCGCCGCGCAGGCTGGCATAATCGGGACAGACGCTTTCCACCACCCGCCAAAATGCCGCCGAATGATTCAGTTCGCGCAGATGCGCCAACTCATGCACCACCACATAATCGATGAGGCGTTCGGGCAGTTTGATCAGTTGCACATTAAGCCGCACCGAACCATGAGCGGTGCAGCTGCCCCACTGGGTTTTCGCTTCCGACAGTTTGACTGTGCGCGGCACGACATTCAGCAATGGGGAGAAATGTGCCACGCGCCGAACAAATAAGTTTTCAGCCTGGTGCCGATACCATTGAAATACCGCCTGTTCTATGTGATCGTTGTCGTCGGCTACAAACACCCACAATTCTTTGTTGCGGTGATGAGCCGGGGTGGCAAACAGGCTCTGCACCACGCGCAACTCCAGCAGTTCGCCCAAGAAATCGATCTTCTCGCCATCCTGCCAACGGATTTCCGGGGGCTTGCAAGTCTGCCATCCGTCCAGCTTTTCCACCACCCAGCGCGCCTTGTCCTGCAGCACGCTGTGCAGCCATTTCTCCGAAGCGCGCAACGGCACACTGACAGTCAGGCCGCGATCGTCAATGCGCAGACCGATGCTGCGGCGTTTGCCGCTGCGTTTCAGGGTGTAAGTGATGTGCTTGCCGGCGAGCAGTGCGGCGCGTTGTTCAACTGCGGGGAGAGTGATTAATTTACGCAACTTGTTTCGGCAGATTCCAAGGATCAGTGGGCAAGATTCCGGATTTCATTTTCTATCCAGGCCTCGACGCGTTGATTGATTTCGTCCGCCTTGAGTCCCCTGGTTTCGATAGGCGCGCCGATACTCATGGTGATCAGGCCGGGATGTTTGCTGAACGCATTGCGCCCCCATAACCGCCCGGCGTTGTGTGCCACCGGAATCACCGGCACGCCGCTGCTTGCCGCGAGCAGCGCGCCGCCGATCTTGTATTTGCCGCGCTGGCCGTAAGGAACGCGCGTCCCCTCGGGGAAAACCACCACGCAAAATCCCTGTGCAAGCCGCTGCTTGCCCTGCTCCAGCAATTGCTTTATCGCACCCTTGCCGTCGCTGCGCTTGATGGCGATCGGGCTGGTCAATGCAAGTGCCCAGCCAAAAAACGGTATCCACAACAATTCGCGCTTCAGCACCCACACCTGCGGGGGGAAGATTTTTTGCAGGGCCAGCGTCTCCCATGCCGACTGGTGCTTGCACATCACGATGCACGGCTGCTTGGGCAGATTCTCGATACCGCGCACCTCATGGCGTATGCCGCATACCAGCCGCAGTATGGGCAGCATCATTTTTGCCCATAGTGAAATGAAGCGATAGCGCGTGAGCCGGCTGAACGGGAAGGTCAGCAGCGCCAGCAGCGCAAAAACCGGCGTGATAATGATTTGCAGCAGCAGGAAAATCAGCGAGCGTATTACCAGCATATTAGGGAACCTTATACCAGTTCGGCGACTACAGCAGCCAGATCCGTGAACACCACCGTACCTTCCGGCAAGCCGCCCGCCGCCTGGGTTCTAAAGCCTTTTCCGGTCAGGACCAGATAGGGCAGCGCACCCATCGTTGCGGCAGATTGCAAATCGCGCAGCGAGTCGCCGACCGTGGGTACGCCGGCAAGGCTGACGTTATATCTGTCAGCGATCTCCTCCAGCATGCCGGCTTTGGGTTTGCGGCAAGCACAATGACTTTCAGCGGTATGCGGGCAATAAAACACCGCATCGATGCGCGCACCGACCAGCCCGCAGGCTTTGTGCATCCTGTCATGTATCGCATTCAGCATAGGCATGTCGAACAATCCGCGTCCGATACCGGACTGGTTGGTCGCCACCACCACGCGATATTCGGCCTGGTTCAAGCGCGCAATCGCTTCCAGGCTGCCGGGGATCGGCTTCCATTCTTCCGGATTCTTGATGAATTGATCGGAATCGAAATTGATTACGCCGTCGCGGTCGAGAATTATTAATTTCATGGCTGGTATATTCCGAAGTCCCTAGGCTGCCAATTTGGAAATATCGGCGACCTGATTCATCAGTTTGCCGAGTTGCTGCAACAGCAGCGCCCGGTTCAACCTCAGGTTCTTGTCTTCGCACATCACCATGACCTTTTCGAAAAAGTCGTCGATGAACGGCTTGAGCGTGACCAGCGCCTTCAGGTTTTTTCCGTAGTCACCACGATCCAGATAGCCTTGCACAAACGGGGTTATATCATGCATGGCCTGATACAAGTCCTTTTCGGCAGCCTCTATCAGCAGCGCAGGCTTTACAGCCGCTCCTTCCAGATCAGTGCCGATCTCTTCGTGGTTCTTGCGCATTATGTTCTGCACACGCTTGTTGGCTGCGGCCAGGTCCTTCGCGACCTCGAGCGCGGCGAAAGCGCGCACGCCTTCCAGGCGCGGCAGAACCTGATGCAGCCGCCCATCCAGCATGCAGAGCACCGCCTCGATGTGCGACACCTCGAAATCACGCTCGCGCAGATAGCCGCGCAAGCGATCAAGCATGAATGCCTCGACATCTTTTGCCACCGACACGCTCAATATGCCCGCCGGGAAATTTCCCGCCGCAGTTTTAAGCAATGCGCCCAGCGGTAGATCGAGCGGCGTCTCGATCAAAATGCGCAAAATGCCCAGAGCATGGCGGCGCAAACCGAACGGATCTTTTTCGCCGGTGGGAACCTGGCCGATCCCGTAAATGCCAACCAGGGTTTCCAGTTTGTCAGAAAGCGCCACGGCGCACGCAATGGCGCCCTGCGGCAGGGTGTCGCCGGCGAAGCGCGGGTGATAGTGCGCCTCGATCGCATCCGCCACCACATTGTCCTCTCCGTCGTGCAGCGCGTAATAACGTCCCATGATGCCCTGCAGTTCGGGGAATTCGCCCACCATGTCGGTGAGCAGATCCGCCTTGGACAGGCGTGCAGCCAGTTCGGCATCCGCCTTGTCGGCACCCAGCATCCGTGCAATGGTGCCGGACAATGTGGCGATGCGCTCCACGCGCTGCAACTGCGTGCCCAGCTTGTTGTGATAAACCACATCAGCGAGTTTTTCCACTCGGGATTCGAGCGTCTGCCTGCGATCCTTGTCGTAAAAGAATTTCGCGTCGGCCAAGCGCGGGCGAACTACACGCTCGTTGCCGCCGATCACCAGGCTTGTATCCGCCGGACGGATGTTGGACACGATCAGGAAATGATTGGTAAGTTTCCCGTTGGTATCCAGCAGCGGGAAGTATTTCTGGTTAGCCTTCATGGTCAGGATCAGGCATTCCTGCGGCATTGCCAGGTATTCGGATTCGAACGTGCCAGGCAATACATTGGGACGCTCGACCAGCGCGGTCACTTCGTCCAGCAAAGCTTCATCATCGATTGGTTTTACTCCGCCACCCACCTTCGCTGCAGCCTTCATCAACTGGCGCGCGATCTCGGTGCGGCGTTTGGCAAAATTCGGGATTACTGCGCCTTCGGTTTCCATCTGCGCTTCATAGCTGTCGGCATCCTTCAATACTACCGGTGACACACTTGCCTCGAAGCGGTGGCCTTGCGTCTCGCGTCCGGCCTTCAATCCCAATACACTGACCCGCACGATGTCCGCGCCGTGCAGCGCAACCAGGCCATGTGCAGGGCGCACAAAGTTGACGGTTTCCCATCCATTGTCTGATGGATTTGGATAGGTCATAACTTTTGCGATCGGCAGTTTGGCGATCGCGACTTCGAGTGCCGCCTGTAAACCCGCAACGAGCGTCGCGCCTTTCACCGGTTTGTCGAAGAACAGGGCTTCTGTCTTGCCGTCCATAGCGCGCTTGAGAGATGGTACTGCAGACGCATCTACGCCCAGTTTCTTCAGGAGCGCAGGTGTAGGTTGTCCGTTCGCATCTAAACCTACCGAGACCGGCATCAACTTGACGTTTTCAGTCCTGTCTGGTGCGCGGTCCAATACATCAGGAATAAATACCCCCAATCTGCGCGGACTGGAAAATATTTCCACACCTTGGGGTGCGCGCAGCATAAGTTGGAATCTCATTAATTCATTAAGAATTTGGCTGGCAAACTCATCGCCAAGCATCTTCAAAGACTTCGGCGGCAACTCTTCAACGAGCAATTCGACGAGCAAGTTCCTGGACGTTGTCATCGGGCGGTTTCCTGTTCCATCTGGGTAACGACTTCGTCAGCCCACTCGCGCGGCGCCATCGGGAACGGCGGATCAAGCCGTCTGCGACTCTCTTTGTAGCTCCTGGCGACACTGCGCGCCAGGTTGCGGATACGGCCGATGTAGGCAGCACGTTCGGTTACCGAGATCGCGCCGCGCGCATCCAGCAGGTTGAAACTGTGCGCCGCTTTCAATACCTGTTCGTAGGCGGGCAATGCCAGTTGATGCTCGATCAGATGCCTGGCCTGCTTCTCATGGCTGCCGAATGCGCCGAGCAGGAACTCCACATCGCTGTGCTCGAAGTTATAGGTGGATTGCTCGACCTCGTTCTGGTGATAAACGTCGCGATAGCTGACGCCCTCGGTCCAGGTCAGGTCGAATACGTTCTCCACGCCTTGCAGATACATCGCCAGCCGTTCCAGCCCGTA
>DIYV01000042.1:22771-32119 GCA_002429165.1 Gallionella sp. UBA6045 | reverse complement strand
AGACCCCACGCGCCCAGCGTCGGGTTTTCCCAATCGTCTTCGACGAAGCGAACATCATTTTTTTTCAGGTCGAAGCCGAGCTCTTTCAGCGAGCCGAGATACAATTCCAGAATATTCGCCGGTGCGGGTTTCAGCACCACCTGGAACTGGTAATAATGCTGCAAGCGATTCGGGTTCTCGCCGTAGCGGCCATCCTTGGGGCGGCGCGACGGCTGCACGTAAGCGGCTTTCCACGGTTCCGGGCCGAGCGCACGCAAAAAAGTCGCGGTATGCGAGGTGCCCGCGCCAACTTCCATATCGTAGGGTTGCAGCAGTGCGCAGCCTTGCTTGTCCCAATATTTCTGCAGGGTCAGGATGATTTGCTGGAAGGTGAGCATGTGATGGTTCAGGCAGTTGCAAAGGTGCGCATTTTACCGGTTTTCGGCTGCCGGCGTCAGCACAACACTGTTATATGGTGTCCCGGTTTGATTGTTTGTGTCGCGGTACCGATTCGATCAATGCCAGTTTATTTGTCCGCGACAGGCTTTTGATTTTCATCTCCCGTTTCAGCGCGGCTGATTTGCCGGCGCAACTTTCCACAAACACCAGTTCGACCGGACCGCGCCCCCGCGTGTACCTGGCAGCCGTACCCGCGTTATGTGCGGCAAGACGCTTCTCCAGGTCGTTGGTAATGCCGGTATAAAGTGTATCGTCCGCGCAGCATAAAATGTAGCATAGCCAGGCTCCGCAGGGCGGGGTAGCGACAGCGCATTTAACCGGATGTTTTGATTTCGAAGTTGGAGAGTTCATAAATGCGCCCCTGAAAATCGCGCATAAACTACGCCATTTAGTCGTCTGCATTGTAAGATGTTTCGGCGGAATATTCGTTCGATGTATCAAACACGCACCGGAATTTATTTTTTTGAGGCCCTTAATGTTAAAAATCTACAACACGCTGGCGCGTGACAAACAGGAATTCGTGAGTATCGTGCCGGGCAAGGCCGGCATGTATGTGTGCGGCATGACGGTATACGACTATTGCCATCTCGGCCATGCGCGCGTAATGGTGGTGTTCGACATGGTGTATCGCTGGCTCAAGGCGAGCGGCTATGAGGTGGATTACGTGCGCAACATCACCGACATCGACGACAAGATCATCAAGCGCGCGGCGGAGAACGGCGAGTCCATCCATGCGCTCACCGCGCGCTTCATCGCCGCGATGCACGAAGATGCCGATGCGCTGGGCGTGCTGCGTCCGGATCATGAACCGCGTGCCACGCAATTCGTGCCGGAGATGCTCGACATGATCGGAAAACTCGAAGACTATGGACTGGCCTACCTGGCGAGCGATGGCGACGTGAATTACGCGGTGCGCAAGTTTCCCGGTTACGGCAAGCTGTCCGGCAAATCGCTGGAAGACCTGCGCGCCGGCGAGCGCGTCGAGGTGGCCGACAACAAGAATGACCCGCTCGACTTCGTGCTGTGGAAACACGCCAGGGAGCAGGAAGCCGACGAAGTGAAATGGGATTCACCGTGGGGCAAAGGCCGGCCCGGCTGGCATATCGAATGTTCGGCGATGGGCTCCAAATTGCTCGGCGAGCATTTCGACATACACGGCGGCGGCGCGGATCTGCAGTTCCCTCATCACGAGAACGAAATCGCGCAGAGCGAGGGCGCCCATCAGTGCACCTTCGTGAATTACTGGATGCACAACGGTTTCGTCAACGTCGACAAGGAGAAGATGTCCAAGAGTCTGGGCAACTTTTTCACGATCCGCGAAGTGCTGAAAAAGTACGATGCAGAAGTGGTGCGTTTCTTCATTATGCGCGCGCATTACCGCAGCCCGCTGAATTATTCCGACGTGCATCTGGATGATGCGAAGGGCGCGCTGACCAGGCTGTATACCGCACTCAAAACCCCTCCCGGCCTCCCCTTGTCAGGGGAGGAAGAAGCACGCCTCCCCCTGACAAGGGGGGCTGGGGGGGTTGCCGTTGACTGGAACGAACCCCATGCGCAGCGCTTCAAGGCTGCCATGGACGACGACTTCAATACGCCGGAAGCGGTTGCGGTGTTATTTGATTTGGCCAACGAAGTAAATAAATCCGATTCATTACAACTGGCCGCGCAGCTCAAGGCGTTGGGCAGCGTGCTTGGATTGCTGCAGCGCGACCCTCAAGAATTTTTGCAGGGAAGAGTAACTGGGCAGATGAATAAAACGATGGAGCACTTCACTAAAAATATGACCGGTACGCAATCTCATACTCCCGAATCAATCAACCATCTAATCGAAGCGCGCATTGCCGCCAAGCAGGCTAAAAATTATGCCGAGGCCGACCGCATCCGCAAGGAATTATTGGCGGCAGGAATCGTGCTGGAAGACAGCGCGTCAGGTACGACCTGGCGCAGGGCCTGAATGCGGATGCCGGGGCTAGCCGCGCATCAAGGTTTCGACGGCGATATCCTCGTCAATTTCCGGCCAATGGACGCCCACGCCCTTGCCGATAAGCCGCCAATTTTTGCGCTGGGCTTCGTTAGCGTCGCGCAGGCGGGGGAACCCCTAGTCAACTCATGGCTGCGAAATCCCTCCGAACGCGCAAGCTCAATCGGATCGAGCCAATACTTGCCTGCCTTGTCGCCATATTCCACATGTATATGTGGCGGCTCGCCGTGTTCGCCACTGAAAAAGAAAAACCGGAAACCATGGGTAACAAGAACAGTAGGCATTGCACTGTATCACGTGGTTATTAACTGTGCCGGAATGTCGGCGGCATGTTTCATGCGGGCACTATAAAGGACAAGGTGGGTTTGTTCAACAACTGCCGATATTACGGCACGCCTGGAGAGGCGCCATTCCGAACTGATTGGGTGCATCCGAACGAGTAGTGTGTCATTCCGAACGAATGTGAGGAATCTTAAGATTTTTCGCGTAGCCTGCCCGGAACGCAGCCGGAGGGCTCGAAATGACAATTGTCCTACGGCAGCTTGCCCGCCGTTACCATGCGGTTGATCAGCACGTTGGGCGAGATCCAGATGACGATGTCGTCGAACGCGCCATTGGTGGCTCCGCTGGGTGCGGGGAGGTGGCTGACAAATCTAGGATATCCCGCTAGGTTGGCCGCCTCATCGATGCCGATACCGGCACTGCCTTGCGCACCGTTCTTGCCGGTAGAAAATATAACCGCTGGTACGCCATTACCACTGGAAGTGATGAAATATCCGGAACCGCAACTCGAATTTGTGATGTTGGTGGCTGATGAGCAAACCAACAAACTGGTGGGTGTGAGACCGGATATTCCGACCGTACGCATCCCGTTCGGTATAGTGAAAGTATTTGAGTTCCATGAAGTTACTGCATAGCGGATCGGGTTGCCCCACGAGTCCAGAACCAGGCCGGAACTGCTGGTTCCCGACAACCCCAAAGTCGCGGCGGGTAGATAACCATCATAAGGATGGTCGCAGATGCCTGTGCCAGTTACAGGGCTTTCCACGCCGTTGGTGGCAGAAGTAGCGGGACAGGGCAGTCGGCCGTTGATGACGGCAAAGCCGATCAGCGCTTGCTGGATTTCATCGAGTTGTTTGCGCGTCTCGGTCACATTTCGTTGCTCGACCTGGCTGGATATGGTTGGCAACAAGCCGCCCAGCAACAGCCCGACGATCATCAGCACCATCGCCATTTCGATCAGGGTAAAGCCGCAATTCTTTTTTTTCACAGTGGGCCTTTGCGATCCAGTCATGTTACGGCTTCCATATTGACGATGAGGACAGCCAGTACAGCCGATCCCGGTCTGCTGCTTGCGAGGTGGGGGTAACATACAGATCATTGTTATTGTCTTTGTTCTGGGAATCTTCCAGATAATTAGACAGAGTTGCTACATCAGATGTGCTAATTCGTTGTTGCGGAGCGATGGGTGTCCCCGGCATAAAGAAAAGTGCGCGTACTCCGTTGGCGCCATCCACGCTCAACGTGTAGTTATCGCAGGTAGAACAATGATAGGGGTCTTCCGTGTATTTCTGCGCTACGCTGTAGTAGATCAACGCGTACCATTGGTTGTCAAAAAACCATTGAGGGAGGTTGCCAGCGGCCCAGTCCGGTGCGCCGCCCGCAGACGCATCTCTAGGCAACCACCCTCTGTTTTCCCCATCATTAGCTAAATAATTATCCGACCCATACCCTAAATTATCCGCCCATGGATAGTAGCCGTTGAGGGAATAGTAATCGGCAAGTGCATTTTTCACCGCGCCGGCCACCCGTTGTTCAAGCAGTGGTATCAAGTCCTTGGTTGTGATGTAGAGGAGTTGGTCGTTGAAGGTGTCGGATGATGCGCCCGCAATAAAGGGGCCGCTGGCGGTGGCATTGTTCCGACTGTTGGCAAAGTCCAGGTAGTTTGCCGCGTCGTTTTGTTGAGCAACTGTATTTCGAGTCTGTGTGCCAATGGGGTTGCCCGGTGCAAATATTACTGCAACTGCGCTGTAGCCAGACTGTGTTTGCAGGGATACGCCATCTGCGTTGTATACCAGCAGCGTACCCTGGGTGTTACTGTTGATAATGGTCGAGCCATTAGCATGAAACGTATCGGATATCGCGTACCAAAGATGCTCTCCTGATCCATCGCGCAGATCGGGTAATCCCAGCGTTTTCCACGGCAACCTTCCAATTAAACTTTTGCAGTTGATTCCAGAATAATCTGCCAAGGTAATCATCCCATCATTATCAAAATCAGGACATGGCAGTTCTCCAGGACGATTGAGGTCGCTGACCGCATAGCCAATCAATGCGTCCTTGGCCTGTGCCAACGCTGCGGCAGTCGTTGCCTGTCTGGCAGTCTTAACCGAAGAAGCAGTTAACGAATTGACCAGTATCGCGGCAATACCCACGACCAGGATTACCAGCATGACAAGCAAAGCCGCGCCGTGCTGCTTGCCGCGACCCTGATTAAACCCGGATAGTTCATTAGACCGTTCGTGCTTCTCGGCATTTCCCCCTGATAGATTATCCGGGTTGAAAATGGCTATACGTTTGGCGAACACGATTTATTGCCTGGGTGTGTCTGGCGTATCCGGCCTGACCGTATCCGGATGGTCGGATGGGCCCAGCAATACGCGCTGCCCGACTTTAAGTTTGACCGTGCCGGCTGTGCCGGGTACCTGAACTGACTGGCTTTCAGGTGTCTTGTCATCGCTGCTGCCGGCCTGTTGCGGCACGCCGTTGATCCACACGGTGCGCTTGCCGCCATGCTTTTGCACGATGCCATTGAGCATCAGCGTGGAACTATTATTGGTTGAATCTGCGCCCTGTGCATAATTGTAGTCAAGTTGTGCGCGTTGTTCCGGGGTATAAAACAGCCGCCCCAATTCTTCGGCGCCGGTGAACATCGGGATTGTTAATCCAATGGCGATCAGGCCAATTTTGAGAGTCGATCTCATGATGGGGTGTTCCGGTTCTTCAGCGTAATCCAGCCGCCGCTGCATTCTGCCTTGATATTCACCCCGGCGGCTGTGGCAGATCCATCTGCCGTTTCGACGCGTTGCAGGGTGCAGCCTTCGAGTTGATAGCGGCCTTTGATCTGGCGGCGCAGTGCATTGAAAAAATTCAGCAACTGGCCCTCGTGCAGCAAATCGAATTGCATTTTCATTTCGCTGTAGTGTATGTCGAAGTTGCCGCTGTCCACGGCGGACGGCGGTGCATAGATTTTTTGCGGGGCGATGTTATAGCGAAAATCGATGACCAGATTTTGATTGCGAAGTTTCTCCAACCCTTCCATCCAGTCCAGCCTGTGATCGTCGCCGATGATTTTGTTTGCTTTGAGGACGTCATATTCCTTGGAAAAATCCGACAGGTTTTCCCGATCCTCGCGGGCCATGGTTAATCGTTTGCGTGCATCATTCATTTGACTCTGGGCAACGCGCCGATCTTTTTGGGTATAGTCTGCATACTTGATGCTGGCATACAAAATGGCGCCACTAAGCAATACGGATGTGCTGATCGCGGCAATGCTCCAGCGCATCAGGTGAAAATCCGTGTTGGAGAATTTCATATTGCCGACCTCCATACAAGCTTGAATGAAAAGTCGAGTTGATTTTCACTCGCTTCACTCTGATTGGCAAGACTGCCGGTGGGGCTGACGTCAAGCGGCCTGGTAATGGCGGTCACCTGGTAACCGCGCTTGCTTAATTCAAGCTGGAAGCGATCCAGGTACGCCAGCGCGGCGCGGTAGTCATTGCCGAAACCCAGCATATCCCCCTTCAGGGTAATCACCTCGGCGGGAACGTCGGCACGGGTGTTGATTGCAACAGGTTCGGTCGTGCTCTCTTTCCAATCCAGCCCGTTTACATCGATTTTCGGGAAACGGTCAAGCGTGGCGCTGATCGGGTTCAGGACGATTTGCGGGGCAGACCCGTATTGATCGAGTTTGCGCATGACAGAGACGCTTGCCTTCATGTCAGCGGCAGGGGTATCGGTGACGGGAAAACCCTGCGTGATTTGCTTCGCTTCCTTCACCAGATGTGCTGTCTCAGTCTTGAGCGCATTTGCCGCAGTTACATTCCCGCCGCTTTGCCAGACGGTTGTGGCTGCCCATAATATGCTTGCCAACAATAGCGCGCCGCTGCTCCAGTTGAGTGCGCGCCGCAGCTGCCACAGTGTGTAGTAGCGGGTGTGTTCAGCGCTGGCGTAATGAGTACTGGGACGGTTGGCGGCCAGTTGGCGCAGGAAGATCTGGCTGGCGTCCGAATCGGTGAAGTGGTAGTCAAGCTTGAGTTGCCTGCCGACTTCGTCGATATCCGCGAAGTCATAGCGCACATCCGCGTCATTGGGTAATTTTTTTTGCAGTTCGTTGCGGTCATCGGCATTGCACAGGATGCGCACATCGAGTATTTGTCCCGCCGGAAGCAAACTCAGGCTCTTCAAATATTGGTAGGTTCGGCTGAGTTCGTTAACTACGGCATTTTGAAATGTCAGGTCTGCATAAACAGGCGTCAGACGGGAAATTTGCAGGCGATGGTCGCTGAAATAGGTTTGGCGCAGCCCGGAAAATCTTTCCCAGGAAATCAGCAGCAGATGTTTCGATGCCTGGTTTTTAACCAGCGGTTCGCTGATCTGCGGCACCGAATATATTCCTGCAAGAGGGATTTGCTGCGCCAGCATGATATTCAGCCAGGGCATGATGAGCCCGGGATTGGTCAGCGCCGAGAACAGCATGTCATCGTCGCGGCGTCCGGTCTTTTGGCGCTGCAACAGGGTGGCTTTGCGGAAAGGTGTGCCGCGATAATACTGGTCGAACTTGCGCTGAATGAGTGCGGTGTGGCTGCTTCCGATCAGGTGCGGAACGATGTCATGACGGAAGTCCTCTTCAATCATGTCGGTCAGCAGGTAAGCCGGACACTTCGTTGCCTGCAAAAAAGACACGAAACTTTCCCGCCCCTCCGGGGTGTCGGTGAAATCGCCCTGCAGCACGGTTTCGCTGCCTGCAATGAGTTGCGCATGCAAGCGATCGGCACTCAGGAATAGTAGCAGTGCTTGTTTCACCCCGGATTTCCCATCAGATTATTCGCGCTTTGTCCAAAAAACTTTCGGCCATCAAAAGTTTCTCGGACAACTGTGTTCCTCTCCAATGGATAGTCTCGGCCCATCAAAATTTCACCTTGCCGATAAGATCATAGATTGGCGACAGCACCGACAGCATAACCCAGCCCAGTAATGCACCCAGCACGATGGTCATGGTCGGTTCGATCATGACTTGCACTTTTTTGATGGAACTCTTCACGTCGCGATCATAAAAATAGCTTACATTGAGCAACGCCTTGTCCAGCGAACCCGTGGCTTCGCCGACTCTGAGCATGCGTATTACCAGCGGAGGAAACATGCTGGTATTCTGGAAGCTCTGGGTCAGGTTTTTGCCGGATTCGATTTCATGTATGACATCGTCGAGGCTCTTGGCGACGGCCTGATTGTTGACCACATCGCGCGAGTTGGCGATGCAGTCGAGGATGTTGATGCCGGAACCATACATCATTGCGAACGTGTTGGCGAAACGCGCCAGAATGATTTTGTGTAGGATAGGGCCGATTACCCACATATCCAGCTTGAATTTGTCGAATTTGAAGCGCATCTTCGGGCTGGTGGTGATGAGCAACTTTCCCGCAACGACCAGCACGATGGGTGATGCGATCATTACATACCAGTAATTGACAAAGAACGACGAAGTGGCAAGCAGTATGCGTGTCTGGATGGGAATTTCCTGCCCCATGCCTTTGATGAAACTGACCAGTTGCGGCACCAGGTAGATCATCAGGAAAAACGTGATCGCCACCACAACAGTGCCGACGAAAGCCGGATACATCAGGATGGTCTTGGTATTCGAGGCCATTTCATCCTGCCATTTCAGTGATTCGGTGATGTGTTCAAAAACCTCCGGCAGGCGTCCGCTTGCTTCACCTGCATGGGTCAGACTGATGAAGATTTTATCAAATGCGTCCGGGTGCAGCGCCATCGCTTCAGACAGCTTTTTGCCGCCTTCGATGGACTCGACCAGATTGGCAATGACTTCGCGGAAGCGCTGGTCGTTCATGGTGTCGCGCAAATCGGCAAGGGTTTCCAGCAAAGGAACGCCGGCACGGGTAAGTTGTTCGAGGTTGAAAAAAAACGTGATCAACTCGGGGCGTTTGATCTTGGCACGCCCAAAGCCTGTTCCGCCACTGTCTATTTTGGCATCGATCAAATCAAGGCCGCCGCGTTTAAGGCGCAGTTCCAGATCCACTTGGTTGGCGGCATCCTGCAAGCCTCTATGGGTCTTGCCAAGATCATCTATTGCACGATAGGCGAAGAGTGACATTAGGTTCCCCGGCTCCTTAACCCAGCCGGTCGGTCAGATCCACAATGCGGCTGACTTCCGCAATCGAGGTGATGCCTTGCTGGATGCGCCGGATCCCGTCCAGCGCCAGCGGACGAAAACCCTTCTCGAGTGCAGCCTCCCTGATTTGGCGTGTACTGGCGCGCTGCGAAACCAGATCGTCCAGATCGAAATCCAGTTTGAGCAATTCCATGATGGCCATGCGCCCCTTGTACCCCTGATGGTTGCAGGATTCACAGCCGGCAGCCCGATACAGGGTGATGTCTTGCTGGGCAGTGAGACCCAGCAGCTTTCGTTCCGATGCATCCGGCGAGTATGGGTATTTGCATTCATTGCACAAAATGCGTATCAGTCGTTGTGCCACGACTCCGATGATGTTGCCGGCCATGATGTCCGGCAGGATGCCGATGTCGAGCAGGCGCGGTATCGCGCCTATTGCCGAATTGGTGTGCAGCGTCGAATACACCTGATGCCCGGTCATCGCGGCGCGGAATGCCATTTCGGCGGTGGGATGGTCGCG
>DIYV01000042.1:10275-22621 GCA_002429165.1 Gallionella sp. UBA6045 | reverse complement strand
ATTTCGCCGACCAGAATAATGTCCGGGTCCTGGCGCATCATGGAGCGGATACCGTTGGCAAAATCCATTTTGGCAGATTCGTTGACCGAAGTCTGCCGGATCAGCGCGAGCGGATATTCGACAGGGTCTTCCAGTGTCATGATGTTGACCGATTCGGTGTTGATGTGGTTCAGCACCGAATACAGGGTGGTCGTTTTGCCGCTGCCGGTAGGGCCGGTCACCAGCACGATGCCTTCCGGCTTGGCGATGATCATCTTGAGCAGGCTGAGCGCGGCATCATCCAGACCAAGCCCGTCAAGCGACACGATGCCTTTTTGCCGGTCCAGAATGCGCAGCACCAGATTTTCGCCATGCGTGGTGGGATGCGAAGCCACCCGGAAATCGATCGGCCGGCCCGACAAACGCAGCGAGATGCGTCCGTCTTGCGGCGCTCGGGTTTCGGCGATGTTCATGTTGCTCATCACCTTCAGGCGCACCACCATGGCCGGCCAGAAACTCTTGTGCAGACTGCGAACCTGGCGGAGCACGCCATCGACGCGGTAGCGGATGCGTAAAAAGCTGTTTTCCGGTTCGAAGTGGATGTCCGAAGCGCCCCGTTGTACGGCCTCGGTGAGCAGCGCATCGACCAGGCGTACCACCGGCTGGCTGAACTCATTCACGCCGGATTGCTGCGTCTGGTATTCCATTTCACCCGGCTCGATTTCGTGCAGGATGCCGTCTATCGAGAGTTCAAAGCCGTAGTACTGGTCAATCGCGCGCAGGATGTCCGATTCGCTGGCGAGCTGGGTGATCAGGCGGTATTCGTCCTTGAGCAGCGCGCGCACCTGATCGAGCGCGATGATGTTGTCCGGGTCGGCGACCGCCAGGGTCAGGCTGTTTCCGACCTGATCCACAGACAGGGGCAACAATTGATAACGCCGCGCCACATCTTTGGGGATCAGACTCAGTGCGGCCGAGTCTATGATGACGGAGGCGAGATCTACGCTTTGCTGGCCGAGGTTTTCCGACAAGACGTCGCGGATAGTGGCTTCCGAGAGAAAGCCAAGACGAACCAGCAGACGGCCCAGCGGCTGGTGCGTCTTGCCCTGCTCTTGCAAGGCAATGCGCAACTGGTCGTCGCTGATAACGCCCTTGCCAACCAGTATCTGTCCCAGCTGTTGAGGCGGATTGTCCTGCTTCGTATTTGTTGGCATGACGATTTAGTGCGTTAGCTCTTCGATATGTTGTGAAATTTTTGCATGATCAAAGCTGGCATGGTTTTCAGGATCAAGCTGCAGGGCACGCCGGTAATATTGTGCGGCCGCTTTTTTTTGCCCAAGGCGGTCAAGACTGACGGCCAGATTGAATGCCAATTCAGCACGGTCGGGCGCCAATTTGTAGGCATCAAAATATGACTGCTGCGCCTCACCCCAACGAACTTGCTCCGCATAGTAATTGCCCAAAGCAAAATGCAGGGATGATGAATTTTGCTGTTCATTGAGCAGCGTCTTCAGGCGGCTTTCGCGGTTATCGTCGTTGGACAAGGCGGACATTCCCGCATTGGCCACGGCATTGCGCGGATCAAGTGCCAATACTTGCGCGTAATAGTGTGCCGCCACGTTGTCCTCGCCGCGGTGCTGGGCGATAACACCCAGCCCGAGCAGGGCGTCAGTATTGTTTGCATCCAGATTGAGCGCTTTAAGATACAGCTGTTGCGCTTGCTCAAGATTCCCGCCGCGATATGCAAGATAGGCATTGTTGAGCAACGGATCGATGGGCTCTTCCGTGCGCTGCTCGACATGTACCGAATCATCCTGGTGCGCTTGTGGCAAGGCTGCCCTTGCCAAATGCTTTGCGGCATGTCTTGGCTTTGGGGTCCCGGCCGGCTTCGGCGAAGCAACTTCGGCCGAAACAACACCGGGCACCAGATTATTTTGCGGCGGAAGGATTGCCGGTGCGGGTTTTTCAAGTGCGGCGACCGGCATGCTGACAGGACGCAGCGGCTGGGTGTTGCCGGGAGAGATGGCGTACCACACATAACCCGCTCCTGCAGCGAGTAGTAAAACCGCGCCGCCCAGCGCGATCAGCAGATTGCGATTCATGCTGGGGCGTGCATACGCCGCAGAACCTGATTTTGCATTGAACAGGTTTTGCCCGGTAATGCGCGCCTTGTCATCGGGTGCCGAATCAGCCGGCGGGATAACTGCGGGTCCGGCAGCCGAGTCGGGATGCGGCTCCAGGCTAAGCTCGCGTCCGGAAGGGTTGCCTTGGCCAGCCTGTGCTTGCTGGGATTTTTTTCGGGCATCCAGTAGCAGGCTCATGTTCAGGGTTTTCCGTAGGCGGATTCTTTAAAGAAATTCTGGTCCGGCAAGTTGCGGCGAAACGCGCTGAAATCGTCATTGACACTGGCATTTTTGATAACGATCGGTTTCAGGAAGATCACCAGTTCTGTCTTGGTTGTCGTGTCATTGCGGTTCTGGAACAGATTGCCCAGAACTGGAATACGCGCCAACATCGGCACTTCGTCGGTGAGCTTGTTCATATTATCTTCCATCAGGCCGCCCAGTACGGCGATCTGATTGTTTCCGATTTTCAGAACCGACTCCATTTCGCGTGTCGATGTTTGCGGGATGCGGTTCACCACCCCGGGGCAGGTGCCAACACCCAGGCATGGGTTGGCCAGAGACGGATTGGGGTCGTTGACATATCCGAGCAGCCGCGTAATCGACGGGCGAATATTGAGCAGCACCGTATCGTTGTCGTTGATTTCCGGCGTCAGGCTCATGGTAAACCCCACCGGCGATGTCAGGAGGCTGGAGGTGTAGGTGGGAGGTGTGGACAGGGTGCCGGTGAGCGTGTTAACTGTCCCCGGCGTGACCGTCATCGAGAAGTACACCAGGTTATCCACTACGCGCAGCATCGCGGTCTGGTTATTCATCACGCTCAGTGTGGGGCTGGACAGGACTTTGACATTGCCAAAAGATTCCAGCAGGGTGATCGAGGCGGCGAGACTGCCCAGGCGTGAAGTGGGGTTGAGGTAGCCGAGGGTGAACATGCTGCCGGTATTGGCGGCGGGCAGACCGGCTGTGCCTTTCTGAGTTAGCTGGAGACCTGTGCTGCCCAGCCGCAACTGCGACCAGTCTATGCCTTGCTGGTAATTGTCGCTTAGCCGCACCTCCACGATGGTCGCCTCAATCAATACCTGGCGTTCGGCATTGGCCATGACCCGGTCGATGAACTGTTGGATCTTCTCGTGCTGTTTTCCGGTGGCACGTACCGTGATGATGCCATTCTCCGGATTGGCAATGACTGAAGCCGCCTCGCGGAAAGTGCTGCGCTTGGTAACGGTCATCCCGCCTTCTTCGACATTGACCGGATTGGGACTGTTTTCAATCCCGACCTTGGGGGCAGACTTCTTGGTGCCGCTGGGGGGTTGAACCCCGGTGCCGGTGCTGCTGGCTGCCCTGACCTGCTGCACCGAGGTCTCGCTGGAGCCCTCGGGTAATATCTTGTCGGTCTCATGGAGAATATCCTTGATGTTCTGCGTCAAGGTTTCCCAGAAACGATTTTTGGAGACATCCTTGATGGTAAGCGAAGAATTATTGCCCCCGCCCGAACTGCCTGAACTGCCGGATGAACTCCCTCCCACTTGCGTGGTATTTGAAATCGCGCTGTCCGATTCGCGCGTCATGTTAACGTAATCGATCTTGTAACTGTGCAGATAGGGCGTATCCGGCATCACGGTCAGGGTGCCGTTGTTAATTTCATAGCGCATATCGACCTGCCTGGCGATGCGCGTGAGGATTTCCGGCAGGGACTGGTCGATGGCATTGATCGTCACGGTTCCCTGAATGCCGGACTGGATGTCGAGGTTGATTTTTGCGTCGCGCGCCAGCGCGAATAAAATCTGTTGAGCCGGCACATTGGTGACGACCACGCTGTAGGTGGCAACTTTATCGGCCGGTTTGGGCGGCGGCAGCACGACGCTGTCCTGGATCGGTTGGGGAATACTGCTTTGTGTTTCGGGTTGAGCGGCAGGCCGTTGCATGTGCTGGTCTGCCGGTTTGATAGGAGTCGTCCCGCAGCCGGCCAGCATCATTCCGATAGCACAAAGATAAACCAGGTTGCGTGAACGCATGCATCTTCCTTCATGGTGGTTGGTTTGTAGCCTAACAGCTTTGCGGGTATTGCTCAACACACACCAACGCACATCCGTCGGGGCTGAAGATTGGGTTGTTGGGTTACGCAATAAAGTCGCTAACCCATCTGTATAACTATCGCGTCAGGCTAAGGGCGCCCGTTCCCGTTGTGGCTTGTGCTGAACACCCCACAGTACTGATGCATGTTCCAGAAAGTGGAGTGCCATTCACAACGGCATTCATCACGCTAGTGCTGCCGTTGATAGCAGCACTGATTAAAAAGTCAGTGGTCTGAGTAGCCGTTGTAGTTGTGGCAGGTGTAGTAAAAGAATCGGTTGTTGTAATTACGCATGTTTGAGTTTGTTTGGTTGAACCCGATCCATTCACCAGCGTTATCGTGGTAGTGGGACTCGCGCATGACACGGTTTGAGTAATATATTGACTACTATTATTAACAACCGGAACGCTTGCAGGATCGGTATAGGATGCCGTCCAATTGCCGTCGTAGTCACTCTTTCCGCTCCCGCCGCAGCCAGCCAGAAACAACGAAATGATCAGCGCGATGATTGAAAATGTTTGGAACCGCATTTTCCTTACTCCCCAGTTAGTTAGCCTCAATATATCCTTGATGCAAAGCCTGCGCAATATAGTTTAGTCATGCAGATCCGGTTTAATCCGGCATGCCGGGCCGATGCACGACCCGAGACCAATAAATTATTGGAGTTGACACACACCAACACACATAGCAATTCTCCATGATTGTTTTTTAGAAAATGTAGGTGGAAGAGGCGAACGCTTTCTGATAGCGCGCGGGCAGATCTTTGATCGCGTTGTGGGCCGCTTCAACCGAGGGGTATGCACCATAGAGAACACGCATCCCGTTCTTGCCGCCAAACTTGGCAGGAAGCAGATAAATTTTAGAGAGTATGCCCAGCTTATCTGCGCGCCGGAGGAAGCCCTCGATACGTTCCGGATTGACTGTCTCGTTATAATACAGCTGGATGCTGGCGACGGGTTTTTCCTGTCCCGGGTTCGCCGAATAACCAGCGACTTGGCCGTTGTAGTTTGACGGCTTAGTCGAATGGCTAGTAGTTCCACCAGTGGTTTGCTCGATCAATTGTTTTCCCGCCTCCAGACGTTGTTCAAACAGGATTGTATTTTTGGCCGTTGAGCCGCTGTGTGCTGCCGGCACAGGCGGGAAGGTCGAGGCAGCATTTGCAGCCTTGGAATTCTGGTTCAGGGCGGGACTCAAAACAGGTTTGGCAGGTGGCTTCGGGATGACGGCGGGAGGGGCTGTCGCTTGAATCGCCGCCATAGCGGATACCGGTGCAGCAGTTGCTGTTGCCAGGGTTGGTGATTTGCCTTGGGCCCCCCGACTTTGCTCAGGAGCGCTTTGTTGAAGGGATGTTTGCGGTTTATCCAGCGCCCACCATGCTGTTAAACCGATTAACAGCACTGCGGTAATTGCGCTCCCCCACATTAGTTTTTTATCGGGCGATTTGCGTGCGAAACTGAGTTCACTATCGCGCATCGCCGCTTCTACATGATGTGTTTCGATGTTATGTGTGTCTTCCACGAAGGCGGCCAGCAGCGATTTGTCGGCGAGGATGTTGACGCGACGCATCAATCCGTCGGATGCAGAGGCGATAAGTTTGATGGCATTCGGCGAGAAAATATTCGGGCCGTGGTAGCCCGCCGCGCGCATCCTGAACATCAAATAGCTTTCCAGAATGTTGCGCGACAGCGGTTGCATGTGGAAGTGATGCACGATGCGATCCTTGAGTTGGCGCATGTTGGGTTGATCGAGCTTGGCATTCAGCTCCGGTTGTCCGAACAGCACGATTTGCAGCAGCTTGGCATTGCCGACCTGCAGGTTGTACAGCAGGCGCAATTCTTCCAGTGTGTCAAGCGGCATGGCGTGGGCCTCGTCAACCAGCACCACGATACGTTTGCCTTCGCGGGCCTTCTCCTCGAGCTTGTTCTGGATGTTCCGCATGATGATGCCGACACGCTCGCCGTCAATGTTCAGCCCGAGCCCGTCCGCGATCGCATATAACATCTCTTCGCGCGACAAGCTGGGGTTGGCCAGATAGATGGTCTCGATGTGCACGGGAAGCTTCTCAAGCAACATCCGGCACAACATGGTTTTGCCGCTGCCGACTTCGCCGCTGACCTTGATGATGCCCTCGACTTCGGAGATCGAGTAGATCAGTGCGTCAAGAATCTCGCCGCGGTTGGCACCGGAAAAAAAGAATACCGTGACGGGGGTGATTCTGAACGGGGGTTCGGTGAGCCCGAAGTGCTCTAGGTACATGTCATTAAGCCCTATGCGTTGAGTTTTTCATGTGCACCCATGCGACTGTGCAATGTGGTGCGATTGATGCCGAGCAACTTGGCCGCCTCGCTGATGTTTCCTGCGGCAAGTTCCAGCGCGGCGGCGATATATTGGCCTTCCTGTTCACGCAGATGACGATCCAGACTGAAGTCGCCTTGTTGCAGTTGCTGTTTTATCGACTCCGATGATGCGCTTGCTTGCGGGTATGCGGAGGTTTCCAGCGGGTCGAACTCGTCCTGTAATTGTATCTTGTTGACAGTCATTCCCGGAAACTTCGTGGTCAGCCGGATGACGACGTTGCGTAATTCCCGGGTGTTGCCGGGGAAGCTGTATTGTTCCCAGTATTGCAATGCATCCGGGAGCAGTTCAAAAGGCTGCTGCTTGATTTGCTGCGTGTAATAAGCGCGGAAATGGTTGAGCAAAGCCAGTTTGTCCGGGCCCAGTTCACGCAATGGCGGAACATTGATCGAGAAGACATTCAGTCGGTGGTAAAGGTCGCCACGGAATGTGCCTACCCTGACTGCTTCGCGCATGTTGCGATTGGTTGCGGCGATGATGCGCGCACCGCTTTTGCGCGTCGTGGTTTCACCGACGCGCTGATATTCACCGTTTTCGAGCACGCGCAATAATTTGGTTTGAAGCTCCAGCGGCAGTTCGCCGATCTCGTCAAGGAACAGCGTGCCGGCAGATGCCTCTTCAAAATATCCCGATTGTGCAGTCGTCGCGCCGGTAAAAGCTCCCTTGCTATAACCGAACAGGGTGGGTTCGATCAGCGTCGGTGGAATCGCGGCGCAGTTAAGCACTTTGAAAGGCGAATCGGGATTGCTTGCCAGTTTTTGTATTGCGCAGGCAACCAATTCCTTGCCGCAACCTGACTCGCCTTCAATTAACACAGGGAAAGGAATGGCTGCGTACATCACGATCTGACTGCGCAGGGCTTGCATTGCGGGGCTTTGTCCGACGAGGCCGAGCAGATGATCATCCTGGTCCTTGTTGCCCGGCGCTTTGTCCTGGACCTTCAGCGCATCGTGCAGGTATTTCTTTATTTTTTCAGGCGCGCAGGGTTTGGCGATAAAATCTATCGCGCCCAGTGCGCGCGCATGTCGCGCGTTGCTTTGACCATCTTGCCCGGATAACACGAAAATCTTGATCGTCGGCGAGTGAGCCAGCAATTCCGCGATCAGGTGAAAGCCTTCATCGGGGCGGTGAGGGACAGGCGGCAATCCCAGATCAATCAATGCCAGTTGCGGGGCGCTGGGCAATTCGCGCAGCAAGTCGATCGCCGCTACGCGTGATTCGGCCTGATGAACTTCGAAGTCGTTGCTGAAAGAGACCGCCAGTCCTTCCCGAATGAGCGGGTCATCGTCAACGATTATCAGGCTGGGAAGTGTCGATAAGTCGTTCATTGGGCTCTTTAGATAGGGATGCTTGCCGAGTGCTGAGCATAACGGCAAGTGCAGGCAAGCTCAATAGGGAAAGCACAACAATATTGATATTGAGGTCAATTAGTTGGGTATTATTGACCCGGTGGTTTAGAATGCGCACATTGGATTTTCGGGTTTTAATTTTGTCTTCTCCCGCTTTGGTCGAAATCAGCGAGTTGCATTTTGCCTACGGTAAACGTGCCGTATTGAAAGGCATCAATATGACCTTCCCGAAGGGAAAGTTGATTGCCATCATGGGTTTGAGCGGCTGTGGCAAGACTACACTGCTGCGCCATATTGGCGGGGTGCTCAAGCCGACAAAGGGTTATGTCAAGGTGGGCGGTCAGATCATTCATGAACTGGATCATGATGCCCTGTATGCCATGCGCCGCAAGATGGGCATGCTGTTCCAGTTCGGCGCGTTGTTCACCGACATGTCGGTGTATGACAATGTTGCGTTTCAGATGCGGGAACACACCGGTCTTCCCGAGGATCTGATACACGATCTGGTGTTGATGAAGTTGCATGCGGTGGGTTTGCGCGGTACACAGCATTTGATGCCTTCCGAACTGTCCGGCGGTATGGCGCGGCGCGTGGCATTGGCGCGTGCCGTGGCACTCGACCCGATGCTGATCATGTATGATGAACCGTTTGCCGGACTTGATCCGATTTCATTGACGGTGGTCGGCGATCTGGTTCGCCGTCTGAATGATGCCCTGGGGGCGACTACGGTGCTGGTGACGCACGATGTGCAGGAGTCGCTCAAGATTGTCGATTACGTTTATTTTATGGAAAATGGCGTGATTGTGGCAGAAGGGACGCCCGACGAAATCCGCGCTTCTGACAAAGCATTCGTGCATCAGTTTGTGCATGGCGAGATGGACGGTCCGTTACCGTTCCACTATCCGGGCGGTGAATACCGCCAAGATTTGAATTTGAGGTCCTGACAACATGGTGCCAACATTTGTAGAAGCGATCAGGGTAACCGGACACCGCTCGATCAACGCGGTATGGCGCATCGGTATGGCGACGCGCTTCTTTTTTCTCACCCTGATGTATTCGGGCAACAGCTTTCGCCGTTTCCACTTGATCATCAAAGAATTGTTTTCTACCGGCGTGTTGTCGCTGATCATCATTGTCGTTGCAGGGTTGTTCGTCGGGATGGTGCTGGGACTGCAGGGCTATGAAACACTCCGTCGCTACGGATCCGAATCGGCGTTGGGAAGCATGGTGGCGTTGAGTCTGGTGCGGGAACTGGGGCCGGTGGTGGCGGCATTGTTGTTTGCCAGTCGCGCCGGTTCGGCAATGACAGCCGAGATTGGACTGATGAGAGCGACCGAGCAGATCTCCGCGATGGAAATGATGGCGGTCAATCCGATTGCCCGCATCGTCGCTCCGCGCTTCTGGGCCGGGGTGATCTCCATGCCGTTGCTGGCCGCCCTGTTCAGTGCAGTGGGGGTGTTCGGAGGCTACTTCGTGGGTGTGATACAAATCGGTGTCGATGAAGGGTCGTTCTGGTCCCAGATGCAGGCAGCCGTGGACTTTCGCGAGGACATCATGAACGGTGTGATCAAGAGCATCGTGTTTGGTACGGTGGTGACGATTATTGCCCTGTTCGAAGGTTATGACGCACCGCCCACCGCGGAAGGGGTCTCCGGCGCGACCACGCGCACGGTGGTGACTTCTTCACTGGCGATATTAATGCTGGATTTCGTATTGACTGCAATCATGTTTAGAGGGAATTAGGAAATGGAACGGACTACGCTGGATCTCTGGGTGGGTATATTCGTGGTGGCGGGCATCGCCGCGCTGGCAATGCTGGCGATGAAAGTCGGGAACCTGGGCACATACAATATGTCCGAGACTTATCAAGTGCATGCGTATTTTGCCAATATTGGCGGTTTGAAGCCCAAGGCCTCGATCAAGAGCGCGGGGGTGTTGGTGGGGCGCGTGACGGACATTTCGCTGGATACACAGCGCTATGAAGCCAATGTGGTGATGAGTCTGGACAAGCGTTATCAATTTCCCAAGGATACGTTCGCCAATATCCTGACTTCGGGTTTGCTGGGGGAGCAATACATCGGCTTGGTTCCCGGCGGTGACAGCGAGATGCTCAAAAACGGGGAGCAAATCAAAATGACCCAGTCTGCGGTGGTGCTGGAAGATTTGATCAGCAAGTTTATTTATAACAAGGCTTCAGAACCCGTCAATCCGAAATAATTGTATCCAAACAAAAAGAGATTAAAGACATGGCTGTGTTGCAAAAAATGATTCTGGGTACGTTGGTGTACTGCGCCGTTGGTGCGGTGCACGCCGAGGTGATCGCGCCCGATGTGCTGATTAATAACACCGTGCAGGAAGTCATTGCGATCATCAAGCAGGATAAAGACATTCAGGCGGGTAACCAGAAAAAGATCACCGCGCTGGTGGACGCCAAGGTGTTGCCGCATTTTGATTTTCAACGCATGACCCAATTGGCGGTCGGTAGATATTGGCGTACCGCTACCCCTGTGCAACAGCAGGAATTGGTTAAGCAATTTCAGGATATGCTGGTGCGCACTTATACCAAAGTGTTCACGGTGTATCGCGATCAAAAGATAGAAGTGAAGCCGCTCAGGAGCGCCCCCGATGATACCGAGGTGACCGTCAATACCGTCATCAGCAAGCCGGGCTCGCCGGTGACTTCGGTGGATTATGAAATGAAGAAGGCCGCAGACGGTTGGAAGGTGTTCGACATATCCATTGAAGGTGTCAGCATGGTGATGAGCTATCGCGGCACGTTCGCATCGCAAATTCAGCAGGATGGTATCGATGGTTTGATCAAGACACTTTCCGACAAAAACACCAATTCGACCGATGGCGATATGATCAAGGCGGGGGCGAAGTGAGCGAGGGGGAGTGGATGGTGGTGCAGGGAAACTTGAACATTGGAACCGTTCCCGCATTGTTCGAAACCGGTTTGCAGCGCTTGGCCAGCGAAGATTTTCAGGTGGATTTTTCCCGGGTCGACTCTGTTGATTCCGCGGCGGTCAGTTTGTTGCTGGGTTGGACCAGGGCTGCCCAGATCGCCAGACATGACTTGCGTGTGAAGGGACTGCCTGAAAATTTGCTGAGTTTGGCGCGTTTGTACGGTGTTGCCGAGCTGCTCCCCCAACAATCCAATTGATCTCTTTGCGCGGGCACGTTTGGCACCGCGCGCATCCCAAGCCGGTTTTTAGTATCATCCGCAGCCTTGAGCCTTGGTTTCAGGTTGCGAGAATTTTTCAAACCAAATTTTTTCAATTTTAACGAATGGTGGAATTTACAATGGTCACTCCGGAAAGCATACAACTTAACATCGCGCAGGGCATGGCGACCGAACATTTAAGCGTGGTGGGAGATGGTCAACACTTTGAGGCAGTAATAGTCAGCGAGGCGTTTGCTGGCAAGAATCGTGTGCAACGTCATCAGCTGGTCTACCAGACTCTGGGTGACAGAATGCGCGCAGAGATTCATGCGCTATCGATGAAGACATTTACACCGCAAGAGTGGCTGAACAATAAGTAAGCCATGCAGAAATTAGCGATCCAGGGTGGTAATCGCCTCCACGGTGAAGTGCGGATTTCAGGAGCGAAGAACGCGGCGTTGCCTATCATGTGTGCCGGTCTGCTGACCGCGGATGAGTTGCATCTGGACAATATGCCGGATTTGCACGACATCGCCACGATGCGCAAGCTGTTGCAACAGATGGGGGTCAAGATAGAGCTGGAAGGCGACCAATTGGTCCTGTCTGCAGCGAATATCGACAAACTGGAAGCGCCTTACGAAATGGTCAAGACCATGCGCGCCGCGATTTTGGTGCTGGGGCCGCTGGTGGCGCGTTTCGGGGAAGCGCGGGTTTCCCTGCCGGGCGGGTGTGCCATCGGTTCGCGCCCGGTGGACTTGCACATCAAAGGCCTGCAGGCGATGGGTGCGGAAATCAATATCGAACATGGTTACATACATGCCCAAGTACCGCATGGGAATGGGCCGAAACGCCTGAAAGGCGCGCGGATATTTTTCGATCTGGTCAGTGTCACCGGCACGGAAAACCTGATGATGGCCGCAGTGCTGGCAGACGGTGAGACGTTGCTGGAAAATGCGGCGCGCGAACCGGAAGTGGTCGATCTGGCGAATTGCCTGATCGCCATGGGCGCAAAAATTGAAGGGGCTGGCAGCGACACCATCAGCATCATCGGTGTGGAAAAATTGCACGGCGCCAGCCATCGTGTCATGCCGGATCGCATCGAGAGCGGCACGTTTCTGGTGGCTGCGGCAGCGGTAGGCGGCAACATCACGCTGACCGACGCGCGCGCCGACATTCTCGAAAATGTGCTGGAGAAATTGCAGGAAGCCGGTGCGGCCATACAAGTGGCGGGCAGCACGATCAATCTTAAAATGGGTCAACGCCCAAAGGCCGTCAATATTCGCACCTCGCCTTATCCGGCATT
>DIYV01000042.1:0-10110 GCA_002429165.1 Gallionella sp. UBA6045 | reverse complement strand
CCCACCGACATGCAGGCTCAATTCATGGCGATGAATACCATTGCAGAAGGCAACGCGATGGTGGTCGAAACGATATTCGAGAACCGCTTCATGCATGTGCAGGAGTTGCGCCGCCTCGGGGCCCGGATCGAGGTCGAGGGCAATACTGCCGTGATCAAAGGCTGCGCGCAACTGGAAGGCGCAACCATCATGGCTACAGATTTACGCGCCTCGGCGTGTCTGGTTATCGCAGGGTTGGTTGCGCAGGGTGAGACCATCGTGGATCGCATCTATCATCTGGATCGTGGCTACGAACACATCGAAGCGAAGCTGTCGGCGCTGGGAGCGCAAATTCGCCGCATAAAGTAAACGGGAATTCATCAAATGATAACCATCGCACTGTCCAAGGGACGCATCTTCGAAGAGACCCTGCCGCTGCTGAAAGCGGCGGGCATCACAGCGCTCGAAGACCCCGAGTCGTCGCGCAAGCTGATATTGCCGACCAATCGCGCCGATGTGCGTTTGATTATCGTGCGCGCCAGCGATGTGCCGACCTATGTGCAATACGGCGCCGCGGACATCGGCGTAGCGGGCAAGGATGTGCTGGATGAACACGGCGGTGCAGGGCTGTATCAGCCGCTGGACCTTAACATCGCACGCTGCCGCATGATGGTCGCGGTGCGCGATGATTTCGATTATGAGTCGGCGGTGCGCCAGGGCGCGCGCCTGCGCGTGGCGACCAAATATGTGCAGACCGCCAGGGCTCACTTCGCCGCAAAAGGCGTGCATGTGGATCTGATCAAGCTGTATGGTTCGATGGAACTGGCGCCGTTGGTCGGCCTGTCGGATGCGATCGTGGATCTGGTGAGCAGCGGCAACACGCTCAAGGCGAACCACCTCAAGGCGGTCGAGCACATCGCAGATATATCATCGCGCCTGGTGGTGAATCAGGCCGCACTCAAATTGAAATATGCTGTGATTCAGCCCATGCTGGATGCATTTGCCGGCGCGATCAAAAAATAACGCAATCGAAAAATTTAAGCGATTTAAAAATGAATATCAGACAACTTTCCAGCCGTGCGGCCGGGTTCGATGAGGAGTTAACCAGGCTGCTGGCATTCGAGGAAACGGCGGATGAAAAGCTCGAAGCGACCGTGGCCGGAATCCTCGCCGACGTGCGCAAGCGCGGCGATGCGGCGGTACTGGAATACACGCGCAAGTTCGACCGTCTGCCCCTGCCCGATGCCGCAGCGATGGAACTGTCGCGCGATGAATTGCGCATTGCGTTCGACGGACTGCCGGCGGAACAGCGCAGTGCGCTGGAACGAGCCGCACAGCGCGTCACCGATTATCACAAGAAGCAGGTGCAAACTTCGTGGAGTTACACCGATGCCGACGGCACGCTGCTCGGCCAGCAGGTGACCCCGCTGGATCGCGTCGGCCTGTATGTGCCTGGCGGCAAGGCGGCTTATCCGTCCTCGGTACTGATGAACGCGCTGCCCGCCAAAGTGGCCGGTGTGGCCGAACTCATTATGGTCGTGCCGACTCCCGATGGCCTGAAGAGCCAACTGGTGCTGGCAGCGGCCTATCTTGCGGGTGTGGATCGCGTGTTCACCATCGGCGGCGCACAGGCGGTGGCCGCTTTGGCTTACGGCACGGCGACCATCCCCAAGGTGGACAAGATCGTCGGCCCCGGCAACGCTTACGTTGCGGCCGCGAAACGCCGTGTGTTCGGCGTGTGCGGCATCGACATGATCGCCGGGCCGTCGGAGATACTGGTGATCTGCGACGGGCAGACCGACCCCGACTGGATCGCGATGGACCTGTTCTCGCAGGCCGAGCATGACGAATTGGCGCAGGCCATTCTGCTGTCGCCGGATGCGAAATTCATCGCAGCGGTGGCGCAAAGTGCAACGCGCCAATTGGAACAAATGCCGCGCCGCGGCATCATCAGGACCGCTCTGGAAAATCGCGGCGCATTGATCCATGTCGCCGATCTGGAAGAAGCCTGTGCCATCAGCAACCGCATCGCGCCGGAGCATCTGGAATTGTCGATCGCTGATCCGCAAGCATGGCTGCCAAAATTGAAACATGCCGGCGCGATCTTCATGGGGCGCTACACTTCGGAAGCGCTGGGTGATTACTGCGCCGGGCCGAATCATGTCCTGCCCACTTCCGGCACAGCACGTTTTTCGTCCCCGTTGGGTGTCTACGACTTCCAGAAACGCAGCAGCCTGATCCAGGTCTCCGCACAGGGCGCGCAAAAGTTGGGAGACATTGCTTCAGTATTGGCTTTCGGCGAAGGCTTGCAGGCGCACGCGCAATCGGCGTTGTTCAGGAAAGGCTGAATCAGCGTATTTGCGTTTTGCTGCGTTTAACCGGATTGCAGGTATTACGGTGCTTTCACGCGCCGATACAACCGGTAGCGCTCATCCTTGTCGCCCTTGCGGCTGCCCTCCCAGATTTTTTCCCAGCGCGTTTCGTCCAGCAACGGCCTGGATAATTTATTGCCCTGAATCAGGCGCAAGTCACAACGATGTTTGTAGTCGTGTTCCGTGAGGATATTGCCGAAATATTGCAGCATGGCGCGTTGTCCCTCGCCCAGGCGCTCGCCCGCAATGCATTGGTAGTGTTTGGGCAATGCTTGCTTCAGCGCGGCAACCATGCCGCGATAACTTTTGCCGCTGTCCAGCCAGGGCAGCCAAAGCGTCATGGCGAGTATCCAGACCAGCGTGACCCCGGATGCCCAATTTAAAGTTGCGCGGCGCATCGAACGTCCGACACGCCACACCATCACGATCCAGGTCACCGTGGCGATGATCGCGACGACGAATGGCACGGTGTGCAACTCCGGCTCGAAGCCAGGCTGGTAGTCTTTCAGCCAATGCGTGATCTTGGCCTGGTTATCCAGCAGCAAACCGGCCCAGCCCCACCACATCAGGATGGCAAGCAGTGCGAAAGTCATTATCCCGAACCAGTCCAGCGCGTTGGCCGCACCGCGTTTCAACATGGACAACGAGGCGGTTGCCAACAGCGTGATCGGCAGCAGCATCGGCAAAGCGAACAACTCCGCTATATTGGCCGAGAGGCTGAGGGTGATGAACATCACCACGAAACTGACCAGGGGTAATTGCAAGTCGTCGCGTTGCGCGAAACGCCTGCGCGACTTCCATACTGCCCATGCCGCAAGCGGCAGGGCAGGCCACGCCAGCCATGGCAGGTTTTCCAGATAATAGAGAGAATCCTTGCCGGGACCGGTTTTCGCGTGGTTGATCCAGTTGCCGATGTTGAGCGTCCATGCCCAGTCGGCAAACAATTTCGGGGAGTGTTGATACAGCAGCAGCGGCCAGATGGTCAGCCAGGGCAAGGCAAACAGGAAGGCAACAGCGAGGCTGAGATAATAATGTCGCGTGCGCCAGTTTTGAAAAAATATCGGCAAGCTCGCCGCAATCAGCACGAACAGTATCGGTGAGATAAAACCCTTGGACATGAAACCGATGCCCATGCCGGTACCGATCAAAATACCGGCGCGCCAGTACCGTTCCTTGCTCAGCGAAAAGCCGAACAGCATCATCGCACAACCGGCCAGCAGAGCAAGGTCGGTGACCATCTGGTGCGCGCGAACCAGCATACCGAGGCAGCCGATCAGGATGATCGCCGCAGCCCAGCCGCGGTTTTCTCCATACAACTTGCGTCCGGCAAGGCCGATGAACAGCAGGGTCAGCGCAGTATAAAAACCACTGGCAAGGCGCGCACCGTCGTGCAGCGTCAGTAACGGCGAAAATAGTTTGGCGAACAGCGCGGCAGTCCAGTAGTACAGCGGCGGCTTGTCCATGAAAGGTTCGCCCGCCAGAGTGGGCGCCAACCAATCACCGTTATGCAGCATCGAATAAACGACCCCGAAGCTGAATGCATCATCCGGTTTCCACGGATCGTGCCCGACCAGACCGGTGCCCAGCCAAACCAGGCACAACAGCCCGAGCAGCACCGCTTTGGCAGGCGTGATCGGATTGGGGTCGGTGGGTTTTATGAAGTACATGCGATTTTTAGAGACACCTTAAACTGGTACGGCATTGTCGTCGCAAATAAAAAAGGCAGCAAACGCTGCCTTTTGATAGAACCGCTGCACAAAGTTCCCCGATGGAACTATAGACATCCCACCAGGCAACCGGTAAACGATAATTAGAGGTTGATTGCTAGGCTGCAGCTTTGGTGCCGTATTTCTGGCGGAACTTGTCGATGCGACCTGCGGTATCCACAATCTTCTGTGTACCGGTGTAGAACGGGTGGCATTCGGAACAAACTTCGACGTGCAGGGCCGGTTTGCCCATCACGGACTTGGTCTTGAAGCTGTTGCCGCAACTGCATGTCACGGTGATTTCCTGGTAGTTTGGGTGGATGTCTGCTTTCATGATCTTTCCTTGCGAGTAGTTTAGTGCGGCTGGTGTACGCACATCGGGTGTGGCATAAGGGCGCGCATTATCCATGAAAATAGGGAGTTTCGCAAATTGTTATATATAGCTGCTGCGCTGGTTTTGCGGGGGCTTGGAGGTACGGCATGAATCACATACACTCTGCTTCGTGTTTGAAACAATCAGGAAATGAATAATATATGCCTACGCTGAGTCGCAATGATTACAGAACTCTGGTGCTGGCCGCATTGGGCGGCGCACTGGAGTTCTACGATTTCGTCATCTTCGTGTTTTTCGCTGTCGTGATCGGTCAGCTGTTTTTTCCGCCCGATATGCCGGACTGGTTGCGCCAGTTGCAGACCTTCGGTATTTTTGCTGCAGGTTATCTGGCCCGTCCGCTCGGGGGCATCGTGATGGCGCATTTCGGCGATCTGTTGGGGCGCAAGCGCATGTTCATGCTGAGCATCTTCCTGATGGCGATTCCGACGATGGCGATCGGATTGCTGCCGACCTATGCGGTGATCGGCATCTGGGCGCCGCTGTTGCTGCTTGCGATGCGCGTGCTGCAGGGCGCGGCGATCGGCGGGGAGATACCGGGAGCCTGGGTATTCGTCTCCGAGCATGTGCCGGCGCGTCATGTCGGTTTCGCCTGCGGCACGCTGACTGCCGGACTGACTGGCGGGATCCTGCTCGGATCACTGGTGGCGACCGCGGTCAACAAGGCATATTCCCCCGCAGATATGCTCACCATAGGCTGGCGCATGCCTTTCATCATCGGCGGACTGTTTGGGCTGATGGCGGCATGGTTGCGGCAATGGCTGCAGGAAACGCCGGTGTTCAGGGAGATGCAGGCGCGGCAGGCATTGGCGGATGAATTGCCGCTGAAGACGGTGATACGCGAACATCGACCCGCGGTGATCCTGACCATGCTGATGACCTGGCTGCTGTCCGCCGCGATCGTGGTGATGATCTTGATGACCCCGCCGCTGGTGCAAAAGCTCTATGGCATTCCGGCCGCTGTCGCCTTGCAGGCGAACAGTATCGCGACGCTATTCCTGAGTCTGGGTTGCGTGATTTTTGGGATGTTGGTCGATCGTTATGGTGCGGGGCGGGTGCTGATGATCGGTTGTGCGATGCTGGGCATCACCTCAGGACTGTTCTATCAGCAGATGCCGGTCGCACCTCAGAATATCGATGGCCTCTATGCCTTGTGCGGGTTCTTTGTCGGCGTGATCGGCGTGGTGCCGAGTGTCGCCGTCAAGGCCTTTCCGCCGGCGGTGCGGTTTTCCGGATTGTCGTTTTCCTATAATGTCGCCTATGCGGTGTTCGGCGGACTGACACCGGTGGCCGTGAGCGTGCTGCTGCCGCTCGATCGCCTGGCACCCGCGCATTATGTGGAAGCATTGAGCGCGTTAGGCATGTTGATCGGCTTGTATTTATGGCGCAAGGACAAGGCGGTGAGGAACGGATAAGGCTTTTATGCGACAATGCGCGCGGCGAAATTTGCGTGCTCGATGGACTTGGTTGCGCGCTCCCATTCCTCAGGATAGAAAGTGTTTATAGAAAACCTCAAACAATTGCTCGCGGCGGATATGGCCGCGGTGGATCAGGTGATACGCGCACGGCTGCATTCGGAAGTGCTGCTGGTCAATCAGGTTGGCGAATACATCATCAACGGCGGCGGAAAGCGTTTGCGTCCGGCGCTGGTGGTGTTGTCGGCCGATGCCCTCGGATACCAGGGCAGGCAGCATCACGACCTGGCGGCAGTGGTGGAATTCATCCACACGGCGACGCTGCTGCACGATGATGTGGTGGACGAATCCGAGTTGCGCCGCGGCCGGGCTACCGCCAGCGCGCTGTTCGGCAACGCGGCCAGCGTGCTGGTCGGCGACTTTTTGTATTCACGCGCATTCCAGATGATGGTCGAGGTGGGCGAGATGCGTGTGATGCAGACCCTGGCCGATGCCACCAATGTCATCGCCGAGGGCGAAGTGTTGCAACTGCTCAACTGCCACGATGCCGATGTTGATGCCGCCAATTACATGCGCGTGATCCATTGCAAGACCGCCAAGTTGTTCGAGGCGGCGATGCGCCTCGGCGCGATCCTGGGCAAGGCCGGTGCGGAGGAAGAACAGGCCGTGGCCGAATATGGCATGCATCTCGGCACCGCTTTCCAATTGGTGGATGATGTGCTGGATTATTCCGCCGATGAACTGCAAACCGGCAAGCATCTCGGCGATGATCTGGCCGAAGGCAAACCCACGCTGCCGCTTATCTATGCGATGCAACACGGCTCGGCAGAACAGGCCGCCGTGGTGCGCAGTGCGATCGAGCAGGGAGACGTGGAAAAATTCGTTGAAGTGCTGCAGATCATCCGTGCCACCGGGGCGCTGGACTTCACCCGCCAGCAAGCGATGCGCGAAGCCGAGGCTGCGTGTGCCGCGATCGCCGGTCTTGCGGATTCTAAATACAAGCGATGTTTGCTAGAATTGGCAAAGTTTGCCGCAACACGGCAATTTTAGGGTTTTAAAGTTTATTGGATGCCAACGAAAACCGCTGTTGGTTTTTAGTGGCGTCAAAACGGGGTGTAGCTCAGCCTGGTAGAGTACTGCGTTCGGGACGCAGGAGTCGGAGGTTCGAATCCTCTCACCCCGACCAGGCAAAGTAGGTCTTAAAACGGTGCAAGAATCAGCAGCACCCGATAAGGGCCGTGCGCGCCCAGCGTGACAGTCTGCTCGATATCGGCGGTGCGCGAAGGCCCCGAGATAAAATTCACCGCGCGCGGCGGCTGTTTGCATTCCATGCGCATCAGATCCCAGGCATCTTCCATTGTGGCGACGATACGACGCGGATCCAGAACGGCCACATGGGTTTCAGGGAGCAGACTGGTGGTTGCGGGTGTTTCCGCTCCCGAGAGCATCATCAGCGTTCCCGTTTCGGCAATTGCGCAAAAAGCGCCCGTCACGCCAACCAGGTCCTGGTTTGTTGCGGGACGGGACTGCATCTCCAAACCGGCCGCGTTCCACGGCAATTCTGCAAGAGACGGCCAGCATACGCCGCGCATCGGCAGTTTGCTTTCATCCAGATAGCGTGCCAGCAGGGCAGGCACTTCCATGCGCTCTTTTGCTTCCAGCACATCACTGGAAAGCTTGATGGCGCGTTCCCTGAAACTTGCGACCAGATCATCCGGGGACGGCGGCAGCGGCCCACGCGGGTGCTGTGCAAGGTGGCTGCTTATTGTCTCAACTTGCGCAGGTGTTCTTTGACGGGCCTGGGCGTTGCGTATCCTGCCGAGTATCTTGTCGCGCGCGTTCATTTGCGTTTTCCTTGCCGGTACATTTCACGGAAGGTCCGGCCCGCCGGTGCCGGAAAATCGCGGCCATTGGTCCAGCCCGATGCGCCGGGGAGGCTGTGCAGCAGTTTATCCTTGCCGCCGAGCATGCTCATGAAACGCACGCCGATTTTTGTCGTCAGCGCATATATTGCGGGATGCAATGCCAGCCAGGCCCACGCTTTGAGCATGAAGGTCTCCTGCCGCGACTTCATGCCGCGTTCCATCTGTTTCTCGCGCAATTTTCGCAACAGGTCAGGCAACGGGATCTTCACCGGGCATACCACCGCGCAGGCACCGCACAGGGTCGATGCGTTGGGCAGGTCCGGGGATTTTTCGATGCCGCCCAGCAGCGGCGTGAGTATCGAGCCCATAGGGCCGGGATAGACCCAGCCATAAGCATGGCCGCCGATGTTCTGGTACACCGGACAATGGTTCATGCACGCGCCGCAGCGTATGCAGCGCAGCATCTCCTGCATCTCGCTGCCGACCAGGCTGCTGCGGCCATTGTCGAGCAGGATGATGTGGAAATGTTCCGGGCCGTCGTGGTCTGCGTTGTCTTTGGTGCCGGTCAGCACGGACACGTAGTTGGTGATCGACTGTCCGGTGGCGGAGCGGGGCAGCAGGCGCACCAGCGTCGTCACGTCTTCCAGCGTCGGCACCACTTTTTCGATGCCGGTGATGGCAACATGCACGCGCGGCAGCGTGGTCACCAGCCGCCCGTTGCCCTCATTGGTGACGATCAACACCGAACCGGTTTCCGCCACCAGAAAATTCGCACCGGAGATGCCCATGTCCGCATTGAGAAAGGCCGGCCGCAGCACCTCGCGCGCTTCGCGGCACAGCTCGGCGATGCCGGTCTTGCGCGGCAGCTGGTGTTTTTCGGCGAATAGGTCCGAGATTTCTTCCTTGTTCTTGTGCACGACGGGCGCGACGATATGCGAAGGCGCTTCGTGGGCGAGTTGCAGGATATATTCGCCCAGATCGGTTTCCATCACTTTGATGCCGGCCAGTTCCAGCGCATCGTTCAGTCCGCACTCTTCGCTGACCATGGACTTCGATTTTGCCGCTGTTTTGACGCCATGCTGCGCGGCGATTTCGGCAACGATGCGGTTCACGTCCTCGCCGGTCTCGGCCCAGTGCACGATCGCGCCGCGCGCTGTTGCCTGTTGTTCGAAATGCAACAGCCAGTGTTCGAGATCGTTCAGTACGCGGTCGCGTATCGCTGCCGCTGCGGTTCGCGTCGCTGGCAGATCGTCGATCTCGCCGATGACCGCCGAGCGGCCTTCGACAAAGCGAGTTTGCAGTCGCGACAGCGCGCCCTGCAGTTTAACGTCGGCCAGCTTGACGGTGACCTGGCTTTTGAAGTCGATGGAGGTGTTTCGCATTATTCCTCCGAGTCCGGGCCGGCCAGCACTTCGGCCACATGCAGCACGCGGGTACTGTGGTCGCCGTTGCGGCGCAAGCGGCCTTCGATATTCAGCAGGCAGCCGAGGTCGCCGCCGACGATGGTGTTTGCGTGGGTCGCCGCAATGTGCTGGCATTTGTTGTCAGCCATGCGTGTCGACAATTCGCCGTACTTGACCGAGAACGTGCCGCCGAAACCGCAGCAGGTGGTCGATTCCACCATCTCGTGCACGGTTACATCGGGCATCGTCGCCAGCAGTGCGCGCGGTTGTTTGTAGACATCGAGCTCGCGCAATCCCGAGCATGAATCATGATAGGTGAGCGTGCCTTTGAAATTACCGGGTGCTTTTTCGAGTTTGGCGATCTTGTTCAGAAAATCGGTCAGTTCGTAAGTGCGCTGACCCAGAGCGGTGAATCTGGCCAGAAGGGCGGGGTCGTCGCGAAAAAGATCGGGGTAATGCACCCGTATCATCCCGGCGCAGGAGCCCGAAGGCAGGACCACATAGTCGAACGCTTCGAATTCGGCAAGGAGTTTGCGTGCCATCGCCTCGGCAGATTTACGGTCGCCGGAGTTATAGCCGGGTTGGCCGCAACAGGTTTGCTGCGCAGGAACGACGACCTCGCAGCCGGCCGCTTCCAGCAACTTGATCGCGGCAAAGCCGATGCGCGGACGCATGGAGTCAACCAGGCAAGTGACAAACAATCCTACGCGCATCGATTTCCTCCAGATGGGTTGTTGAAACGGGACGCTATTCTAACCCGTCTGTTTTAATGAGAGAGGATTACTAGATTGAAGTCTCGCAATCTTGGAGGCAATGGTTATGGTCCCATCAATCCAATCTCCTGCGGATCCGGTTTCTGAACCCCGGATTGATCCAACGAAATGAAAAGCGCCGCGAGATTATCTCGGCGCTTTTAGTGACCCGGAAGAAGCGGAGCCAAGGGATCCACCCCGTCCGATCTGGTTACTAAAACCTCTGA
>DIYV01000077.1:11465-19642 GCA_002429165.1 Gallionella sp. UBA6045 | reverse complement strand
GCAACCGCCTCACCAGTGAGCCGGCTGGCAACGTTCACCGTATCTCCCCATAAATCATAGATGAAACGTTTGGAGCCGATTACCCCTGCAACCACAGGCCCGGTGGCTATGCCGCTGTGAATATCCAGCTTGAAAGGGATCAGATCCGGATTTGTGACAACAAAGTCACGCATTCCCAAAGCCAGATCGGCAATGTCGTTGGTGTAATTTGAGTTGTCGCGATTCAACCCGCCAACCGCCATATAGGCATCACCGATCGTCTTGATTTTTTCCAGATTGTACTTTTCACACAACTCGTCAAAACCCGAGAAAATTGTATTCAGCAAACCAACCATCTGCTCGGGAGAAAGCGATTCCGTCAGCTGCGTGAAATTCACCAGATCGGCAAACAACACCGTCACATCCGCATGCCCATCCGCAATCAAACCCTCATGATTCTTCAGTCGATGCGCAATACTGCTTGGCAGCACGTTGAGCAACACGCGCTCCGATTTCTTCTGTTCTTCAGCAAGAAGCTGATGCTGCTGGTCGAGCTGGCTTTTGATCTGGTCCATTGCCACGACAAAGTGGCGCACCAGAAAATATATGATGGAAGACATGGCAGCAAAGTTGAGCGCGAAGAAGAAACCGATGGTTTTCATCGCCACACCACTTGCGTCCCCGTTACCGAGATAGTAGTCAAAGCCTCCCGATACCACCGTCATCACCATGTAAGCGATGAACCAGGGAATGGAATCCCGCCAGCCTTTGACCACCAAGGCGCCTATCGGTGCGAGCAACGCCCAGAGCATCACGCCGCTGGCTGTGACCGCGCTGCCGATGCTCCATTGCATAACGAATGGAACAAACAAAAACAAACTCAGTTGGACAAAACGGAATAATTCGAAATTCTTGTATTTTGAAAAGTGCACCAGCGAGGCAACTGAAATCACCTGGTAACCAAGGGGGACATTGGTTGAAAAATGTAATCCCATTGCCCAATATATCGCCAGCCACAATACCACCGCAAGATTCATGAAGGCACAGGCAAATATCAACAAATCCCTGTGTAATTTCTTCTCTTGTGCGTATGGTTCTTCTTCGCTGTCTACGGGTATATTTTGCATTTTTTGATCTTTAGAAAAAGCTGCCCAAGAGTGATTTATTGGTTATAAATATCCATTTTTTATAATCATACCTGAATTGACTGCGAAGGAAACAAGTCAAACATGCCGGTAATTTATCTTGCTTTCTTCATAAGTCGCTCGGAAAAGGCTAAAATGCGCGCTTCAAAATCAACCAAATTTTAAAGGGACCCCCCATTATGTCGATGTCCGACCGCGACGGTTTTATCTGGTATGACGGCAAGCTCGTGCCGTGGCGCGATGCCACAACCCATGTTCTGACACACACGCTTCATTACGGCATGGGCGTATTTGAGGGCTTGCGCGCATACAAGGCTGCGAATGGCACGGCAATCTTCCGTTTGCAGGAGCATACCGACCGGTTGTTCAATTCCGCGCACATCTTTCAGATGAAGATGCCCTACGACAAAGCGACCATCAACGCTGCTCAGCTCGAAGTGGTGCGGGCCAACAAACTGGAATCCTGCTACATCCGCCCGATCTGCTTTTATGGCTCTGAAGCGATGGGGATCTCTGCCAAAACGCTGTCCACACACGTTGCGATCGCCGCCTGGCCATGGGGAGCTTATCTCGGTGATGACGGTATGCAAAAGGGCATACGCGTCAAGACTTCCAGTTTCACCCGGCATCATGTCAATGTGAACATGTGCCGCGCCAAGTCGGTTACAACTTATACCAATTCGATACTGGCGCATCAGGAAGCCGACAATGACAACTATGACGAAGCCCTGCTGCTGGATGTGGACGGCTACGTTGCTGAAGGTGCCGGCGAAAACATCTTCATCGTGAAAAAGGGCAAGTTGTACACTCCCGACCTGACGGCCTGCCTGGAAGGCATCACACGCGATTCAATCTTCACGCTGGCCAGAGAAATGGGGATCGAAATCGTCGAGAAACGCATCACGCGCGACGAGGTTTATTGCGCCGACGAAGCCTTTTTCACCGGAACGGCCGCCGAGGTAACCCCGATCCGTGAACTTGACCGCCGCACCATCGGCAGTGGTTCCCGCGGCCCGATTACCGCGAAGCTGCAACAGGCATTTTTCGATTGTGTGGCCGGCAAGCATCCGCAGCACACCGGCTGGCTAAGCTATGTTTAACGGAGCATCAGGAGAAATATTTTGAGCGAACAGAACATCACACAGCGTTATATCGAAATCACCGCAAATGATCTGCCATTAGCCTGCCCGATGCCGAATATGAGTTTATGGAACGCACACCCAAAAGTGATGATTCCACTGGGTCATGGCGGTGAAGCACGCTGCCCGTATTGCGGCACGCTGTATAAATTCAAGGGCGAACTGCCCAAGGCGCATCACTGACTCAATGCACGCTCCGGTTCACGAAACATTGCGTAGGGTGCGCTTTGCGCACCATGGTGCACCAAAGGTAGGCAATCCGCAGCCAACCAAAGGTTGGGCGAAGCCGAAGAACTTTTGGCCGGGCACCCGATTGACACCGTGAAACGCACCCTGCAGATGCCCAATACCACAATGTACAAAATCCTCGTCATCGGCCCCAGTTGGGTGGGCGACACCATGCTGATGCAACCGATGCTGCTGCGTCTCAAGCAACGCCATCCTGAATGCCGGATCGATGTGCTTGCTCCGCCGTGGACGGCCGCGCTGTTGCATGCCATGCCGGAAGTGCACGAGGTAATCATCAACCCGTTCCCGCACGGCGCGCTGCGGATTGGCGCACGTTACCAGTTCGGAAAAAAACTGCATGGAGCGCAATACCATCAAGCCATTGTGCTACCCAACTCGCTGAAGTCGGCACTCGTGCCATTTTTTGCGCACATACCGTTGCGCACCGGTTTTGTCGGGGAATCTCGATACGGATTGCTCAACGATGCACGCAAACTCAGCAAAACAGTCTTGCCGCTGATGGTGGAACGTTTTGCACAGCTGGCAGAAGACAAACAAGGCAAAATTCCGCGTCCCTTGGCCAACCCCAGGCTGGAAGTTTCCGCAGCTCTGCGCAATGCCACGCTGCAAAAGCTCGGCCTGGTGCTGGATAAACCCGTCGCGGTGTTTTGTCCAGGTGCCGAGTACGGGCCGGCCAAGCGCTGGCCTGCAACCTATTTCGCCGAGATCGCACAACGTCTGCAGCAGCGGGGTTATGCGGTATGGCTGATCGGTTCTGCCAAAGACAAGGAGGCCGCGGACAAGATCATCGCGCTGGGCAATTCGGCGTGTCTCAACCTGTGCGGCATTACCGACCTGACAGATGCCATCGCGTTGCTATCCTGTGCGCAACTGGTCATCAGCAATGACTCAGGTCTGATGCATCTGGCCGCCGCGCTGGACCGGCCGATGCTGGCCCTGTTCGGATCCAGCAGCCCGCAATTCACACCTCCGCTCTCACCGCACGCCGAGATCATCAAACTGGATTTGAAGTGCAGTCCCTGCTTCAAACGCGAATGTCCGCTAGGCCATTTCAATTGCATGAAGCAACTTACTCCCGACCTGGTATGGAAGAAAATACAAGGTACCATCAGTAAAAATATACAAGCTTTAACCACAGAACACATGGAATAAAAGCATAAAACTGATTTTTTGTTTTTCCGAGTATTCCGTGGTTGAGACTTGGGTCTTTAAGTCCTTAACCTTCATTGAAACTGAAAGCTATCATGTTGCAAAACTTACCCAAGGAAATTTTCAAGGCTTATGACATACGCGGCATAGTCGGCAAGACGCTGACGCCCGAAGTGGTCGAAGCCATCGGGCACGCCATCGGCTCCGAGGCCACAGCGCGCGGACAGAACACCATCGCCATCGGACGCGATGGCAGGCTGTCCGGTCCGGAACTGATCGCCGCCCTGGCGCGCGGTATCCAGAAAAGCGGTATCAATGTGATCGATGTCGGTTGCGTTCCCACACCGATGGTGTATTTCGCCGCCTTCCAATTGCATACCGACTGCGCGGTGATGCTCACAGGCAGCCACAACCCGCCGGATTACAACGGCCTGAAAATGGTGCTGGCAGGTGAAACCTTGTCGGGTGAAGCCATCCAGCAATTGCGCTCGCGCATTGAGCAAAACAACCTGACGCACGGCAACGGCAGTTACACGCAACGCGACATCAGCGCAGACTACATCGCTCGCATCGTCTCCGATATCAAGCTGGCACGGCCTATGAACGTCACCGTGGATTGCGGCAACGGCGTGGCGGGTGCGTATGTCGCCAACCTGTATCGCGAACTTGGCTGCATCGTGCAGGAGATGTATTGCGAAGTTGACGGGCATTTTCCCAATCATCATCCCGACCCGTCCGACCCGCACAATCTGCAGGACTTGATTGCCGCATTACGTGATAACGACAGCGAACTGGGGCTGGCGTTCGACGGTGACGGCGACCGGCTCGGCGTGGTGACCAAAGACGGCAGGATCATTTACCCGGATCGGCAACTGATGCTGTTCGCCGCCGATGTGTTAAGCCGCAATCCGGGCGCGGAAATCATTTTCGACATCAAGTCCACGCGCAACCTGTTCGACTGGATACGCAAGCATGGCGGCAAACCGACGCTGTGGAAAACCGGCCACTCGCTGGTCAAAGCCAAGATGCGCGAAACCGGTGCCCTGCTGGCCGGTGAAATGAGCGGTCATGTTTTTTTCAAGGAGCGCTGGTATGGGTTTGACGACGGACTGTACACCGGCGCACGGCTGCTGGAAATTTTGAGCCGGGTGAAGAATCCGAGTGCCACGCTGAACGCGTTGCCGGATGCTTTCTGCACGCCGGAACTGCACATACATACTGCGGAAGGCGAGAACCACGCGCTGCTGGCACAACTGCAAAAAACCGCGAAGTTCACCGATCCCAAAGAGATCATCACGCTGGATGGTCTGCGCGTCGAATACACCGATGGATTTGGTTTGGCGCGTCCCAGCAACACCACACCGGTTATCGTTCTGCGTTTTGAGGCAGATAGCGAAGCTGCGCTGCAACACATCCAGGACGATTTCCGCAGGATATTTCAGCAGGCCGCGCCGCATCTGAAATTACCTTTCTAGTGAGCTGGCATCACCCGCTACTGAAGTCACGACAATCAAATGCGCTCCGTTGTTCCGTCCTCCGAAGCGGAAATCAGTTTATGGTGGACCGAGTTCATCCAGTATGCCAGGCGTTCGCGGAACAATTCGGCGCACTGCACAAAGTCGGTCGGCTTTGCCACAAAACTGTTCGCACCAGCCTTGTAACTCATCAAAACCTCGGCCTGCGTATATTCAGCGGAACACACCACGATGGGAATATCACAGGTTGCGGCAAAGCCACGCAGTGTGCGCAGTACCGCCAAGCCATCCAGTTTCGGCAATTTCAAATCCATCAGGATGACGTTCGGCAACTGGTCATTATTTCGGGCGCTGGCGTCAAGCCAATCCAGCACGACATCCCCGCCAGCCACAGTGGTCAATTCGATGTCAGGGCAAAATTCAGCAACAGCACGGCGAGCCAGGTCGATTTGAACCAAATCGTCATCAACCAGTAATACCTTGTAACGGTTTGTGCCCACTTGTATCGCTCCTTGTTTTACAAACCTTGAAGCAAACTGTAACAGTGTCCGGTGCTGCGGGCAAATCCCTGGGCTATCCTCCCGACTATGACCTGGCCTTCACCCAGGCTGGAACGGAACCCAATGCCGCAGCCAGATGTTCCGGTTGCGTGCCGCCAGCCATCGCCATGTCTGGCCTGCCGCCGCCTTTTCCGCCAACTTGTTGCGCAACCATATTGACCAACTCACCCGCTTTTATTTTCGCAACGAGATCGGGAGTCACACCGGCAATCAAACTGACCTTGCCATCGGCTACCGCTGCCAGCACGATGGCGGCGGATTTGAGTTTATCCTTGAGCTTATCCAGCGTCTCACGCAACACCACCCCATCCGCACCTTCCAGCAGGGCAGCCAGCACTTTGGTGCCTTTGCAATCCACCGCCTGATCGACGAGGTCATCGCCTTGCGCGCTGGCGAGTTTCGATTTCAGACGTGACAGTTCTTTTTCTGTTGTCTTGGCATTATCGAGGATTTGCAAGATGCGCATGGCGGCTTCCTGCGGCTGCGCCTTAACCGCGTCCGCCACTTGCTGCAACTGCCGCTCCTGCTGCTGCACATAGGCCAGTGCGCCCTCGCCGGTCACAGCTTCGACGCGGCGCACGCCTGCTGCCACACCGCTCTCGGCCAGTATCTTGAACAGCCCGATGTCGCCGGTGCGCTTGACGTGCGTGCCACCGCACAGTTCGCGCGACGATCCGATGTCCAGCACGCGCACCTCGTCGCCGTACTTCTCGCCGAACAGCATCATCGCGCCGGTCTTCTGCGCGTCCTCGATACCCATCACACGGGCACTCGTTGCGGCATTGGCGAGAATTTCGGCGTTCACGATAGTTTCCACTTTGCGTATCTCCGCGTGTGTCATCGGCTGGGTATGCACGAAGTCGAAGCGCGTCTTGTCCGGGTCGACCTGGGAACCCTTTTGCTGCACATGATTGCCCAGCACCTCGCGCAACGCCTTGTGCATCAGGTGCGTGACCGAGTGATTGCGTTCGGTGCGCGCCCTCGCCTGCATGTCCACGCGCGCGTTGACGCTGTTGCCCACGCTCAGCTTGCCGGTCTTGACCACACCATGGTGGCCGAACACCGCTGCCTGTATCTTTTGCGTATCCTCCACCGCAAATATGCCGTGCACGCTGCGCAGCTCGCCGCGGTCGCCGACTTGGCCGCCGGACTCGGCATAGAACGGCGTGTCATCCAGCACCGCCACGCCCAGTTCACCCTCATTCAGTTCGTTGACCGGGACGCCATCCTTGTATAAAGCCAGCACGTTGGCTTTGCTTTCCAGCATCTGATAGCCATGGAAAGTCGTGGCCGGACCGGTATATTCGAGATTGGCCGCCATCTTGAACTTGCCCGCCGCGCGCGCCTGTTCTTTCTGGCGGGACATCGCGACATCAAACATGGCGACATCCACGGCGACTTTGTGTTCGCGGCAGATGTCGGCAGTAAGGTCGAGCGGAAAACCGAATGTGTCATGCAACTTGAAAGCCGTTTCACCGTTGAACACCTTGATACCTTGTTTATGCATCTCGGCAAGATCGTTCTCCAGAATCGCCATGCCATGTTCAATGGTGGTAAAGAATCGCTCTTCCTCCTGCTTGAGTATCCCCATCACGCGTGCCTGCTCCACAGCCAGTTCCGGAAAAGCCGCCCCCATTTCAGCGACCAGATCGGGAACCATCCTGTGAAAGAACGCAGCGCGCGCACCCAGTTTGTAGCCGTGCCGGATAGCGCGGCGGATGATGCGGCGCAGCACATAGCCGCGCCCTTCGTTGCCGGGAATCACGCCGTCTGCGATCAGAAACGAGCAGGCGCGAATATGATCGGCCAGTACCTTGAGTGAATTATTGGTGAGATCGTTTGTTTTTGTTTCGCGCGCCGCCGCACAGATCAGCGCCTGGAACAGGTCGATGTCGTAGTTGGAATGCACATGCTGCAACACCGCCGAGATGCGTTCCAGTCCCATGCCTGTGTCTACCGAAGGCTTGGGCAGCGGGTGCATCACACCATGCTCATCGCGGTTGAACTGCATGAACACGTTGTTCCATATCTCGATGTAGCGGTCGCCGTCTTCCTCGGGCGAACCGGGCGGGCCGCCCCAGATGTTATCGCCATGATCGTAAAAGATCTCGGTGCACGGACCGCACGGGCCGGTGTCACCCATCATCCAGAAGTTGTCCGAGGCATAGCGCGCACCCTTGTTGTCGCCGATGCGAATCACCCGCTCCGTAGGAACGCCAATTTCACCGGTCCAGATGGCATAAGCCTCTTCGTCCTCGGCATATACCGTCACCCACAGCTTGTCTTTGGGCAACCGGTAAACAACTGTCAACAATTCCCACGCATAGTTGATCGCGTCGTGCTTGAAATAATCGCCGAAGCTGAAGTTGCCCAGCATCTCGAAGAAAGTGTGATGGCGCGCGGTGTAACCGACGTTTTCCAGATCGTTGTGTTTGCCGCCGGCGCGCACGCATTTTTGCGACGAGGCGGCACGGGTATAGG
>DIYV01000077.1:0-11237 GCA_002429165.1 Gallionella sp. UBA6045 | reverse complement strand
TGTAGGGTGCAATAACCAACGGGCATTGCACCATTTACCATAAAACATCCGGTGCAATGCACTACGTTTATTGCACCCTATGCGAGCTGCCAATTCGTTGGCTCGAAAGATCAGAAGTTTCTCGACGTCAGCTTGATGGCGAACACTGAATGGTACGTGCCTAAAGGATCGTGATGAGTGAAAACCATGTCGTAGTTCGTCGCCCAAATCTGACAGGTATCGCCGGTCTTTGGGTTAGTGCCATTTATTCGATGAGTCAGCGTTGTACGCTCCACCGTGAATGATTGTTTTGTCTCTTTATCTGTGATTAAAAAGTATGGATCTCGTTCAACGCGCCAGGCCGCCCCATATTTATTGTCTAGGATTGACCTGATCTCTCCCCAGTACAGCTGATTGAAGGTTACATCAATTTCGGTAATGCGTCCTTCCGGAAATGATATGAACACGCTCACCGGAAGATTACTGTTGCCTACACCTACTCCAAATGGAATCCGACAGGAATTGGCGTCGCAGACCGACCCCATGTTCCAATCTTCAATTTCGGCGGCTGCGATCAAACTATATTTCTTCCCAAGCTTAAGAGTCTTGTCGAACGGCGGGCGCTCAGGATTCATCTTGTAGTTCATTATCCCGAACGCCTTTATCAGAGTAGGTGGTGTTGTCTTGTCACCGACAAAAACGCCTTTGAAATCGCAAGGTGTCGCAGCCATCGCGTGCGTCGCTATGAAGAGGTACAACGAGGGAAGTAGCCTTACTAACTTGAGCATTGCCGACAAGCGTAGCCTCTTCTTAATCATCGGAACTTGTGGATTCTTCACGGAAGTATCCTCTCTGTAAATGTGGATGAATGGGCTCGGGCATTTTGCGGCGCTCAACGTGGAAGTAACCCGCGCTGCGCGGCTTTTAGCGCAGCGTCCGTGTTGACTGCAGGGTTGGGCTTCATGACTAGGCCCCAGATCGCCGCAAACGACGAACTTCAGCCAAGAGGTTCCCGAGCCCGCGTGGCCCGAAGCTCTGCATTTTTTCGATTTCCTCATCGGTAAAGGTAAGCTCGTCCCCGAGTGGATCGAGGGCATTTTCGGGCCAGCGAATAAAACGGTACAGAAACGCCAGAGACTTTTCAGATAGAGGATCGCGTGCTCTTCCAGACCAAGAGATCATGTGCACTGGACTCTCGGCGTAAAACGAACTGGGTAGGCTTTCAATTGACGGGAAGATCAGTTCATGCAGCCTAGTTCGCCAGTATTCCTTTGTCTCTTGGTATATCAAGCGGTGGCTGGGCTCTGTTATGCCGTTACCCAGCCTTTCGGCAGTCAAGATCAACCTTGCCGATGAGAGCCATGCGCGGCGACTGTTACTCGGCTGATCTGAGCCTTCCGCAGGCGCCAATTTTTCGTAGGCTTTTTCTAGCAGGTCGATAGCGGCCTCAAGGAGATCTTCGGACCTCGCACGGCGCAAATTTACGAGAAAGGCTACAAGTGCAGTTAGAGCACCAGCGGCAACAATAAGAGGACCAAGATCAACAATAGAAGCCGTCGCCGATCGTTGTAGAAGGCGCGAGATGAGAAGACCAGCAATCAATCCTGTGTCGAGCGCAAGACCAACCAAAGCGATATTGAGCAATGCAAGCATATGAAAACCTATGAAGCCTAACGTAATTTCGAAGACATGGGATTCGCCAAATTGTGCAATACATCAGGCATCGTCAATCTTCCGAATCATCACATCGCAGCACCTTGAAGATCGCATCCATCGCAAACCCGCGCGATTGCAAAAAGCGGACTTGCTTGGCCTTTTCTTTCTCATCCCGAGGTGCGGTACCGAACTTCTTTTGCCAAACGCTACGTGCAGCTTCCAGTTCGCCATCTTTTAATTCCAGCAATGCGGCGCTGATCAGTTCTTCCGAGATGCCTCTCTGATGCAACTCGTGGGTGATACGCTGCAAGCCGAAGCGGCTGCGTTTGGCGTGTACCAGTTGGGTGGCGGCACGCACATCGGATAGCCAGCCGCGCGCGGTCAGATCATCCAGCAACGCATCCAGATCGACAGGTTGAACCTGTTCGAAATCCGCATCTGGTTGCGCATGCGGCAACAGCTTGCCGCGCAGCTCGGCACGGCTGTATTCGCGCCGGGCTAAATATTGCAGTGCCCGTCGGCGCAGACTGACCTCAGATTTTTTCCTCACCCGACTGCCCGGCCAAAAGTTTTTCAGAGGCTTTTGCAGCGGCTTTTTCACTGGCTTTTGCGCTGGCCTTGTCGGCGGCTTTTGCAGTGGGCTTTACAACCGGGTCGAGTAGCGCTACGCCGACGGCTTCACGCACCTTGTTTTCGATTTCCCGCGCGATTTCCGGATTTTCGCGCAGATACTCGCGCGCATTGTCCTTGCCCTGGCCGATCTTGTTGCCTTTGTAGGCATACCATGCACCGGCTTTTTCCACCAGTTTGTGTTGCACGCCGAGGTCGATTATTTCGCCTTCGCGCGAGATGCCTTCGCCGTACAGGATATCGAACAATGCTTCGCGGAATGGCGGGGCGACTTTGTTCTTCACCACCTTGACGCGGGTTTCGTTGCCGATCACTTCGTCGCCCTTCTTGATCGCGCCGATGCGGCGGATGTCGAGACGCACCGATGCGTAGAACTTGAGCGCGTTGCCGCCGGTGGTGGTTTCCGGATTGCCGAACATCACACCGATCTTCATCCGGATCTGGTTGATGAAAATCACCATGGTATTGGAACGGTTGATGTTCCCGGTCAGTTTGCGCAGTGCCTGCGACATCAGGCGCGCATGCAGGCCCATTTGCGCATCGCCCATCTCGCCTTCGATCTCGGCCTTGGGTGTCAGCGCGGCAACCGAGTCGATCACCACCACATCGACCGAGGCGGAACGCACCAGCATGTCGGTGATTTCCAGCGCCTGTTCGCCGTTGTCCGGTTGCGAGATGAGCAGGTCCTCTACCTTCACGCCGAGCTTCTGCGCATACTGCGGGTCGAGTGCGTGTTCCGCATCGATGAATGCCGCTGTGCCGCCCATCTTCTGCATTTCGGCGATGACTTGCAAAGACAGAGTGGTCTTGCCGGATGATTCCGGGCCGTAGATTTCTATCACTCGCCCACGCGGCAAACCGCCCACACCCAATGCGATGTCCAGGCCCAACGACCCGGTTGAAACGACTTGTATGTCACGCGCCACGTCATGTTCGCCGAGGCGCATGATCGAGCCTTTGCCGAATTGTTTTTCGATCTGGCCCAGCGCGGCTGCCAGTGCCTTTGATTTGTTGTCATCCATTTTTATTCCCTTTCAAAAAACGATGGCGGATTGTGGCACATCATTCTGGATTTGTACAGAACGTTCGTTCTCTTGTAGTTTTTAGGCTGTTTCGGTCAATTTATCAAGCAGGTCAGCCACTCCCTGCAGGGCGATACGCACCGCCTGGCTGCGCACTTCGGCACGATTGCCATCCAACCGATAGCGTTGCGCGTATGTCTCGCCCTGCTTGATACCCCAGGCGAACCACACCGTACCCACCGGCTTTCCCGCAGTGCCGCCGCCCGGTCCGGCGATGCCGCTGACGGCTAATGCGACTTGTGCCGCGCTGTTAGCTAACGCGCCCTCCACCATCTCGCGCACCGTCATTTCCGACACTGCGCCGTGCTGCCTGAGCGTGGTCTCGCGCACTCCCAGCATCTGCTGCTTGGACAGATTGGAATAGGTGACGAAACCGCGCTCGAACCAGGCGGAGCTTCCCGCCACTTCGGTGATAGCCTGTGCAACACCTCCACCGGTGCAGGATTCTGCCGTGGCCAGCATCAGGCCATGCGATTTGAGGGTTTCTCCAACTTTCGCGGCAAGTTTGTTCATTTACAAAACCCATTAGCCACAGAGATCACAGAGTACACAGAGAAAACCAATTGTCTCCCTCATCCCTCTCTGTGTACTCTGTGGCTGAATTGCTTTCACTTCAGTTCCCCAAACCGCGAGCAAGATCATTCTGAATATCCACGACCGCTTCCAGTCCCGCTGCAATACGTATCAGGCCATCCGTGATCCCTGCCGCCGCGCGCGCCTCGGGTGTGATGCGCGCATGAGTGGTGCTGGCCGGATGGGTGATGGTGGTCTTGGTGTCGCCCAGATTCGCGGTGATTGAAAGCAATTGGGTATTGTCGATCACACGCCATGCTGCTGCCTTGCCGCCCTTCACCTCGAACGACACGATGCCGCCGCCGGTCTTCTGCTGGCGCATCGCCAGCTTGTGCTGCGGATGCGATGGCAAACCCGGGTAGAAAACCCGTGCCACATTCGGCTGTGCTTCCAGCCAGCGCGCCAGCTCCAGCGCATTGGCACTGTGCGCGTCCATGCGCAGCTTGAGCGTTTCCAAGCCCTTCAGGAACACCCAGGCATTGAACGGGCTCATGGTCGGCCCTGCGGTGCGCAAAAAGCCGTACACACTTTCCATATTCTTCCTGCTGCCCAGCACCGCGCCGCCCAGCGCGCGTCCCTGCCCGTCTATGTATTTGGTCGCGGAATGGATCACGATGTCCGCACCCAGTTTCAGCGGGCGTTGCAGGATAGGCGTGCAGAAACAGTTGTCCACCGCCAGCAGCGCGCCGCATTGTTTCGCAACAGCGGCAATCGCCGCGATGTCCGAAATCTCGGTGAGCGGATTGGACGGTGTTTCCAGAAAGAACAGCCTGGTGTTGGGACGCACTGCAGCCTGCCATTCCGCGACCTTGGTGGCAGAAACGTAAGTCGTCTCGACGCCGAATTTCCTGATGATATTGTTGAACAGATTGACCGTCGCGCCGAACAGGCTGCGCGAAGCGACGATATGGTCTCCCGCCTTGAGCACACCCATCACACAAGCCAGTATCGCCGACATGCCCGAAGCGGTTGCGACGCATTGCTCGGCGCCTTCCATCGCCGCGAGCCGCTCCTCGAACATGGTAACGGTCGGATTGGTGAATCGCGAATAGATGTTGCCCGGCTGTTCGCCGATGAAACGCGCGGCGGCCTGCGCGGCATTCTCGAACACGAAGCTGGAAGTCAGGAATAATGCTTCACTGTGTTCGCCGAACTGGCTGCGCACGGTGCCGGCATGTACCGCCAGCGTTTCCGGCTGGTAGGATGATTCAGACATGATTGCCCCTTAAATTAAAAAACCCGGATAGCTTGGCGCTAAACCGGGTTTCCCACGCTTTAGCTGCATTTATTATGCGCCCGCAAGCTGATCCTCAAATCGGCGCAGTTGGAAATTAACATCCGTAACCTGCGCTGTCAACTATACCCAATCCCGGTTTCAATGCGAAGGCGAAACAAGGCGGCTGTACCCGCAAGGGGTATGCCGTGCGGTACCCGATGCTTCGCATCGACCGCGACGCAAAGCGAACGACGATGAAAACTCCAAGTTTCAGCGCACGCTAACTTCGCTTGCGAAGTTAAGCCCGTAAGGGCGGCGGTAGCTACAGTGCGCGTCAGCACGGCGATAACCAGCGACTTGCCCGCTTGCGGGTTTAGTCGAATGGCTATAACCAACCACTTGGCAACCGTATTCTGGTTGCTTAGTGGGATGGCTAGTTGTTGCACCAGTAGCTTCATCAGGAGTGAGCGAGGAAGCCAACACAGTTTCGCCGATGCAGTGGAAGCGGAATCACATCGATGTGGCGCTGACTGCCAAGTTCAACTCCAACTGGTCATCGTCAATCGGCGGGTTGGCTTCCCCGCTGCCGCGCAACGCTTCGACCCGGTTCAGATAATCGGCGCTGATATCGCCGGTGATGTAGATTCCGTCAAAACATGACGCATCGAAGTTTTTTATCTCCGGATTGGCCTTGTGTACCGCCGCCTTGAGATCATCGAGGTCCTGATAAATGAGGCGGTCCGCGCCGATCTCGCGGCAGATCTCATCATCTCTGCGTCCGGTGGCAATCAGCTCCTGCGGACTGGGCATATCGATACCATACACATTCGGGAAACGCACCGGCGGAGCCGCAGAAGCGAAAAACACTTTTCGCGCGCCGGCATCGCGCGCCATCTGGACGATCTCGCGACTGGTGGTGCCGCGCACGATCGAGTCATCCACCAGCAACACGTTCTTGCCCTTGAATTCAACACCGATGGCATTCAGTTTCTGGCGCACCGATTTCTTGCGCATCGCCTGTCCCGGCATGATGAAGGTGCGCCCGATGTAGCGGTTCTTCACAAAACCTTCGCGGAACGGGATGTTGAGACGATTCGCCAGTTGCAAAGCGCTGGGACGACTCGAATCCGGGATAGGGATCACCACATCGATGTCGATCTCGCTCCAGCTGCGCTTGATCTTGTCGGCCAGATATTCCCCCATGTACAAGCGTGCCTGATACACCGAGATGCCGTCGATCACCGAGTCCGGGCGCGCCAGATACACGTACTCGAATATGCACGGATTAAGGCTGGCTTTGTCGCTGCATTGCCGACTGTGCAGATTGCCGTCAAAATCAATGAACACAGCTTCACCCGGCGCGATATCACGCATGAATTTAAAGCCCAGGGTATCAAGGGCTACGCTTTCTGATGCGACCAGATATTCCGTGCCAAGAGCGGTTTCGTTCATGCCGATCACCAGCGGGCGGATACCGTAAATATCCCGGAATGCCAGCAGACCGTAGCCTGCAATCATCGCCACTACCGCATACGCGCCGCGGCAACGCTGATGCACGCCGGATACTGCCGCAAAAATTGTTTGCACATCGAGGCGGTATTGCCTGGATTTGATCTGCAACTCATGTGCCAATACATTCAACAGCACTTCGGAATCAGAGTTGGTGTTGACATGGCGCAAGTCTTCCGCGAACAACTGCCGCTTTAGCTCATCCGCATTGGTCAGGTTGCCGTTGTGTCCGAGTACGATACCGAACGGGGAATTCACATAGAACGGCTGCGCTTCGTTGTGATCCACCGCAGATCCGGCAGTCGGATAACGCACGTGCGCAATCCCCGCATTTCCCAGCAACGAACGCATATGGCGGGTGCGGAACACATCCCGCACCAGCCCGTTGTCTTTGTGCAGGTGGAAGGTATGTCCTTCCAGTGTCGCGATACCGGCTGCATCCTGACCGCGATGCTGCAAGACTTGCAAGCCATCATACAACAGCTGGTTGGCCGGTGATTGCGAGATCAATCCGAGTAAGCCGCACATGATTTTCTATCCCAAAAATTAACTGCGAGTTCTATAATGGATACGCTGTGCGATGCTATCCGGCAGCCACACTTTGGTCAGTAGAGCAACATCTTCCAGTGTCTTGCCAGTCAGCGAGCCACGCCAGAAAGGTTGTTCGGGAACATGAGTCAATCCTGCCAGCCAAACCAGAACGAGCACCACCAACACGCCGCGCATTACTCCAAACAATCCGCCCATCGCCCTATCTGCCCAGTCAGATCCTATCGCCTTCAGCATTTTTGCGATCAACCTGGCCACTATACCCCATACAATCAATGCGGCAATGAACACCAGCGCATAGGCCGCCGTGACACGCATCTCCTCTTGTGCAATCGGTATCAGCGGGGCCACGCTGGCCGCGAATAACTTGCTCAGGATAATCGCTATCGGCCAACCCAACAGAGACAATATCTCGTAAAGCAGGCCGCGCCACAAACCGAGCAACATGGAAAACAGCAATATCCCGATAACGACAAAATCCAGTCCATTCATTTGCTGCTGACGATCACCGGATGGTATCCATGTTTTTCCAATAGATGGCCTACTTTCTCAGCCTTGTCGCGATCCGTGTAAGGGCCAACGCGCACCCGTATGTTGCCGCCAACTTTTTCTGTATAAACCTTGAAACCCAATTGCTTCAACTTTTTGAATTCCTGCTTCGCGGTACCTGGATTTGAATACGCACCGACCTGCGCGACATAACTTTCGGCACCGGCCGGCTTATCCACGCTCTTGGTTTCTTTTGATTTGGGGGCATCTGCCGGCTTATGCAAGGGCGCCTTGGGCGCTGTTTGCTGAGCGGTTGTGGCAAGCGGTTTTTTTACGTCCGGCTCCCGGACAGCCTGCGTGGAACCGGACACCACGGCTGAACTGGCTGATGGCGGCTTCACTTCCGAAACTGCTACATGTGGGACAAACGAGCCGACTTTATCCGGGTCGGGTATGCTCAAATCAATGTCGTTGCCGGTAGATTTTGGTTCACTGTCCAGCACCATCGGCAATATCACCACCACCGCCAAGGTGAGCGCAACCGCACCGATCAAACGGCGGCGTGCTTTGCGCCTGAGATTCAGTTCATCGTCCGTCTGCTGTTTTGCCATGCTTTGTTCTCGCTTTAAGGGAACTTTGATTTCTTACCGGGCAATGGACAACCTTTTTGCGGCCATCACTTCCGCCACCGTATAGAACGATCCGAAGGCGATGATTCTATCATTTTCGCCTGCTGCGTTATAGGCATAACGCAGCGCATCGGGGATGTTTTTGCAGATTTTAATCTCGCCGCGCACCCGGCACTGCTCCAGCACTTGATCGAGCTGCTGCGCGGTCGCACTGCGCGGAGTGTCTACACCCGCCACCAGCCAGGTATCGATGTGCGGATCGAGTGCCGATGCCACCCCCGCAATATCCTTGTCCGCCAGCATGGAAAATACCGCATAAGTATGCGGGCACGGCGGCAAACCGGCCAGATTCTGTGCCAGTGCACGAGCCGCATGGGGATTGTGCGCCACATCCAGTATCAGCGACGGCTTGCCGGGAACAAACTGGAAACGACCCGCGAGTTGCACTTCGCCCAACCCGCGCCGCACCGCTTCCATGCTTATCGGCAAACGGTCCTTGAGCACATCCAGCGCCGCCAGTGCGGCACTGGCGTTCTGCAACTGGTACGCTCCGCGCAAAGCGGGATAGGGCAACGCGCTTCTCGTGCCCGACTTGCTGCGAAAATCCCACTGCCCTTGGTGTGCTGTAAAGCTGAATTTCCCGCCTATGCACCACAGCTCCGCACCGACCTGCTGCGCATGGCTGCGTATCGCCAGTGGCACGTCCTCATCCGCGCAGATCGCTATCTTGCCGCTGCGCATGATCCCGGCCTTTTCATACGCGATGGCCTCGCGCGTGTCGCCCAGATAATCGGTGTGGTCGATATCCACGCTGGCGATCACCGCGCAATCGTTATCGAATACATTCACCGCATCCAGCCTGCCGCCCAGTCCGACTTCGAGGATCGCTACATCCACCTTGTGCTCGATGAAACATTGCATCGCGGCCAACGTTCCGAATTCAAAGTACGTAAGTGGCACTTCTTCCATTCCTGAAAAAGCGGCCCCGCGTACCTGCTCGATTTTTTCAAATGAAGCGTACAACTCCGCATCGGTCGCCTGCTGCTTGGCGATGCGCACGCGCTCGTTGTAATGCAGCAGATGCGGCGAAGTATAACAACCGACGCGGTATCCGGCGGCGTGCAGGATGGATTCCAGCATCGCACACACCGAGCCTTTGCCGTTGGTGCCGCCAACCACGATGATCGGAAAATCAGGTTGAAGATTGAGTCGCTGCTTGATTTGCGCCACGCGCTCCAAGCCGAGCGCGATGGTTTTTGGATGCAGGGTTTCGAGGTAGGTCAGCCAGTCGGCCAGTGTGTCAGGCATGGGGGAATCTCAATAAATCCGTTTTTCGGGCGAATCGCGGTGTCGCGTGCTCGCTCATTCCTCGCCTATCAATCTGATATGTCTCGTCGTTCGCTGATGATACTACTAGCCATTCGACTAAGCCCGCAAGCGGGCAAGTCGCTGGTTATGTGCGGCTCCTAGCGGTGCCCGCGCGACACGGTGCGGCAGAGCCCTCCGGTGCGGGAGCGCGGAGCAGCAGTCCTGCCCGCCCCTCATGCTTCGTATCGCCGTGTCCAGCCTGCCATCCCGCAAAACGAATTTCTAGATATTTCCATTTGCATACTGCGGTGCAAAAATCAGCGTGGGCACAAAGACGTGCCCACCCTACGCCGCCTCGATCTCCGTCACAGCCGACTGTTTGGTCAGCAGCGTGATCAGCGTCGCCAGCTGGTTTTTCATCTCGCGCCGGTCGATGATCATGTCCACCGCACCGTGCTCGAGCAAGAACTCGGCGCGCTGAAAACCTTCGGGCAATGTTTCGCGCACCGTCTGCTGGATTACGCGTGCACCGGCAAAGCCGATCAGCGCGCCTGGTTCGGCGATCACCACGTCGCCCATGAAAGCGAAGCTGGCGGACACGCCTCCCATGGTCGGGTCGGTCAGCACCGAGATAAAGGGCAATCTCTCATGGCTCAACTGTGTCAATGCTGCACAGGTTTTCGCCATCTGCATCAGTGACAGCAGTCCTTCCTGCATGCGCGCACCACCGCTTGCGCTGAAACAGATAAACGGACATTTCAGCTCCAGCGCGACTTGCACGCCGCGCACGAAACGCTCGCCAACAACCGAACCCATCGAACCGCCCATGAAGGTGAATTCAAAAGCGGCGGCAACCACCGGAACCGCATGAATACTGCCCTGCATTACCACCAGCGCGTCATCCTCATCCGTGCTTTTCTTGGCTGCAACCAGACGCTCCGAATATTTTTTCTGGTCCTGAAACTTGAGCGTGTCTATCGGCAGCACTTCCGCGCCGATCTCAAAACGCCCCTCGCTATCCAGCAATATATCCAGGCGGGTACGCGCAGTGATACGGTGATGATGGTTGCACTTGGGGCAAACGCTTTGATTTTTTTCCAGGTCGGAGTGATACAGCACCGCCTGGCAGGACGGACATTTGGTCCATAAACCTTCCGGCACGTTTTTCTTGAGGTCGCCTTCACGGCGCTTGATCTTCGGTGGCAATAACTTTTGGAACCAGCTCATGGTGCTCTCCCTTTAGGCCTTATCGACAGCCTGTCTTAATTCTTTGACCAGCTTGATCACGTTGGCAACGACATTCTGCACGGTTGAATTTTCAATCTCCTGCACGATGCGGCTGCCCACCACCACGCCATCACACAGCTTCGCCACCGCCAGCGCGGTCACCGCGTCGCGGATACCGAAACCCACCCCGATGGGCAGCTTGATGTGCTTGCGCAGCTGCGGGATTTTTTGCTCGATGGCGGACAGATCCAGGTGGCCCGCGCCAGTCACCCCCTTGAGCGACACATAATACACATAACCGCGCGCCTGTTTGGCGACGAGTTCAACACGGGCATCGGTGCTGGTCGGCGCGATCAGGAAGATCGGGTCGATGCCATGCTTGTCCAGATG
>DIYV01000121.1 GCA_002429165.1 Gallionella sp. UBA6045 | reverse complement strand
ACGGTGTTGCGCGCCAAGGTGTCGGAGCGCATGCAGCCCGGTGTCGTTTATACCACCTTCCATTTTCCCGAATCCGGCGCGAATGTGATCACCACGGAAAATTCAGACTGGGCGACCAATTGCCCGGAATACAAGGTGACTGCGGTGCAGGTGATGCCGGTCACCGAGCCTTCCGAGTGGCAGAAGAAATACACCCGGTTCAGCAAGGTGCAGCATGAGCTGCTGGGCAAGGCCGCACTGTCATCCGCCAAGGATAAATCCATTGTCTAACGCGATGAAACTCGTCGAGCCTGAATTCGAGTGCGTCAGCCGCGAGGACATATCGCGCTGGCGCGGTCAGCGTTGGGCGCAAGAGCAGGACCATCTGGCAGTCGAGGTCCCGGTTGCACTGGAATTCAATGATGTCTCGCACGCGGTGATGCTGGCGACACCCTGCGATCTGGAAAGTTTTGCACTGGGCTTTGCACTGAGCGAAGGCATAGTCCAGAACCGCGCAGAATTTCGCCGTGCGGAAGTGGAAGAGGGTCCGCTGGGCATCACCGTGCATTGCGAAATATCCGGCCATGCTTTTTTGAAACTCAAGCAGCGCAGGCGCAACATGACTGGACGCACCGGGTGCGGTCTGTGCGGGGTGGAAAGCCTGGAACAGGTGTTTCGAGCGCTGCCTGCGGTGCCGGTCGCATCGCCAATTTCGGTTTCGGCGATGCGCACCGCGCTGAAAAGTCTGGCGGCATTACAGCCGCTCAATCGCCTGACCGGCGGCATGCATGCAGCTGCATGGAGCTCACCCGACGGCACGCTGAAGCATGTGTGCGAGGATGTCGGCCGGCATAATGCGCTGGACAAGTTGATCGGCATGATGGCCGAACGCGGGTTGAGTTTTCAGGATGGCTTCCTGCTGATCACCAGTCGCGCCAGTGTCGAGATGGTGCAAAAGGCCGCAACTGTCGGGATATCCGGCCTGATCGCAATCTCGGCACCGACCGCGCTGGCCGTCTGGACTGCGCAAACAGCGGGCATGACACTGATCGCGTTTGCGCGCGGCGATGAATTCGTCTCGTATGCGCATGGCAATCGAATACAAGGAACGGAATAAAAATGGACATACGGAATTTGGTACACATGGCGAATCAGATCGGCGAATTTTTTGAGGCGATGCCGGATCGCGACGAGGCATTGCTGGGCATCAGCGTCCACCTGCATAATTTCTGGGAACCGCGCATGCGCAGCCAGTTGCTGGGTTATATGGATACCGAAAACGGCAAAGACCTGAAGCCGATAGTGGTCTCTGCCATCCGCGCGCACCGCGGGAAATTATTGTCGCAATAATAATTATTATCGTTTAGGGTTCACTCCCGATCAGAAATTAAGGGGTCTGATCGGTTCGCTGTATTTGCACTTTAATAACCCCCATTAACAAAAAACTGTGAGTTAACAATAACAGAGGGAGAAAATATGAGTGGAGTGTTAGATAAGGAACGTACGATAGCCGGCGAGACATTCAATCGCTGGCTGGTCCCGCCCGCGGCGCTGGCGATACATTTGTGTATCGGCATGGCCTACGGGTTCTCGGTATTCTGGTTGCCAATGACCAGGCTGGTGGGGAACGCTGCAACCGAATGCACGCAGCAGTCGTTGATGGCCGAGCTGTTTTCAACCCAATGCAACTGGACTGTGCCCGCGGTCAGCGTCACCTTTACCCTTTTCATCTTCATGCTGGGCGTGTCGGCCGCATTATGGGGCGGCTGGCTGGAACATGCCGGCCCGCGCAAATCGGGCTTCATTGCCGCGATGTGCTGGGGTGGCGGCATGGCACTGGGCGGCGTCGGCGTGATGATCCATCAGCTCTGGCTGGTGTGGCTGGGATGCGGGATACTGGGCGGTGTCGGACAGGGGTTGGGCTACATCACCCCGGTTTCGACGCTGATCAAATGGTTCCCCGACCGCCGCGGCATGGCTACGGGATTTGCCATCATGGGTTTCGGCGGCGGGGCGATGATCGGTGCGCCGATTGCGGTGGCCTTGATGAAACACTTCGGAAATGGCGATGCCAGTGCAGGTGTGGCAGCCACGCTGATCGCGATGGGCCTGCTCTACTTCATCGTGATGTCCGCCGGTGCTTTCGGCTTCCGCACCGCGCCTTCAGGCTGGTTGCCCAAGGGCTGGACACCAAGCGATGCGCAGACCAAGGCCATGATCACGGACCAGCATGTTCATCTTGCAAAAGCATGGAAGACCAAGCAGTTCTGGCTGATCTGGGGTGTACTGTGCCTGAACGTCAGCGCGGGTATCGGCGTGATCGGCATGGCCTCGCCGATGCTGCAGGACATTTTCGGGCCGTTGCTGGTCGGCGCGGCCAGCAACGAGACGGTCACACTGGAGCAAAAAGCGGCCATCGTTGCGTCGGCAGCCGGCCTGGTGGGATTGATCAGCCTGTTCAACAGTCTGGGGCGTTTGTTCTGGGCCTCGGTGTCTGACTGGATTGGGCGCAAGAATACCTATTACACGTTCTTCGTTCTCGGCCTCATCCTGTACTGCATGATGCCGACCCTGGGTCACATAGGCGCTGCAGGCATGTTTGTGATCGTGGTCTGCATTATCCTGACCATGTACGGCGGCGGCTTTTCCACGATACCCGCCTATCTGGCCGATATCTTCGGCACCCAGATGGTGGGCGCGATCCACGGCCGGCTGCTGACCGCATGGTCCGCTGCAGGCATCATCGGTCCGGTGCTGATCGCCAACCTGCGCGAGGTCCAGTTGCATGCCGGGGTGCCGAAGAACCTGGTCTATGACAACACCCTGTATATTCTCGCGGGGCTGCTGGTGGTGGGCTTCTTCTTGAATCTGATGATCAAGCCGGTGGATCAAAAGCACTTCATGACACCGGATGAATTGGCAGAGGAACAGGCGCTGACGCAGAAAGTGAGCCACAAATCCGCTACTGCGGAGACCGCTGCCCGCGGCAGTTTCGGGATGGGTGGCATGATTGCCTGGCTTGCCGTCGGGATTCCGTTCCTGATCGGGGTGTGGTTCGCGCTGAGCAAGGCATCGGTACTGTTTTTCCACTAGGCTAGCTGCTTGAAATGCTGGAAACCGCCCGGTGGGTTTTATCTGCCGGGCGGTTTTTTTTGTTCCCGGACTGGCTTGATTTTTCGCACGATACAATGCCGGCACGCTTTTTGGTGTAAATTTGCCTGGATTTCACACGAAAGCCCGATCCATTTTTGAACAGGACATATGGAATATCTATCAGTAACAAATGCGCAGCAGTGCATCCTTGAGTGCGTACACAAACTCGATACCGAATCGGTGGGCCTGGAGCAGTCACTGGGCCGCGTGCTGGCAGAGGACGTGCGCGCCAATCGCGATCTGCCTCCCTATGATGTGTCGGCTATGGATGGCTACGCAGTGCGCAGCGCCGATCTGGCGAATATTCCCGCGACACTCCAGGTTATTGAGGACATCAGGGCGGGCGACATGCCGGGCAAGACTGTGCACGCGGGACAGTGCGCGCGCATCATGACCGGTGCGCCTGTGCCGCAGGGCGCGGATGCTGTGATCCGCGTCGAAGATACGCTGGCCTCGCCGGACAATCTGGTGCAAATCAATGTTGCGGTAATACCCGGCAACGACATTCGTTTGCGGGGCGAGGGTATGCGCAACGGTGATGTGGTGCTGACAACCGGCACCGAGATCACACCCGGCGTGACCGGCGTGCTGGCGACGGTGAAACAATCGCAGGTGCAGGTGTACCGCCGTCCGCGCGTGGCGATCCTGTCGACCGGCAACGAGCTGGAAGATATGGATGATCCCGTCGATCCGAACAAGATCCCCAACTCCAACAGCTATGCGCTGATGGCGCAGGTACAGGCGCTGGGAATAGAACCGGACCTGCTTGGCATCGCGCGCGATGACCCTGTCGAACTGGAGGAATATTTGCTGCGCGGCTTGAGATTCGATGTGCTGCTGGTGTCGGGTGGCACATCGGTCGGCGTTCATGATTACGTTCGTCCGACCGTCGAGGCGCTGGGCGTGCAGATGAAGTTCTGGCGTGTCGCGATGAAGCCGGGGCACCCGGTCGCATTTGGTGTGCTGCAGCAATGCGCCGCCTCAACTGCTTTTGTTTTCGGGCTGCCGGGCAATCCGGTTTCGAGCATGGTCTGCTTCGAGCAATTCGTCGCACCCGCATTACGTCGTATGATGGGGCATGAGCGTTTGTTCAGACGTACCATCGCGGCTCGCCTGACGCACAACGTCAAGCATCAGCCGGGGCGCACCGAATTCGTCCGGGTGACGCTGGCGAAGAATGAAGACGGCTACGCGGCAACCTCCACCGGCGCACAGGGCAGCGGCATGTTGTTGTCGATGGCCAGGGCGGACGGATTGCTGGTGGTGCCTGCCGAGAGCACCGGACTGGTTGCAGGCGAACAGGTGGCTGTGCAGTTGCTGGACGGCACGGTGTTCCAGGAAGGTTCAGAATTTAGAGTATAAATTGAGGCACCTTATGAGTATTGCACGTATCGGCATCTTGACGATCTCCGACCGCGCCAGCCGCGGCGAATACGAGGACAAGGGCGGTCCCGCGATATACGCGTGGTTCACCCGCGTGCTGACCTCGCCCTGGCAGGCAGTGGCTAAAGTGATACCCGACGAGCAGCCGCAGATCGAAGCGGCACTTAGAGAATTAAGCGATGTGGAAGGCTGCAGTCTGATCGTCACCACCGGCGGCACCGGCCCGGCATTGCGTGATGTCACGCCGGAGGCGACCGAGGCGGTATGCAGCAAGATGATGCCGGGATTCGGCGAACTGATGCGCACCGCCTCGCTGAAATTTGTGCCCACCGCGATCCTGTCGCGCCAGACCGCCGGAATACGCGGCAACAGTCTGATCGTCAATCTGCCCGGCAAACCGTCGGCGATCGACGACTGCCTGAATGCGGTGTTTCCGGCCATCCCGTATTGCATCGACCTGATAGAAGGGGCGTATCTGGAATCCGATCCGGAGCAGTGCAGGGTGTTCCGCCCCGCTCACGCCAAACCCCGATAAATACTGTTTGTTGTCCTTGCCCTGAAAATATCGGGTTCGCACCGGCAATTATTGATGCTGACTGTCTTGCACGTGCCGGAGATAGTAATGGAAGTATCCGGGCAGGTGAAGGTGTGGCGTTGATTGCGTAATATAATGGACTGCGTGCACCCGCCGCTCGAGTTTTGTCATATGGAGCCAATTTGAAATGAGTCGTCTGTTAATGCTGTTTGCCATCGCGGCCGGGGTTTATTGGTTGCTAAGGCCTTACCGCAAAGATGTGTCCCGGCAGGACAATCCGGTTGTCGAGGATATGGTGCGTTGTGCGCATTGTGGTGTGCATATACCCAGGAGCGAGAGCATTCAGGCCGGCGGGAATTATTTTTGCGGTGCGGAACATCGTGATGCTTATCGCAAATGAGCATAGCGCCGCACATGAGTGCCGCCTCAACACGCGTCGTGAGCGATGACTGATAATACGGCTGAAAATTTCCCCACCGTCGATTTCTGGCGTTCCCTGCGTTATTTCAATTTATACCGGCTGGCGCTGGCCGGAATTTTTGTATTTCTTGCCGAAATATTCAGCTCTTCGTTGTCGCTGGGCCCGCACAACTGGAAGACATTCTTTGTTTCAAGTTTGTTATATGCCGTGGCGACGGCCGCTTCCTTCGTTCTGCTCAAGCTGAAGTGGCCGCGATTTGCCCTGCAATTGGCAGGCCAGGTCGTAGCCGACATTGTCGGCTTGACGGTACTCGCCTATGCCAGCGGCGGGATACAGAGCAGTATCGGCCTGTTGTTGCTGGTTTCACTGGCGGCAGCCGGGCTGATCAGCCGAGGCAAAATAACCTTGTTCTTTGCCTCATTGGCCAGTATTGCCGCGTTGCTGGAACACGCTTATGCCGTGCTGTACGACGATGCGGATGCAGCGCTGTTTGTGCAGGTCGGATTGCTGTGCATGGCTTATTTTGCGGTGGCCTGGCTGGCGCACACGCTGGCGAAATATGCGGTGGACAGCCAGTTGCTGGCGCAGCGGCGCGGCCGCGATCTGGTCAGTTTGTCCGAGGCTAATCGTCTGGTGATGCGGGATATGCAGGATGGTGTGCTGGTCGTGGACGGAGAAGGCGTGATCCTGCAAATGAATATCCGTGCCGAACAGTTGTTGCGAAAAAGTATCAGCCCCGATAGTTCACTTTCGGCAGCTTTTCCAATCCTGTTCGGGCAGTATGCATTGTGGAAACAGACCGGAAGCGCGAGCCGGGATACGCTGCAGCTGGATGTTGGGTTGCAAGCCAGGGTGCGCTTTGTTGCTATCGAGCGCAATGCGGAAAATGGCGCGGTGATCTTTCTTGAAGATATGCGGCGTATTCGTGCCGAGGCACAGCAAATAAAACTGGCTGCCCTGGGGCGGTTGACTGCGAATATCGCTCACGAGGTGCGCAATCCGCTGTCGGCGATCAGTTATGCTACGGAGCTGTTGCAAGAACAGCAAGGCGATGCCGGTAACCGGCGCCTGTTGCAAATCGTGCTGGATAATACGCATCGCATCAACCAGATCGTGAAAGACGTGATGCAGTTGAACCGGCGCGATCGTGCACAGCCGGAGGTGTTCGAGTTGGCGGCGATTTTGCGCGTTTTTGCGGAAGAGTTTGACTTGGCCGAACGGCATGCCGGGGTGATGGTGCTGACTGGACTGACGGCAGGCGAAGTCTCCTTTGACCGGGGTCATTTGCGCCAGGTGCTGTGGAATTTATGCCGCAACGCACTGCGTTACGGACGCAAATTGCCGGGCAGCCTGGTGCTGGCGATGAGTGCCGAGAATGGGCTGGTGATGCTGGATGTGCAAGATGATGGTCCCGGCATCTCAGTCGAACATCAGGGCAAGCTGTTCGAGCCATTTTTCACCACCGCGCCGGATGGCACCGGTTTGGGTTTGTATATCGCCAAGGAGTTGTGTGAGGCGAATGGTGCGCGGCTGGAATATCATGCGGACGAGGAGCGGGCGGGCGCTTGTTTTAGTATAACGTTCGGCAATATACACAGGGATGGCGGGGTAGATGAGTATGGCGGATAACGATAGGACGAAAACTCTCAGTGTGCTGCTGGTGGATGATGAGCCGGATATTCTTGAATTGCTTGAACTGGCGCTGCGCAAAATGGGGCTGGAGGTGGACAGGGCCGGAAATATGCGCGAAGCATTTTCCCGGTTGGCAGCGCAACGATATGACCTGTGTTTGACCGACATGCGTTTGCCGGATGGAGATGGCCTGCAGGTGGTTCGGCATATCGCGCAACACAATCTGGATGTGCCGGTTGCGGTGATCACCGCGCATGGGAATATGGAAAATGCCGTGACCGCGTTCAAGGAGGGCGCGTTTGATTACCTGAGCAAGCCGGTTTCGCTGGACCAGTTGCGCACGCTGGTGAAGTCCGCGCTGAAGTTGCCGCAGTCGGGCACGTCCGGCGACAAGATACTGCTCGGTCATTCGGCTGCCATGCAGAAGGTGCGCGACCTGATCAAACGTGTGTCGCGCAGTCAGGCTCCGGTGCATATCAGCGGCGAATCGGGCAGCGGCAAGGAGTTGGCCGCCCGGCTCATCGTGCAAAGCGGTTCGCGGCACGATCAGCCGTTCATCGCGGTGAACTGCGGGGCAATTCCGGACAACCTGATGGAAGCGGAATTTTTCGGCTACAAAAAAGGCGCGTTTACCGGGGCTGACAAAGACCGGGACGGATTTTTTCAGGCAGCGCACGGCGGGACATTGTTTCTCGATGAAGTCGCGGACCTGCCATTGGCCATGCAGGTCAAGTTATTGCGCGCGATACAGGAGAAGCGTGTGCGCAAAATCGGCGCCACCGGCGAGGATACTGTGGATGTGCGCATTATCAGTGCGACGAATGATGATTTGGGCGAGCAGGTTCGGCGCGGCGAATTTCGCCAGGATCTGTATTACCGACTTAGCGTGATTCCGATCCAGATGCCGGCACTGCGCGAGTCACGGGAGGATATACCGGAAATCGCACTGCGGATTCTCGAGCGTTTGCGCGGTGATGCGGATGTGCGTTTTTCAGAGAATGCGTTACGCGCTTTGCAAAGCTACAGCTTTCCTGGCAACGTGCGCGAGCTGGAAAACATCATCGAGAGGGCGTTTGCACTGTGTTCGGAAGGGGTGATCGAGGAAATTGATTTATTGCTGGTGCCCGTTGAGCATGAACAATCGGAGAATACCGCCCTCAGCAGCAAATACCCGTTGCCGAAATATCTGGATCAAGTCGAAAAACAGGCCTTGCTGGAAGCGTTGGAGCAGACCGGGTTCAATCGCACGGCAGCCGCCAAATTGTTGGGACTGACCTTCAGAACCATGCGCTACCGCATGGAGCGGCTTGGCATCAGGGATCCGCATGGAACAGATGATACGGAATAGCATGGAGTTGAAGGGGCCGCTAAGGATCGATGCGCAAGGCTTGCTTTCCGGGTGCGAATATATCCCTTCACCCAACTGCGACGACCGTCCCGCCGGCGCCATCGAATTGCTGGTGATACACAACATCAGCCTGCCGCCCGGCGAGTTTGGCGGCGATGGCGTGCAGCGGTTGTTTACCAATACCCTGGATCCGTCCGCCCACCCTTATTACGCAACCCTCTCCGGATTGAAAGTGTCATCTCACTTCTTCGTGCGTCGCGACGGGCAGATCATCCAGTTCGTTCCCTGTTTGCAGCGGGCATGGCATGCCGGAGAGTCCTGCTGGCAGGGTGTGTTCCGCTGCAACGATTTTTCGCTGGGTATTGAACTTGAGGGCAGCGATGAAGTGCCGTTCACCGACGCGCAATATGCAGCGCTCAATCGCCTGACCATGGCATTGCGCGCAGCCTATCCGATACGAGGCATCGCCGGACACAGCGACATTGCTCCGCAGCGAAAGACCGATCCCGGCCCCTGTTTTGACTGGGTGCGCTTTCTTGCGGGACTGTGCGAAGCATAAGGATTTTCTCATGCACTTGGACTCATGAATCTGGCCTGGAAACATCAGGTCATTTTTCGCTTGCAATATTTCTGTTAGCTACTACAATTAGCTCGGCTGCTAGAAAAAAATACTAGATATAGTGGTTTTCGGTTTTTTGGGTTAACAAGGTTTTTCAAGGGAGTCAGTATATGTTGCATGCCGCTACCGATAGCATTCCAACCTCTCCAAAGCATGACAATAACGTTACCGACTCTGTTTCATCCTCTTCCTCTTATTCCAAATCATTCGATCAATACAAGGTAATCCGCCGCAATGGTTCGGTGGTTGTCTTTGAGCCGGCCAAGATTTCAATCGCCTTGACCAAGGCGTTCATCGCGGTGAACGGCGGCCAGGGAGCCGCGTCTGCGCGCGTTCGTGAAATGGTCGAACAATTGACCGGTGGTGTAGTCTCGGCGTTGTTGCGCCGCCAGCCGCATGGCGGGACGATGCATATCGAGGATATTCAGGATCAGGTCGAGCTGGGGTTGATGCGCTCCGGGGAACACGATGTTGCGCGCACCTACGTGCTGTACCGCGAAGAGCGTTCGCGTTCACGCGCCAAATCCAGGAGCAAAGAGCCGGCGCATGTTATCAATGTCACCGGCGAGGATGGCGTGGCGCGACCGCTCGATCTGGACCGCCTGTCCGCATTGGTGCATGATGCATGCGCGGGTCTGGGCGACGCGGTTTCCGCGGATGCGGTCATCAAGCTGACACTCAAGGATTTGTACGATGGCGTGGCATTGCACGAAGTGCGCAAGTGCCTGGTGCTTTCCGCGCGTTCGCTGATCGAAAAAGATCCGGCCTATAATTTTGTCACGGCACGCCTGTTGCTGAATAACATATGCAGCGAGACGCTGGGCGAAGAAATCGCGCCGGGGGATATGGCGACGCGTTATGCGACCTATTTTCCGCAGTTCATCAAGCAGGGTGTTGCCGCGGAATTGCTGGATGTTCGCCTCGGGCAGTTCGACTTGAAGCGTCTGGCCAGGGAGCTGGATGCGCAGCGCGATCTTCAATTCGGTTATCTGGGCCTGCAAACCTTGTATGACAGGTATTTCCTGCATATCGAAGGCAAGCGCATCGAATTGCCGCAGGCCTTTTTCATGCGCGTCGCAATGGGGCTGGCGCTGAACGAGATAGACCGCGAAGCGCGCGCGGTGGAATTTTACCGTTTGCTGTCCAGCTTCGACTTCATGAGTTCCACGCCGACCCTGTTCAATTCCGGCACGCGGCGCTCGCAATTGTCCTCATGCTATCTGACCACGGTCGCGGATGACCTGGACGGGATTTATGAGGCTATCAAGGAAAATGCACTGCTCGCGAAATATGCCGGCGGCCTGGGCAACGACTGGACCCCGGTGCGCGCGCTGGGTGCGCATATCAAGGGTACCAACGGGCAATCGCAAGGTGTGGTGCCGTTCCTGAAGGTGGTGAACGACACCGCGGTCGCGGTGAATCAGGGCGGCAAACGCAAGGGCGCGGTGTGTGCCTACCTGGAAACCTGGCATCTGGATATCGAGGAGTTTCTGGATCTGCGCAAGAATACCGGCGACGACCGCCGCCGCACCCACGACATGAATACCGCCAACTGGATTCCTGACCTGTTCATGAAGCGCGTCATGGAGGGCGGTGACTGGACATTGTTCTCGCCATCCAACGTGCCGGATCTGCACGACAAGTATGGCGCAGATTTCGAGCGCGCCTATATCGCTTATGAAGCAAAGACTGTTACCGGCGATCTCAAGCTGTTCAAAAAGGTTCCCGCGGCCAGCCTGTGGCGCAAGATGCTGACCATGCTTTTCGAGACAGGTCATCCGTGGATCACCTTCAAGGATCCGTGCAACATCCGTTCGCCGCAACAGCATGTCGGCGTGGTGCACAGCTCCAACCTGTGTACCGAAATTACCTTGAACACCAGCGACAGCGAAATCGCCGTGTGCAATCTCGGCTCGATCAATCTGGTCGCGCACCTGTATCCCAAAGGTCACGAGAAGGCCGGGCAGATCGACCATGACAAACTGCGCCGCACCGTCAACATCGCGATGCGCATGCTGGATAACGTGATCGATATCAACTATTACGCTGTGGACAAGGCGCGCAATTCCAATCTCAAGCACCGGCCAGTCGGGCTCGGCATCATGGGTTTTCAGGATTGCCTGCACGAGTTGCGGATTCCATATTCATCCGCTGCGGCGGTCGAGTTCGCCGACCGTTCAATGGAGGCCGTGTGTTACTACGCATATTGGGCTTCCACTGAGTTGGCTGAAGAACGCGGCCGTTATGCTACCTTTCGCGGCAGCCTGTGGGACAGGGGGATTCTCCCGCAAGACTCTCTCGAATTGTTGAGCCAGGAACGCGGCGGCTATGTCGAGGTGGACATGTCGGCCAGCATGGATTGGGATTTGTTGCGTGCCCGTATCAAACAGCATGGCATGCGCAATTCAAATTGCATCGCAATTGCGCCGACTGCAACCATATCCAACATCATTGGCGTATCGGCTTGCATCGAGCCCACTTATCAGAACATCTTCGTGAAATCGAA
>DIYV01000177.1 GCA_002429165.1 Gallionella sp. UBA6045 | reverse complement strand
CCGTATCTGGAAGAAGTAAAGTTTTAGTATTTCGATTGCATTGCGTCACGCTATAAACAACTTAATGTTATAGGATCAAGCCTCACGAGCAATTAGTACTGGTTAGCTTAACGCATTACTGCGCTTCCACACCCAGCCTACCAACGTCCTAGTCTCGAACGACTCTTTAGGGGGGTTAAACCCCCAGGGAAATCTTATCTCAAGGCGAGTTTCCCGCTTAGCACAGGTCCATGACATCAACGCAGGCCCCTCCCTCAGGCGCGAAATGAGGGAGGATGCATGGCATGCAAACCCAGGAACATCGCGCACTGGCGGCAGGCACCCGCCTGCCGCCAACCGGTCGCTAGCGTGCGGCGGCAACGTGCTCCGCTGCGGCGTCAATTTCCGCCAAGTCTATGCCAGTCTTGTCCTTGAGGAAGGACACCGAGATCAGGCTGATGATCGCCACCAGCACCATGTAACCGGCGATCAGCCACGGGTGGTTGCCCCCCGTGTGAAGCAGCGCGGCCGCGATCAGCGGCGTCAACCCGCTCGCGAATATGCCCGAGAACTGATAGACGAACGACACGCCGGTGTAGCGCACGCGGGTGCTGAAAAGCTCGGAGAACATCGCCGCCATCGGGCCGTACACCGCCGCATAGACGACGCCGAACGGCACCACGATTGCGAGCGTGGCGAGCACTGCGTTGCCGGTTTCCATCAGCCAGAAGGCGGGATAGGCAAGCAACGCCGTAAAAATCACGCCTAGCCGGTAAATCTTGTGCCGTCCGTAGCTGTCCGACAGCTTGCCGAATATCGGGATCATGAACACCATGACGAGCGCGGCAAGCGACACCGCGATCAGCGCGGTTATGCGCGGCAGCTTGATCGCGGTCGTCAGGTAGGCGATGGAGTACACACCGTAGACGTTGAACGTGACGCCCTCGATATAGCGGCAGAGCATGCCGAGTATCGTCTTCAGCGAATGCGTGCGCCACAACTCGATGAACGGCACCTTGGCCTCCCCCTGCTCTTGCTTTAAGCGCCGGAACATCGGGGTCTCGAGGAGCTTCAGGCGGACATAGATGCCGACGGCGACCAGGACCCCGCTAAACAGGAACGCGATGCGCCAACCCCATGCAAGAAACGCTTCGTCCGACAGCATCGACAACAATGCCACCACGCTCGTGGCCAGGAGTAAGCCGGCGGGCACGCCGATTTGCGGCCAGCTGCCATAGAAACCGCGCCGCTCCTTGGGCGCGTATTCGACTGACATCAGCACCGCACCGCCCCACTCTCCACCGATGCCGATGCCTTGCAGTATGCGCAACACGAGCAAAAAGATCGGCGCCCATACACCGGCGGTCGCGTACGTTGGCAGCAACCCGATCAGGAACGTCGCGCAGCCCATGATGATCAGCGTCAGCACCAGCATGCCTTTGCGCCCGAGACGGTCGCCAAAATGGCCGAACAGGATGCCGCCGATAGGACGCGCGACGAAGCCGATCGCGAACGTCACGTACGCAAGCATCAACCCGATGAAAGGATCTTCATTCGGGAAAAACAGCTTGTTGAACACGAGGCCCGCGACCACCCCGTACAAGAAGAAATCGTACCATTCGATCACGCAGCCGATTGCGCTCGCGAACGCAACCAGCTGTATCTCTTTAGCGTCGGCAATACCTTTTGAATTTTCCATCACTTGTCTCCTTCTGGTTATATTGGCAACTGGCTTGAAATACTTTGCTGCTCATCGGCTAAGTCCAAACCGTGACCACGGTCCCGGCAAAGCGAAGGATAGGAAATTCAACCGCACAAGTAAATTAAACTGGCGCCCGAATCCCCATCAATCCTATTTTCATCGTCAAAACCATGACAGACACCTCGTCTCGCCCGTTCCCATGGCAAGAATTGGTCGCGTCAACACCAAAAACTGGCACACGCTAAACCCGGCGCACAAGCCTACCCAAGGTGGCAAAAGATGGCTCATCACCAGGCGATGCGCTGATCGAACTCGAATACCGGTCCGGGCTGTGCCGACATATCCCATTCGGGGTCGTTACCGACGGGCGTCCAGGTGTCGCTCACGCCGCCGCAGCCAATGGATGATCGAGCGCAGCGAAGGCACGAGCACCGAGAGGATGGCCATCCCCATCAGTGCCCCGCTCAGGGGCTGGGTGAACAGCGCCGTCCAGTCGCCCTTGTGGATCACCATGCTGCGCATCAGGTTGTTCTCGGCGAGCGGACCGAGAATCGCGCCGAGCACCATCGGCGAGACCGGAAACTTGTATTTTTCGAACAGGTAGCCGATGACGCCGAAGATGAGGATCATCCACATGTCGGACAGCGAGTTCCTGTCGGCGAAGGCTCCGACCAGGCAGAAGAGCACGACGATGCTGTTGAGCAGGTACTGCGGAATTTTCAGTACCTTTACCACCAGGCGGATCCAGAAGAAACCGATCGCGCACATGCCGATGACGCTGACGAACATCGAGGCTAGGATCGTGTAGACGATCAGCCGGGAGGCGGGGTCGGCCATCAGCATCGGCCCCGGCTGCACGCCGTGCAACAGGAAGGCGGCTAGGATGACCGCTGTGGCCGCGCTGCCCGGTATACCCAAGGTGAGCATCGGGATGAGGTGGCCGGCCACCGACGCAGTGGACCCGATCTGTGGTGCCACTATGCCGCTGGGGTGGCCCGTGCCCAACTTCTTGCGGTCGCGGCTGTACTGGCGCTCCACGCCGTAGCAGATGAATGAGGTGACCGTCGCCCCGGCGCCGGGCACCACGCCCAGCAGCGTTCCGATGATGCTGCTGCGGACGATCGAGCCCTTGATCTGCCATATCTCCTTCCACTTCGGAAACGATGTCTCGACCTTCTGCACCTGCGCGCCCTCAATGCCCTTCACCTTCAGGCCCTGGCCGATGCGTTTGAAGACTTCGCCGAGGCCGTACATGCCCACCAGGACGGCGACGAGTTGAACGCCGTCGCCGAGGATCGGAACGCCGAACGTGAAGCGGCTGGCTCCGTAGGTACTGTCAACGCCGATGCAGGCCACGAGCAGGCCCAGGCACAGGCTTGCGAAGGCCTTCGTTAATTCCTTGCCGGCGAGCGAGACCACCATAGTCAGACCGAATAGGATGGCCCCAAAGTAGTCCTCGGCGTTGAACCTGAGCGCGACCTCGGTCAGGGGTGTGGCGAGCAGGACCATGGCGACAGACGAAACCAGGCCGCCTATCAGCGCCGCGACCAGCGCCCAACCCAAGGGTTTGGCTGCCCCCTCCTTCTGCGCCATCGTGTAGCCGTCCCAAAGCAGGGGCACGTCGTTCGGTTCGCCCGGAATGCGGTACAGGATGGTGGTGAAGCACCCGCCATAGGTGCCGGCAAAGTAGATCGACGTGAGCAAGATCACCGCCGGCTCGATTTCCATCTTGTAGGTGAAGGGCAGCGCCAAGATGACGCCCATGACAAAGCCCAGGCCTGGCATGATTGACACCAGCATGCCGACCAGCAGCCCGACCACCAGCATCAGCAGGTCGTACGGTTGGAAGACCTGCATGAACCCCAGACCCAAGTCGTGTAGAAGGTTCATGACTAGTGGATCCCGAGCAGTTGCATTGCAAACAGCGACACGCTCTTGAACATGCCTTCACCGAGTGGCAAGGCGACGTAGACGATCTTCATGAAGATTATGGTGAAGACGATCGCCAGGATAGCGCCGTAAATCGGCACCATCGCCCAGCGCCGCATGCCGCCGATGACGAGCAAAGCCATCGCGTACAGCATCGTCGCGCAGAGGTATCCGATCGACGTCAGCGCGGCCACGTACAGGCCGGTGGCCGCCACCGCGATCCAGACCAGCCGCGGATGGGTCTCCGGAACCGCGAGCATCGATTCGAGCGCCTCGTCCTCTTCGCTGGTCTGGGCTTCGACCGAGACGAGCGCGGCGATGATGCCGATCGCGCTCGTCAGCGCGAGGACCACGCAGATGATCCTCGGCCAGAGGTCGGGTCCGACGAACCCGCCTTCGGTGCCGGTGTCGAATTGCCCGGCCTTGAAGTACGCGAAGCCCGCCAGCGCCAGCAGCAGCAGGTTCGGGATCAAGCATTTGATGAGAGTCGGATTCATCCGCTGCCTCCACTAAGGGTTGTCGCGCGTCAGTGACTCTTCTGGATCGTCTCTTCTGCCTGCTTCAGCCAGGTCTGCATGAACGCCGAAGCTCCCTGCATGCCGATGTAGCTGTTGGGGTCGGCGTACTGCTGCGTCAGGTAGGCCTTGAACTCGGGTGTGGCCGCTACCTTCTGCAGCGCGTCGGCGAGCTGCTTGACGCGCTCGGGCGGCGTGCCGGCGCGCACAACGATGGCGCGGAACTGCGGCAGCGTGACGTCGTAGCCGAGCTCCTTGGAGAACGGCACATTGGCGAAGGCCGGGATCTGCACACGGTCCGGATAGAAGAAGATCAGCGGGCGCATCTTTCCCGAGTCGAAGTAGCTGCGCACGTCACCGGTCTGCTCGTAGACGATGTCCGCGTTCCCGCCCAGGATCGAGCTGTAGCGCATGCCGGGTTTGGCGAAGGGAACCGACTGCAGGTCGATGCCCTTGGACTTCAGGTAGCGCGTGGTGATGTCGTCGGCACTGCCGAAGCCGGTGACGCCCACCGTCAGTGTTTTCTTCTTCGCCGCGTTGACGAGGTCGTCCCATGTCTTCAACGGGCCATTGGCATTGACCCAGTAGCCCGAGGGCTGCTGGATCATGACCGCCAGCGGGATGATTTGGTCGAGCTTGAACGGCGGATTCTTGCGCGTGAGCAGCGCGTAGGTGTCGCCTATCAATACGGCCACGCTGTAACCGTCGGCCGGCGAGGTCAGCAGCTTGGTCATGCCGACCATGCCGTCGGCGCCGGGCACGTTGATCACCGGCAGAGAGACGCCCAGACTAGTTTCCATGATCTTCGACGAAGTCCGCGCCAGCAGGTCGGCGCCGCCGCCCGCACCCCAAGGCACGATGAAGTTGATCGGGTGATCCGGATAGGCCGCGTGAGCCGCTTGGGACAGCGGCAGCAGCGCGGTCATCGCTAGCGCTGCGGCGGCCGACTTCCAGCCGCGGCGTCGCGGTACATCAGGCGATTGAACGCCGTGAGACGGATTATTGGAAATATGGAACATGGACGGATTCTTTGAAATCTGGAACATGGTTGTCTCCTATTGATAGAAAAGAGTTTGTGAGGCGGTCTGCCGCCTTCGTATTTTGGGGTTAGTGAAAAGGCTAGGGAATTCAACCGCACAAGTAAAACCAATTTCGCCCCACATCTTCCAAAGTGATACTGATACTGATGCCGGAGCCGTTCTGGCCGATAATCACGCCGTGGCGACCGGAGAAGCCATTGGATACCATGGTTTCGACGAATGCTTCAGAAGGGGTCATGCGGGTCGGGCCTGCCGACACGGTGCGTTTGTCAGATTTACTCATCGAAAAATCTCCTCGAAATTGACATTCTAATAAGGATATTCTAATAAACGGAACTTTCAATTCCGAAATATGGAATATAATGCACTCTAAAGTTGAAAATACTAATTGTCAAGAAATGGTGTCGCAATAGCGAAACATTTTGTCTCACTATTGACTAACTATTGAAAATTTCGGAAGCCATGAACCATGGATAAAACAGATCATACACAGTTCCGGAACCGGCACGTATTGACGACCACACACCGGTATTGCTTCTATTTGCGTTGCTGGAAGTGATCGCCGGGAAGAACCTGTTTTCAAGTTAATATCCATATCTCGAGCAACTCAACTGCTCCCGATTTAGCACCAGCTTTTATATAGCGTATTTGCATCTTTATGTCCGGCTTGCAACCAAACACTGCAATTCTCCAATAATATATGCGTAATTTTCATTCTTGATTTATTCGTTGAAGAGCATATATTGACCAAAAGTGTTGGACGTTTATCAAACAAAGTGTAATTATTTTTGCAGGAGATGATCATGTATCAGCGCATTCTAGTTCCAATCGATGGTAGTGCAGCCGCCCAATGTGCGATGCAAGAAGCTGTCAAGCTGGCCAGCGATGGGGTTAAGTTGCGTTTGGTATATGTGGTAGATGAATCACATTCGCTGGATATCATTGGTTATCGCACTATTGATTATTCCGCGTTGATTGAAGCGGTGCGGCAAACAGGGGGGCGTGTTCTCGCGACTGCCGCTGAAGAGGCACTTAAATTAGGTATCACGGTGGAAACCGGACTATTAGAAGAGCCGGGTGAACGTATCTCCAGCGTAATCGGGGGTGAGGCGGTTAATTGGAAAGCCGACTTGATTGCGATCGGAACACATAGCCGTTCAGGTTTAAACCGTTTGCTGTTAGGTAGTGTTGCGGAGGAAGTGCTGCGCAGTGCATCGGTTCCGGTGTTAATGGTTCACTCAGTTTGAGTTCCGCTTGACGTACTAGATGAGTTACGCGAGGAGATTCGACCGTTGACAAATATTTCTCGTCGCATCCAGCCGCGCACCACCACGTCCATTTCACTAGTGGGTGTCAGGGTAGCTTGGCGACTGTTCGCAGTACGAACGCACCGCCGGATTTCAAACAGAAGTCAATAATAATTATTCAGGTGGCTTCGATGGGGGCCTTTAAACATAATAACCAAGATAAGCAGCGCCAATGCTAACTATATGCACTCCGTTGGGGACGCCATATCAACAAATCAGCCCGCGCAGCAGCGGGCTTTTTGTTGTCTGTTTTATTCATAACATATTAAAAGTCAAAAGTTGTGCCGTTTGCGCGTACGTGTCCCCAGAGTTGGCTTGTCAAGAAAATGGCCGCTGTGCGCGGCCATGATCACAAGAATGCTTCAAAATTATTTTTTTGTGTCCTTCTTGATGGTTTCCTTTGCATCGCCAAGTTTTTTCTCGGCCTTCCCGGATATTTGTTTGCCGAGGCCCTTGACCTGTTGCTCTTTGCTGCCGACCAGCTGTCCAGCTTTTTCCTGCACTTTACCGGCGACGTCTTTTAAAGCTCCTTTGACTTGATTCTTGTTCATGATCAGACTCCTTCATCAAAATTAACAGGCTGTCCCTGTGAAGTGTTCAGATTGAACTTGATATTGCCGCCGGTCTGTGTGGTAACGAACTTATAAAACAATCAATTCGACTCCGGTACCTTTGGTCTTAATCATTCCAGCAAAACCGAACAGTGTGAATGGATTGTGATTCAGGGAAAAGAGTAACGCAGAAAAAGGTGGCTGCCGCCGCGCCTCAGGTCGACCAGGGTTCCCCATACAGGACTGCGCGGCGCGAACATTTG
>DIYV01000178.1:9586-11187 GCA_002429165.1 Gallionella sp. UBA6045 | reverse complement strand
TTCGTGCAGCGCCAGCAACAGGCTGTCGCGTTTCTCTTCCAGCAGCGCGGAATCGGTGACGGTGCCGGGTGTGACGATACGCACCACCTTGCGTTCTACCGGCCCCTTGCTGGTGGCGGGGTCGCCGATCTGCTCACAGATCGCCACCGATTCACCCATCTTCACCAAGCGTGCCAGATATTGCTCGGCGGCGTGGTAGGGCACGCCCGCCATCTTGATCGGCGCACCGTTTGATGCACCGCGCTGCGTCAGCGTGATGTCGAGCAGCTTGGCCGCGCGCACCGCATCGTCATGGAACAGCTCGTAGAAATCACCCATGCGGTAGAACAGCAGCATGTCGGGATGTTCCGCCTTGATGCGCAGGTATTGCTGCATCATTGGCGTGTGAGAGACGGTGTTCATGCAGGCTTACCCATGAACCACATAGCGGCCCGAGAATTCGACGGCGGGCAGATTGTCTTGGCTGATGGTGACATCAAGCGATAATCGGGCGCGGCCATGCTTATTAAGTGTGCGTAAAAAGTGCTTGAACGCGTCATTGTCTAGACGGCACTCGGCATCCAGGTCATGCTCGACCGGGTGCAAATAGCGGATGCTGCTTTCCTGTATGACGATGTGCTTGTGCAGTTTTGCTTCGGCAAGTTTGAGATCCAGCAAGCCCCATCCGCACAATACCGCAAGCGAGTAAAGGCTGCCGGCAAACGCGGTACCGTGACGATTGATGTTCGGCGCAAGCGGGGCAGCAAGACTCAGACTCGCACCATCATAGCTGGCTACCCGGACACCCATTTCCTTCGAGATCGGGATATCGATGTGCAATATGCGTTCAAGTGCCGCAGCCGGAGTCATGTTCAGCCCTTGGCGGATTTCAGGCTGCCAGTCAGATGCGGTGCCATCACCTGCAATAACAAGGGGTGGATGTTGGGATTGCCCGCGCACAGATGGCCGGTCTTGAGGAACGTATCCGAGCCGTGCAGGTCGCTGACCATGCCACCGGCCTCGGTGATCAGCAGCGTGCCCGCTGCGATGTCCCAGGGTTTGAGGCCGGTTTCGAAAAAACCGTCGTAGCGTCCGGCCGCCATCCATGCCAGGTCCAATGCGGCAGAGCCCGGGCGGCGCAGTCCGGCGGTCTTTTGCATCAATTCCTTGAAGATTGCGATGTAGGCATCCAAGTGCTCGAACCTGGTGTAGGGGAAACCGGTACCGATCAGACTATCGGCCAGATGCAGGCATTTGGTTACGCGCAGGCGTTTGTCATTGAGGAACGCGCCGCGTCCGCGCGTGGCGGTGAACAGTTCATTCTTGGTCGGGTCGTAGACCACGGCCTGGGTGATGATGCCCTTGTGCTGCAAGGCGATGGATACGGCGAATTGCGGCAGGCCGTGCAAGTAGTTGGTCGTGCCATCCAGCGGATCGATGATCCAGAGGAATTCCGATTCGCCTTGGGAACCGCTCTCTTCTGCTAGAATCGCGTGGTCCGGATAGGCGTCCAGCAAGGTCTTGATGATGGTTTCCTCGGCGGCGCGATCCACTTCGCTGACGTAATCCGCGTGGGATTTTTTGGTGATGGTGAGGTGATCGATCTTGTCGGCCGAGCGTTG
>DIYV01000178.1:5698-9395 GCA_002429165.1 Gallionella sp. UBA6045 | reverse complement strand
TTGGTACGACCTTTTTAATGAGCTGGGGAAATTCAGCCCGCATTTTAGTTGGAAACAAGCTTTGTATAAACAAAATCCTTTAAGTCATATCAGAGTCGTTCTCAGCCATACCACCCATCCGGGCAATATCGGTGCGGCGGCACGCGCGATGAAGACCATGGGCTTGCACCATCTGTACCTGATCAATCCGCGACTTTTTCCCGATCCGCAGGCCGATGCGATGGCCGCGGGAGCCGATGACGTGCTGCGCGATGCGGTTGTGTGCAGTTCCATCGATGAGGCCCTGCAGGGCGTGGTGTTCACGGTCGCGATGACGGCACGGTTGCGCGATATCTCCATCGAGGTGAAGACGCCGCGCGAGGCGATGCCGCTGTTGTTGCAGGAGGCTGCCACACAGCCCGTGGCGCTGCTGTTCGGCACCGAAATGTCCGGCCTGACCAATGAGGAAATGGGCAAGGCACAGGTGTTGGTGAATATTCCGTCCCATCCGGATTTTTCCTCGCTGAATATTGCGGCTGCGGTGCAGGTGGTGGCTTATGAGTTGAGCGTGGCGGCACAAAGCTATCTGCCTAGCGTGCCGGAAATCCATCCCGCGACGCATGAGCAGGTGGAAGGTTTTTTCGCGCACATGGAAAAGACTTTGTTCGAGATCGGCTTTTTCACCACGCAAAATCCTGCCCGGCTGATGCAGCGGCTGCGCCGTTTGTATGCGCGGACGCGGCTGGAACAGGAAGAGATCAATATCCTGCGCGGCATATTGAGCATCGCCACCGAGTATAATGCGCGCCTCAGGGCGCGTTACCAGCGCGAGAACACAAAGGGCACCCTTAATGATGTTTAAAAATATTCGGGAAGACATCGCCAGCGTTTTCGACCGCGATCCGGCCGCACGCAGTACTTTCGAAGTGCTGACCTGCTACCCGGGCCTGCACGCGCGCATCATCCACCGCATATCGAATATGTTGTGGCACGCCAATCTGAAATGGATGGCGCGTTTCCTGTCGCACATCGCGCGGTGGTTTACCGGCATCGAGATTCATCCGGGCGCGACCATCGGGCGGCGCTTTTTCATCGATCACGGCATGGGCGTGGTGATCGGCGAAACCGCCGAGATTGGCGATGATGTGACTTTGTATCACGGCGTAACTCTGGGCGGCACCTCATGGAAGGAAGGCAAGCGCCATCCGACGCTGGGCAACGGCGTGGTGGTGGGTGCGGGCGCAAAGATACTCGGTCCGATCAGCATCGGCGACGGCGCGAAGATCGGTTCCAATGCGGTGGTGGTAAAGGACGTTCCGGCCGGTGCGACGGCGGCGGGTATTCCCGCGCGGATACTGGATGAAGAGAAGAAAAGTGCCGGCGGCTTCAATGCGTACGGCATCGGCAACGACCAGAACGATCCGGTCTCGAAAGCGATACACGGTTTGCTCGGGCATAGCGTGACAGTCGACCAGCGCATCGAATTTATTCTGCAGCAACTTGAGAAGATGGGCGTGCCGGTGGATGAAGAACGCGCCACTGCAGACAAGTTTGATCCCAATCATCTGAACAAGATTGTTGACTAAAAAATTCAGGTATTCTATTATTCCTGCCTAAGATATTCGCCGTATACTTAAAGGCGGTATTGAATTATCGAACTCTATCAATGATCGGGAGATGACATGCGATTAACTACCAAAGGACGTTTTGCCGTGACAGCAATGGCTGACCTGGCGATGCGCGGCGGAAAAGCTCCGGTGACGCTGGCGGCTATCAGTGAGCGGCAAAAGATTTCGCTCTCTTATCTCGAGCAATTGTTCGGCAAGCTGCGCAGGAACAATATCGTTGAAAGTGTGCGCGGACCAGGCGGAGGCTATTATCTGGCCCGTCCAAGCAGCAAAATCTCCATTGCGGAAATCGTGACTGCGGTGGACGAACCGCTGGATGCGACCAAGTGCGGCGGTATGGGCAACTGTCAGGGCGAACAACAACCATGCATCACACATGATTTGTGGATGGGGCTGAACGAGAAGATTTACAACTACCTCGAGGAGGTCTCGCTGCAACAGTTGGTGGAAAACCACACCCGGAGCAACCAGCAATCCACATCCATTTCATTGAAAAGAATGATTAAACCGGAGAATGTCCCGGCTTGAAAAACCGGGAAGTGTAGGTTGGCCACAACAGACACTTGCCTGGCTCACTCTGCAATCACATTGATACAACCGCATCTGACGGATAAAATCACCCCGTTGCCACACCGAAAATTATCCTGCCACCGTATTCATTCTGATAGAAAGACCGCGGATGTCGCGTGTGCGGTTTCCAAAACAAGCTATAAAGGTGCTCATGAATATGTTTAAACTTTGGCACAGCCTGTCCAATCGCTGGCTATATCTGGCCGGGGCCCTGTTTGCCAGCGGCCTGATGGGCTTCGGTTTGTACCTGCAATATGTCGAGCATCAGGATCCCTGCCCGTTGTGCATGGTGCAGCGCGTGTTCTTCATTGCCATCCTGGCGGTGTGCGCGCTTGCCGCCCTGCACGGGCCGAAGCGTCTTGGTGAGCGCATATACGCGGCGCTGATCGTCTTGTTGTCCCTGTCCGGCGTGGCTGTCGCGGCACGCCATATCTGGATACAGCATCTGCCCAAGGATCAGGTGCCCGCCTGCGGCCCGGGTCTGGATTACATGCTGGATACCATGCCGATGTCCGGCGTGTTGAAAGAGCTGATGCACGGCTCGGGAGAATGCGCGGCAAAAGGCTGGACTTTCCTCACTCTCGGCATCCCGGAATGGTCGTTGCTGTGCTACCTGGCACTGGGCGTGTGGGCGGTGATGATCGCGATCCGCGAGAAGAATTGACGCCGGCATAATTAATTCGACACGCCGGATTTGTTTTCTTATAGTTCGTACCCATGATAACCAGCAACTCTTCATATCAAGGCAACACTCTCCCCGGCAAACGACTGTGGCGCATGCCCGCATCCGCGTTCTTGTCTTCCTGAATAATTTTTAGCAGCAACGGCGCGGGTCTGATCGGGATTGTTCAGGCCGCGACTGCCTGGACCATCCGCATGAGACCCGCAATATTTACCGGGTGATTTTGCATGTCTTCAACAGCACAACATATTCCTGCTTCGCGGCAAAAGATGGCGGGCATCATTTTCGCGCTGGTCGCGGCGGTCGGCTTTTCCGCCAAGGCGATCATGGTCAAGCTCGCCTATCTCGACAAGGTGGATGCCATCACGCTGCTGGCATTGCGCATGGCATTTTCCCTGCCGTTTTTTCTGATCGTTGCGGCACGGGCAAACCGGAACAAACACAGCCAGGCACTCACCGCCAGGGACAAGTTCGCGGTCCTCGGCTTGGGATTGATCGGCTATTACCTAGCCAGCTATCTCGATTTTCTGGGCTTGCAATACATCAGTGCGGGCCTGGAAAGACTCATTCTGTTCCTGTATCCGACCATGGTGGTGCTGATTTCTGCGCTGGTCTTCAGGGACAGGATAGGGCGCACCGCCAGGCTCGCATTGCTGATCAGTTATGCCGGCATCGCGCTGGTGTTCGTGCACGACATGAAGGTGACAGAGCTTGACGCGCTGACAGGCTCGGTATTGGTATTCGGCAGTGCGCTGGCTTACGCCGTGTATCTGGTCGGCGCGGGGCATACCATCGCGAGGATAGGCGCAAGCCGGTTCACCGCCTATGTGATGACGGT
>DIYV01000178.1:1095-5482 GCA_002429165.1 Gallionella sp. UBA6045 | reverse complement strand
TTCCTGCTGGCTGCGGCGATGCGCCGCATCGGTTCGATGCATACCTCGATGATCGGTTCGATCGGCCCGGTCTCGACCATACTTCTGGCCTATGTGTTTCTGGGCGAGCGCATGTCGCCGGAACAGATCGCCGGCTCGATACTGGTGCTGATCGGCGTGCTGATGATCAGTTTGAAAAAACGAGCGTAGCGTTGAGAGTCGCAAGCAGAATGTGCGGTTATTCCGAGAGTGAGGCGCGCACGCTGGGACGTTCGCTGATGCGCGCAAACCACGCGGCCAGATTGGGGTGTACGCCGCGCCAGTCGCGTTCCGCCTGGCGCAGATCCAGATAGACCAGCGCGCTCACCAGCGCCAGATCGGCCAGCGTGATGGATGTGCCTTCGCACCATTCCCGTTGACCCAGCAAGCCGGAGGTAAAAGACAGCGCGCGCGCGATCGCATCGTTGTGCCGGACGATGTTGTCGGCTTCCTGCTTTTCTTCAGGGCGAATGCGCTCGGTGCGCACCACCACAGCCGAATCCATGATGCCATCAGCCAGCGCTTCCCAGCGTTTGACGCGCATCCGGGCCAGCGCATCAGTGCGCGGAATCAGGACGGGGGTATCGTTCAGCGTGTCGGCATATTCGGCGATCACCGGCGAATCGAACACGCAGGTTTCGTCGTCCAGTATCAGCGCGGGAATACGCCCGAGCGGATTGGCGCGGGCCACCTGGCTGCCTGGCTCGCGGGGCGCATCGACAAGGTATTCGTGGGGAATTTTTTTTTCCAGCAACACCAGGCGCACCTTGCGCACATAGGGGCTGTTGAAGGTGCCTAACAGTTTCATAGCGTGTCTCCGGTAGTGGTTTGTACAGGTCGTTCGCAGCTGCGCGATAGATAATTGCGTTGACGAGTTTAAGCCTATTTATTCAATTTTTCCTGCAAGGCTTGGCCGGTTTTTTCAAGGGCCTGTCCGCCTTTTTCCAGTGTTTCTCCGGTTGCCCGTTTGATTTTCTGATTCAGCGTCTCGGCGTTAAACGGATTGGAATACAGTGGTACCTCGCGCCCGATATTCACCCCCAACCACATTCCGATTGCAACGCCGGCAACAAGGCTAAGCAATATTGCTTTAATTAGTTTCATCCGTCTCTCCAGTGATTCATAAAATGGTGATCGAAAAAATTCATGCTCCGCAGCAAACAGGCGCGTACCACCGAATATCAGCACAACAGGATTATAGGCTATGCAGGCTCATGGCGCGAAACGTGAGAGCTGGTCTGCGCCGAGGTCGCGCCCGACCGCATCCACCGTGTGCAGAAAAGAAACAAAGGTACCGGAACTGAATTGATTTATGGGGGGTTGATTGCGCGGATGAATAAGAAATTGACTCCGGTACCTTTTACGCTTCCCGCATTGACCGCAGTGCCGCTGCTAAACTTTGCCTTGCCTTGCCTGTCACGGTTAAGTAATCTAATCGCATGACCATCACTGTGATGGCCGTTTACCCGACAGGAGGACAGATAATGCGCAATCTATTTATTGTGTTGTCGATACTGATTTTCCCGGCAAACGCAGCCCACGCCGAGGTAAGTGTCGGCATCGGAATCAGCGTTCCCGGCGTCCGCATCGGGATCAACATGCCGGCATACCCGAGTCTGGTCCAAGTGCCGGGCTATCCCGTCTACTACGATCCAAGATTGGATGCCAATTACTTCTTTTACGATGGCATGTACTGGGTGTTTCAGGGAGACGACTGGTACGTGAGCAGCTGGTACAACGGGCCGTGGCAATTGGTGGCGCGGGAATATGTGCCGGTGTATGTGCTGCGAATTCCGGTGCGCTACTATCGCAGGCCCCCGCCGTATTTTCGCGGCTGGCGTGCCGAGGCGCCGCCACGCTGGGGCGACCACTGGGGCCGCGACTGGGAACAGCAACGAAAAGGATGGGATCAGTATGACCGCCGTTCAGCCCCGCGTCCGGCACCGTTGCCGTCCTACCAGCGCAGGTTTTCCGGGGACAGCTATCCTCGCGTTCCCGAGGTGCAACAGTCGATCCAATCCAAGAAATACCGCTATCAGCCGCGTGAGCCCGTGACCCAGCGGTATTATCAACAGCAACGCGGCCAGACCAGACAGCAAAACAGGGAAGGAGAAAGCAGGGGTCGGGAAGACAGAGGCAGAGAGCGCGGTCGGGATGGCAGGTAATTGCAGAAAATAGAAGTACTGAAGCGAAGGAATCGGGGTTGATATTATTTTGGGTATCCGGAATTTGTGATTGATTTCGCATGGCCGCTGTTGGATATATAGCGGACATACGCTAGTTTCTGGTTGACTGTCGCTTCCCGACCCGGAAAATACATACGTCCATCTAATTTCGCTGCCCGAAACCGGTCATTCACAAAGTTCAGCAAGCGACACACAGGTGCCCCTCAAGATGAAACATCTGAGCGTCTGCTTTAGTTCAGGTAGTAGACCTAAATCTGATGGGAGTTTGTGAACTGGCTGGCCATGCTGGAATCCGGCGAGGTGAAAACCATACGCGAACTGGCGGCCCGGGAGAGAGTAGACAACAGCTACGTCAGCAGGATGATCAATCTGACCATGCTGCCGCCGTTGGCGATCTCGCCAATTCTGGGCGACACGCTGCCGGACAACATCACGTTGCTGGAATTGGCATCTGACCCGCCGCTGGTGTGGTGAGTGGAGTGCATTTGAAATTAAACGGATTCATATCGTTCGCCGTCGCTTGTCGCGGTGGGTGCGTGCCAATGCGACGAAAGCGCGCAGGTAGTCGATCTCCGCATCCGTTTCGCGGAACCCCAGGAATATCTGCTTGGCCACGCCCTCCGGGCCAAGCTTCACCGGCGCGACATCGAATTTTGCGGACTGTTCTTCCACAAGCCAGCGCGGCAGCGCGGCGACACCGCGTCCGCTGGCGACCATCTGTAACATGATGTCGGTGGTCTCGATGATCTTGTGACGCTTGGGCGCAATGCCGGCAGGGGTCAGGAAAAGGTTGTAGATGTCGAGCCGCTCGATAGCGACCGGGTAGGTGATCAGTGTTTCGTCGGAAATCTGCTTGGGCTGCACGTAGGCGGCATCGCGCAGGGGATGCTGCGGGCCTACGACCAGCACCTGCTCGTAATCGAATACCGGCTCGAAGGTAAGGCCGGCTTTATAGAGCGGGTCGGGCGTCACCAGCATGTCGATTTCATATCCGAACAGTGCGCCGATGCCGCCGAATTGAAATTTCTGTTTTACGTCCACATCCACTTCAGGCCAAGCGGCCAAGTAGGGCGAGACGATCTTCAGCAGCCACTGGTAGCAGGGGTGGCATTCCATGCCGATGCGCAAGCTGCCGCGCTCGCCTTGCGCGAACTGCTTGAGGCGCTCCTCGGCATGGACAAGCTGTGGCAACAGCCTGTTGGCGACAGCCAACAGGTACTCGCCCGCCTGGGTCGGACGCAGTCGGCGTCCCTCGCGATGCCAGATGGCAAGACCGAGCTGATCTTCCAGTTTGCGCACTGTGTGGCTGAGCGCGGACTGGGTGAGGTGCAGTTTTTCTGCGGCGGCGGTCAGCGAGCCGTGCTGTTCGACGGCACGGATGATTTCGAGATGTGTGCGTTCCAAAATGCTCATGGGGAAATTAATGCATGAATAATTGTAATTGATACGTGAAATAATACCATTTTAATTCATTGATTGAGTTGCATACCATGGACCCCTGTTCATATTATTAAGGCATCTAGCATGGCAATCACCCATAACCTCGGCTTTCCGCGCATCGGAGCCAAGCGCGAACTGAAGTTCGCCCTCGAATCTTACTGGAAGGGACTATCTTTCCGCGACGAACTGAAGGCTAAAGGCGCGGAATTGCGTCAGCGCCATTGGCAAGATCAGTCCAGCCTTGGCCTCGTGCCGGTCGGCGATTTCAGCTTCTACGACCAAGTGCTGGACATGAGCTTCACTCTAGGCAACCTGCCCGAGCGCGTGCAAGGTTTCCAGGGCGATGTGCTGGACAACTACTTTCGCGTGGCGCGTGGCCGTTCGGCTCAGTCGGCGGACGATCAGGCGCAGTGTTGCGGCGGGGTCGCCGCCGGCGAGATGACTAAATGGTTTGACACCAACTACCACTACATCGTCCCCGAATTCACCAGCGCCACCCAGTTCAAGCTCGATGCCTCCTGTCTGCTGGAGCAACTGGCAGAAGCTCGCGCCCAAGGCGTCAAGGCCAAGGCGGTTATCGTTGGCCCGGTGACTTACCTCGCCATCGGCAAGTCCAAGGACGATAGCGACCGTCTGCTGTTGCTGCCGCGCCTGCTGATGGTATATGCGGAACTGCTGGAGACGCTGGCTGCACAGGGCGTGGAATGGGTGCAAATCGACGAACCCATCCTGGTCACCGAACT
>DIYV01000178.1:0-787 GCA_002429165.1 Gallionella sp. UBA6045 | reverse complement strand
TGCTGGCCACCTACTTCGGCCAGTTGCTCGAAAACACATACCTGACCGTGAATCTACCGGTGGCCGGGCTGCATGTGGATGCCATCAATGGTCGCGACGACATTCAGCCGCTACTCAACCTGCTGCCTGGGCACAAGGTGCTGTCGCTGGGTGTCATCAATGGCCGCAACATTTGGAAAACCGATCTGAACGCGACGCTAGACTGGCTGGAACCGCTGGCCAAACGCCTGGGCGATCGCCTGTGGTTGGCCCCGTCCTGTTCGCTGCTACATGTGCCAGTAGATCTGGACAGCGAGCAGAAGCTCGACGTGGAGATCAAGTCCTGGCTGGCTTTTGCCAAGCAGAAGCTGGGCGAACTCTCCGTGCTCGCCACCGCGCTGAATCAGGGGCGCGATGCCGTGAAGGCCGAACTTGCCGCTAACCGCGCCACCATCGAGTCACGCAGCAACTCGCCGCGCGTCAACAACCCGACGGTCAAGGCCGCTCTGGCCAAGATCGACGCGAAGCTCGGCCAGCGCCAAAGCCCCTACGCGCAACGCGCAGCCAAGCAGGCTGCGCTGCTGAAGCTGCCCAAGTTTCCCACCACGACCATCGGTTCTTTCCCGCAGACCGCCGAAATCCGATTGGCGCGCCGCCAGTTCAAGGCGGGCGAGATTAATGAGGCCGCCTACCGGTCCGCGATGCAGACCGAGATCGCGCGCTGCGTGCGAGAGCAGGAAGCACTGGACCTGGATGTATTCGTGCATGGCGAAGCCGAGCGCAACGACATGGTGGAGTACTTCGGCGA
>DIYV01000201.1:14414-27308 GCA_002429165.1 Gallionella sp. UBA6045 | reverse complement strand
CGCAATCCGCCCTCGTTGCCGGACGACGATGCGAGCAGCGACATGCAGCAGCGCATCGAGGAAATACTGGCGGCAGCGGGTTATCAGCACTACGAGACTTCCGCTTTCGCCCAACCGAAGCGCCGCGCCAGGCACAATCTCAACTACTGGAAATTTGGCGATTACCTGGGCATAGGCGCGGGTGCGCACAGCAAGCTGAGTTTTCCCGGCAAGATCATGCGCCAGGCGCGCTACAAGCAGCCGCAAGCGTATATGCAGCAAGTCGGCAAAGGCGCACCGATACAAACCGAAACCGAGGTCGGCAGCGAAGAATTGGGATTCGAATTCATGATGAATGCGCTGCGCTTGAACGAAGGCTTCGACAGCGTGCTGTTCCAGGAGCGCACCAGTTTGTCCCTGCTCGGGATTCAGCGCGAATTGGCGGAAGCGGAGAAGCGTGGGCTATTGTTCAGGGATCATCAGCGTATCGCGCCGACAAAGATGGGGCAACGATTCTTGAACGATCTGCTGGAGATATTTCTTGGAGAGAAAACGTAAAAATGCAGGGATGATTAAAGCGTAGTGATACCCATCGCCATGCGGTTTTTTTCCATGCCAACGATTGATGGGTATCGCTACGCTCCACCCATCCTACGACTTCTGTTTTCAGGATAGTGCGCCCTCGAACCCGCACTGGCGCCATGCCTCGAATACCGCCACTGCCACCGTGTTGGACAGATTCAGGCTGCGGTTGTCCGGCAGCATCGGCAATCGCACGCGCCGGTCTGAATCAAACCGGCTCAGCACTTCGGCGGGCAAGCCGCGGCTCTCGGGGCCGAATAAAAAGGCGTCCCCGATCCGGTAACGCAACTGATAGAAATTCTGCGAGCCCTTGGTGGTGAGCGCGAACACACGTGCCGGATCGAATGCCGACAGGCAGTCATGCAAAGCGTCGTGCACGCGCAGGGTCGCAAACTCATGGTAATCCAGTCCGGCACGAACCAGTTGTTTGTCCTCCAGCGTGAAACCCAGCGGTTTGATCAAATGCAAGTGACAACCGGTATTGGCGCACAGGCGGATGATATTGCCGGTGTTGGGCGGAATCTCCGGTTGATAAAGGATAACGTGAAACATAAAAAATACCCGCTAAGTCCTTGTCATCATCATGAAAAACGGCTAACTTCCGCGTCTACAAAAGCTGAGTTGCAGAAAAATTCATTCAGGAGAGAATTATGGCGCGTCCGGAGAAAGTTCGCTTAGGTGATTTGCTGGTTCAGCAAAAGCTGATTTCGCAAGAGCAGCTTAAATTCGCACTTGAGCAGCAGAAACGCAGCGGACGCAAGCTGGGGCGCCTGCTGGTGGACAATGCTTTTGTCACCGAAGAACATATTTCCGAGGCGCTCGGCAAGCAACTTAACATTCCTTACATCAATCTCAAGTATTACAACATCAATATCGAATTGGTAAGGTTGCTGCAGGAAAGCCAGGCGCGACGTTTCCGCGCGATGGTACTGGAAGAGCGCAACGGCACGCTGCTGGTCGGTATGGCCGATCCGACCGACCTGTCTTCCTTTGATGAAATTACGCGCATCGTCAAACGTGATATCGACATAGCGGTGGTCACCGAAGGACAGTTGCTGGAAAGCATCGATCGCGGTTATCGGCGCACCGATGAAATCTCCGGGTTGGCGCGTGAACTCAGTGAGGACATAGGCGACAGCTATGTGGACTTTGGCGCGATGACGGATAACGTCGGCACGGAGGAGGCGCCGGTAGTCAAGTTGTTGCAGAGCATGTTTGACGATGCCTCGCAGGTCCGCGCTTCGGACATTCATATCGAACCGCAGGAAGACCGGGTGGTGATACGTTTCCGCATCGACGGTGTGCTGCATGTGCAAACCGAAGCCGACAGTAAAATTGCGCCCGCTTTGGTGTTGCGTCTCAAGCTGATGTCCGGCCTGGATATTTCCGAAAAACGGCTGCCACAGGACGGACGTTTCAATGTGCGGGTGCGCGATCAGGTTGTGGATGTGCGTATCGCCAGCTGCCCCACGCAAAACGGCGAATCAGTGGTGATGCGGTTGTTGCGTCAGGATGGCGGAATGATCGGTCTGGAAAAACTGGGTATGCCGCCGGAAATGCTGAAACGCTTCCGCGAAATCATCCGGCGCAGCAACGGCATGGTATTGGTGACGGGACCAACCGGCAGCGGCAAGACCACCACCCTTTATTCCGCTTTGTCCGAGATCAACACCCTCAGCAAGAAGATCATCACCGTCGAAGACCCGGTGGAATACCGTTTGCCCGGCATCAATCAGGTGCAGGTGAACGAAAAGATCGACCTGACTTTTTCACGCGTGTTGCGCTCCGCATTGCGGCAGGATCCGGACATCATCCTGGTCGGTGAAATGCGCGATGCGGAGACCGCACAGATCGGGCTGCGCGCCGCGATGACCGGTCACCTGGTATTGTCCACCCTGCACACCCGCGATGCAGCAGGCACATTGTTCCGCTTTGTCGATATGGGCGTGCCGCGTTTCATGGTGGCTTCCTCGGTGCAGGCAGTGCTCGCGCAACGTCTGCTGCGCCGTGTGTGTGAAAGCTGCAGTGAGCCGCATAGCCCGACACCCCAGGAAGTAATATGGATGGAGGCGGAAGGCTTGAAGCGTGAACAATGGCAAGGCTTAAAGCATGGCCGCGGTTGCTCGCATTGCAATGGCACCGGTTATCGCGGCCGTATGGGGGTGTATGAAATGCTGGAAATGAACCAGGAAATGGTCGAGGCGGCGGGGCATGAAAGTGCCACCCGGTTCCTGGAAGTGGCGCGCGAGCGCTTGCAGGGCGAGACGATGTTGAATCATGCCATGAAAGAAATGAATCAGGGACGCACCACGGTCGCCGAAGTGATGGGCATCAGTAACCGGGTAGAAGAGTAACGATGGGCGTGTTTGCCTACAAGGGGCGCAACGGCCGCGGCGATCTGGTGGAGGGCACACTGGAAGGCGATGACAGCGGCACCATTGCCAACCAGCTGATGAACACCGGTATCACGCCCGTCGAAATCACCCAGTCTCGCGGTTTGCTTGATAGCGCACCCGGCAAGCCGGGCTGGCTCAAACGCCGGTTGACCGAGCAGCCGGTCAGCCCGATGGACCTGATGCTGTTCAGCCGTCAGATGTACACATTGCTTAAAGCGGGTGTCCCTATCATGCGCGCACTGGCGGGCTTGCAGGAATCCACACAGAACCCGACCTTTTCTGCGTTGATTCAGGACTTGCGCGAAAGCCTGGATAGCGGGCGCGAACTCAGCTCCGCGATGCGCCTCCATCCCAAGGTGTTCTCACCGTTCTATGTCAGCATGGTGCAGGTCGGTGAAATGACCGGCATGCTGGATGAAACATTCATCCGGCTGTTTGACTATCTTGAATTCGAGCGCGATATGCGCGAGCGCATCAAGACCGCGATGCGCTACCCCAGCTTCGTGATCATGGCGATGGCGGTCGCCATCATCATCATCAATCTGTTCGTGATTCCCGCTTTCGCCAAAGTGTATGCGGGGTTTCATGCCGAACTTCCGACCATCACCAAGATGTTGATCGGCTTCTCAGGTTTCATGGTGAATTATTGGCTGCTTATGCTGGCGATGTTGGTCGCAACGGTAATGGGCCTGCGCTTCTACATCAGCACGCCGGATGGCCGCTACAAGTGGGACAAGCACAAATTCAAGCTCCCGGTGGTCGGGACTATCATTCTCAAAGCCACGCTGTCGCGTTTTGCGCGTGGTATGGCGCTGTCATTCAAGAGCGGGATGCCGATCCTGCAGGGAATGAACGTGATCAGCCTGGTGGTGGACAATGAATTCATGCGCAGCCGCATCGAACAGATGCGCGATGGCGTGGAGCGCGGCGAGAGTATCCTGCGTACCGCAGTCGCCGCAGAGGTGTTCAATCCGGTGGTGTTGCAGATGATCTCGGTGGGCGAAGAAAGCGGTGACATGGACGGCATGATGTTCGAGGTTGCCGAGATGTACGAACGCGAAGTCAAATACGAAGTCGCCAACCTCAGCGCAAAGATCGAGCCTATCCTGATCGTGGCACTCGGCATTCTGGTGTTGATCCTTGCGCTGGGCGTGTTCCTGCCGATGTGGGATCTGGGCAGAGCGGCGCTGCACCGATGAGCGAACAATACCAGGATAAAAGATTCAAGGTTGAAGGTTCAAGTTCCATGGTTCAAGATTCAAGCCGTGCACTTGATGAAACTCATGGCCATTCGACCGGGCGAGCAAACAAGGCCCGGCTAGTCGCTGGTTATGGCGCCTCAAGAGGTTTCACGCTGCTCGAACTGATCGTGGTCATCACCATCATCGTGTTCCTGATGGGACTGTTCATGAACCGCATGATGTTCTATCAGGAACAGGCCGAGAAAACGGCCATGGTACAAGTGGTTGGAACGATACAAAGCGCGCTGACCCTGCAATACGGGGAGATGCTGACGCGCGGAAAGCCGTCCGATGTGGCGGCTTTGGCACGGGATAATCCGATGAACTGGCTGCAAAAAAGGCCGCGCAATTATTCCGGTGAATTCTATGATCCCACACCGCAGGCGGTGGTGCCCGGCAACTGGATGTTCGATCTCAAGACGCGCGACCTGATCTATGAAGTGCGAGACAGCAATTACTTCAAGCCGGGCAAGGATGGCAGGAAATGGATACGTTTTCACGTTGTCTTGAACTACACAGCATCGCGCCTGCCCTCATTGCAAAACGCCCCCCATGAATTGACCGGTATTGTGTTTGAACCGGTCGAACCCTATTCGTGGTTTTAGCCCAACTACTTTATGATAAGCTTTGCCTGTCCTGCATTGACTCCCTGACTGATTAACGGAGATACATCAAAATGATTCACACCAATCCAGTTAATATATTCCTATGGCACGAACTGGCGATTCTTTTGTTGGTCTTCGCCTTGTTTGGTGTGGTATTGGCGCTGCTGCTGATCTTCAAGCCCCAGCTCCTGGAGCGGTTCAATCGCGTGGCGAATCGCTGGGTTTCCACGCGAGCTGTCAGCCAGTTGCTGGATCGCAGCGTCAGCATCGAGCGCTGGTTTCATCAACACCATCGCGCGGTGGGGATATTCATCGTGCTCGGGTCATCCTATATGCTTATCTACTTCGGGTTCCTGTTCGACAAAGCATACACGCTGCAACGCTGGAGCAGGATGCTTCCGTCACAGCTGCTGGATGTTCTGCTCAATGCCATGGTGATGGCTGCTTTGATCTCTGGTGCGGTCGCGCTGATAGTGGGGCTGTTTCTTTGGTTGCGTCCCAGCATGTTGCGCGGCATAGAGGATGAGGCTAACCAATGGGTGTCCTCGCGCCTCGCCACCAAAGTGCTGGATGAGTCGCACGGTCAAGTGGATCGTTTTGTCATGCACCACGCGCAAAGGGCTGGCTGGCTGCTGTTGCTGGGCAGCATATATCTGTTTTTTGTCACGTTCCGTTGGTTGGTGTAGCCCTCGCGACAGTGTCAATTCTGCACGAGCGCAGCGAAGTAGCAGATTGCCTATCTTTGGTGCAGGAGCGAGGGCAGCGGCCAGCGCCGCTCATCGGTGATAAGTGCCGCTCATCCGTCGAATAAATCCCACTTATCGGTTGAAACAGATAGTTGTTGCATTTAAATCAGGCTTTGCATAAAGTGCGCTCTGCCTGATAAAATCCTGCTGCGGCAGGGTGTTAGCGGGTGAATTAAAAGTTCTGCAATAATTTGGGCTGCGGCCCTTTGACGAGGCTCAGGACAGGCCTTGTAAATTTTTTAGGAGATACATAATGAAAAACCAAACTGGTTTTACCTTGATCGAACTGATCATGGTGATCGTGATTCTGGGTATTTTGGCCGCGACTGCGTTGCCGAAGTTTGTTGATCTATCCGGTGAGGCAGATCAGGCAGCTGTGAATGGTATTGCAGGGGCGATATCATCAGCGACCAGCATCAACTATGCCGTCAAAAAAATTAATTCAGCCAGCGGGGTTGCTATTTCCGATGCTGCGGATGCTTGTGCTGGCGCGTCTAATAGCGTTCTGGCCAATTACCCTTCTATACTTCAACCTGGTATGAGTTTGGTAAGTGGTACACCCACAGCTAGTACCCAATACAAAATCGCAGCGTTATCAGGAGCGTGCAGCGCAGGGACAACTGCAACTTGTACTATTACTAGCAAAGGCGGTAAGACTGCGACTGCAGCCGCAGCCTGTACGAATTAAAGTGTGACGTAACGGCACAAAAAGGGCGGCTTAGGTCGCCCTCTTTTTTAGGGATTCACTATGCCATTTTGTCGCTTTGACTTTACGAAGACAGGCACTTCATCGCATAAGCTACATCCTGCAATGACGGCAGGTTTTACCTTGATCGAGTTGATCATGGTGATGGTCATCGTTGGCATCTTGGCTGTATTTATCGCCCCGCGATTTCTTGACGCCAATATATTCAAGTCGCGCGGCTTTGCCGATCAGGTGCAGGCTACGTTGCGCTACGCGCAGAAGGAAGCCATCGCGCAACATCGGAATGTTTGCGTGACTATGACTGCCAGCGATATTACCCTGACTATCGCCAATGCCATCCCCAGTGTTGCGATGAGCCCTTGCAATACAAATCTGGTTTTACCCGGGCAAGCTACCAATAAAATCAGCACGCCATCCGCGGAGATTACGCTTTCTCCTGCGGCATCCTTTAGTTTTGACGCATTGGGCAAGCCTTGGGATGTATTGTGTACAACTCCCAGCACTGTTCAGAAGTCAATTACCATAAGCGGCGCAACCAACAACGTTGTCGTGGAAGCGGAGACCGGCTATGTGCACTCGCCATAGACAGCACCCGCAAGGGGTACGCCGATGGGTGCCCCGCTGCTACGCCGCGACCCTTTCGCAGCGCGGCATCAGCCTGATCGAGCTGATCATGTTCATCGTGATCGTCAGCGTGGCGCTGGCGGGCATACTGCTGGTGATGAATGTTACGACCAAAAACAGCGCCGATCCGCTGGTGCGCAAACAGGCACTGGCGGCTGCAGAATCGCTGCTGGAGGAAGTCGAGTTGCAGGATTTTATTCGGGCTTCAGGTGCGGTTGTAGCGGGTACAGTGACACAGGGGACTCGTGCATCTGCTTACCACATCGTCAATGAATACAACACCTTCGCTACGACCGGCATTTATACTGTGGATGGTATTACTCCGATTGCCGGGCTGGGGAATTACAACGCGAACGTTACGGTGGCTAACGCGGCACTGGGTAGCATTACATCGGGCAGCGGTAATGCGGTACTTATCACCGTGACCGTGACCGATCCTCAGGGCAATCAAATTGCAATCGATGGATACAGGACGGCTTATTGATGCTTACGCATAACCGGCAATCCGGCTTTACCCTGGTCGAGATGATCATGGTGATTGTCATCACCGGCATCATCGGCGGTATGGTGGCTGTGTTTCTCAAGGCCCCGATCGATCAATACATGGATGTTGCGCGCCGTGCCGAACTCACCGACATCGCCGACACGGCCATCCGCCGCATGGCGCGCGATGTGCGCACTGCCGTGCCTAACAGCGTACGCGTAACGGGCGCTTGCCCCGTTTGTGCAGTCGAATTTCTACCGACCAGGGATGGCGGACGGTATCGTGCAAATTCGGGTGGCAACAATAATATTTTGATTTTTGGTTCAGGAGGGACGACCACATTCGATATTGTTGGTACTGGAATTCCGATTGTTGCCAACACTGATTACATTGTTGTTGGCAGCACACAGTCAGACGGCGTGCCGCCTTATGACCAAACAGGAACAGGCGTTCTGCGCCAAGTTACAGCAATGGTGAATGGCAATACTACGATTACATTCGCTACACCTGTTTTTCCTGTATGGGCAGAACTCCCCTCGCAGCGCTTTGATGTGGTGGATGGTGTTCAGCAAGCTGTCACTTATGCATGCGAGGGAGTGAATACAGTCAATCAGAATGGCACTGGCCAGCTCGTGAGGTATTGGAACTATGGTTTTACGCACACTCTGGGTGCTACGAAAGCCATCCTTGCCGACAAGGTTAGCGCTTGCACGATTGACTATGCTATTCCCAATCAGCGCTTTGGTCTGCTGGCGGTTCGTTTGACATTGACCAGCAGCGGCGAAAGCGTGAGTCTGTATAACGAAATTCATGTGAACAACGCACCATGAGAAAACTTCAGCAAGGGTTCAGCCTCATCTCAGCCATCTTCCTGCTGGTGGTGATCGCGGCACTGGGCACATTTGCCGTTACGCTTTCCACCACCCAGCAACAGAGCTCCGCACTCGATGTTATGGGCGCGCGGGCCTACCAGGCGGCACGTGCCGGGATTGAATGGGCGGCTTTTCATGTAGCCAATGACCCGGCGCCTGCAACGTGCAGCACAAACTTTGCGCTGAATTCATTGGGTGGAACGTTGGCACCTTTTAGTGTGGAGGTAACTTGCGCTGCCGCATCTTCTGTTGAGGGTACGTCAACGTTCTGGAACTACGACGTAACCGCAACGGCAAAGACGGCAGGGAGTCCGGGCGATACAGGTTATGTCGAACGCGTCATCAGCGTGAAGCTGGGCAAGTGATTCAACACAACTTTTTTCAATACTATTTGAAAACAAAATAATAATCATGCGGGGTGCGTGGAACGCACTTTACGACATCGCACTTTCAATTTGGAAATGGAATGACCTCCTTGTGAGAGAAAGAATTGTCCTAGTGAGTATGCTTCAGGTTAGAGTTTTGCAGGAGCAACAGGCGGTGACCGCCGTTGGACGTGCTCGGGAATAGAGTGGGCGCGTATCAGGTGCTGAGGCACACGACAGGCGCTTTTGCAACCGCTTGTCAGCCAGGGCGCACCTCCCAGTCGCTTACCGGCTTGCCAAACACATTGGCAAATTTTAATGTGTCGGCGGCATCGAGTGTCGAGGCGACGACCCCGCTGTGGGTGTATCAACTCACTTCAAAAACAACGCAGGGTGCGGCGGCCACGCCGAGTTATGTCGAGCGGCAGATGAGTGTGACGATCGCGAAATAGCACCAACCGCTTTGAAAATTTGCGTTTGATGCCGCAGAAAATTCAGGCAGGGAGAACGCCATGACAGCAACGCACCATCAGCTTTACCTGAATATCGAAGGAGATGGGAAATGAACGGTATTCAAAATAGTGGAAAACAGACGTCCCATTTTTTTTCATTCCTATATAGAATTTTGCCTGCTTGCCTGTTACTGCTGGTAAGCACAAACGCATTGGCGCGAGTAGACTTTACATCGCTAACGCTAGGTCCGCCAGACGTTAGCGCCGGATACGGAACTGCCACAGTGGTTAGTTACATTGTCACCGGTACCACCACTGGAAACGGTGGTAACACTGCAAGTTGCGGCCCGCTGACTGCTAGCGCCGGGGTGCCGGCAGGCGTTACTGTGTTATTCACCCCTGATCCTCTCACCCGAAGCGGTCTGGGTACTGCAACCTCAACGCTGACGCTTACGACACAAGCTACTACGGCAGTGGGCACGTATGCCTTTACGGTAAGCTGCGTGGATGGCGGCACTGGCGCTACCTTGACGACCTTTTCCCAAAATTTGGTCGTGGTCAAGGCCAACCAGACCATCACCTTCGGCGCGCAGGCTGCACAGACTTATTCTTCCGGAGGTACTTTTGCGATCAGCCCGCTGGCCACCGCCAGTTCGGGATTGGCGATCACCTGCAGTTCCACAACGACAGGTGTATGTACCATCGCCGGCACGACGGTCACGATCGTCACGGCAGGCACCTGCACCATCGCCGCCAATCAGGCCGGCAATACCAATTACAACGCCGCACCACAGGTCACGCAGAACGTCACCATCAACAACCAGGCGCCCACCACGACCAGCATCTCACCGAGCAGCAAGATCGTCGGCGATGCGTTGTTTACCATGACCGTCAATGGCACCAATTTTGTGTCCACGTCGGTGGTGAACTTTAACGGATCAGCCCGCACCACGACTTTTGTCAGTGCCACGCAGTTGACAGCGACGATTCCTGCCAGTGACATGACGGTTGCCGGGACGTTCAATATCACGGTGGTCAACCCGGCACCGGGAGGCGGAACATCAAACGCGCAGGTATTTACAGTTGTCACCCCAGTCATACCAGTCAGTAGTTTCAATGCGTTTGAGACTACAACCGTCGCAGGCGCAACCACCGGTGTAATTCAAACCAAAATTGCGGGCAGCACTTTCAGCCTGGACGTGGTGGCTATCAGCGGCGGCGCGCAGTCAGCCGGTTTTACCAACGCGGTAAAAGTAGAGTTGCTGGGCAATACCGTTACCGGCATTGCGCTCGATGCGCAGAACTGTCCCGCCTCATCCACGCTATTGCAAACCGTCTCGCCCAACCCGACCATCAGCGGCGGGCGTTCTACGGTCAACTTTGCCGCAGTGGCCGATGCGTGGAAGGATGTGCGTGTAAGAATCAGTTATCCTGCGGCTGCGCCGACCGTTATTTCCTGTTCTACCGATAATTTCGCCATCCGTCCGAACAGCTTGACGGTGAGCGTGACCGATACCGACTGGCAAACCGCCGGAACCCTGCGCACCTTGAACAACAGCGGCGCGACGGGAGGTAGTGTGCACAAGGCTGGGCAACCATTCACGGTCAAAGCCACTGCCAAAAATACAGCGGCTGTAATAACGGGCAACTATGCCGGAAGCCCGGCAGCACAGCCGATTGTCTGTACCTTGCCTACACCTACCTGTATCAATGGCACTTTGACGCCGGGTGCCTGGACTGCGGCGGGCGGTACGGTGACGAGCACCACCGCCACTTATACCGAGGCAGGCAGCTTCAATTTGATATTACAGGACACGAGCTTTGCTTCGGTGGATAGTTCCGATGGAACCCCGGCAACTTGTGCGGGCTACTATGTATGCTCGGCGGCAATATCGGTAGGCCGCTTCGTGCCGGATCATTTTGTCCTTGCCGCCAGCAACGTGCCCCAACTCAAGACATTTAACAATACGGCCTGTGTGATACGTTCGTTCACCTACATCGGCCAGGCATTCGGTTATGTAACCGCTCCGCAGGTTTTGGTTACCGCGAAGAATAGTGCCAACGCCACGACTACGAACTACACCGGCAATTTGTGGGAACTCGCCACTGCGGCGGGCGCGCAGGACTGCACCACCAATCCGGACATCTGCACGCTGAGCAGCGGCAGCGTCACCCAGACTTATACCTATACCACGACGCCCGCCGCCACACCCAATTGGGACAGCACGCAGGTTTCTCTGGGCATGCCCGTGGTCGTGGCAGGAACAGTCGTGGCAGGCACAAATGGCACCGGCACGATAACAAGCAATACCACCGACCTGTTGGCTTTCAAGCGCAGCATCACCACGCCGCTGCCTCTGTTCACCGCCAGCATCACGCTCACCGACAGTGTCAAGGACACCAGCGAATACACAGCAGGGGTTGGCAACTGCGGCGTGGCTGTGGCTGGAGGATGCGATATCACCACGCTCACCCCCGCTGCATTCAATCCCATCGCCTTCGATTCGGGAAATGAATTCCGTTATGGGCGGCTCAAACTTTCCAATGCCGACGGTTCGGAATTGCTCAAGCTGCCGATTCCGATACAAACGCAATACTGGAATGGCACCTCATTCGTTACCAACACTGCCGACAATTGCACCACGCTGTTGACAACTAACATCAAGCTAACTGCTCCGCCAGCCGGGGTAAGCGCCACGGTGGGCGGCGCATTATCCTCGGGTGTGGGTTCGTTGATCCTGAGTCCACCGTCCCCCGCAGCGAATGCTGTGGTGAATTTGTGCGTGGATTTGGGTGCCGATCCGGCCGGCGGAATCGTTTGTGTTGCGCCCGCTTCTGCAAATCTGCCTTACTTGCAAGGTTTGTGGGCGCCCGGTACCAGTTACAATAACGACCCTGTTGCACGCGCCACGTTCGGCGTATACAAAGGTCCGAGCGAGTTTATTTATTTGCGTGAAAACTACTGATGGGCAGCGCTCATCAGTAGTTTCGGCGTTTAGCCAAAATTACTAAAGCGCGTAAGCGCTCTAGTAATTTCAGTGAAGGCTCGCGCGCAGCGCGTTACGTCACAACTAAAACTACTGATGGGCAGCGCTCATCAGTAGTTTCGACGCCGAGTCAAAATTACTAAAGTGCTTATGCGCTTATATAGTTTCGGCGTTGAGCCAAAACTATATAAGCGGCGATATCATTTTGAGCAAAGCGATAAACAGCCTGCGTGTGTTGTTGGGGCTTTAAGCCCCTTACAACCACGGCGTATCCCTTGCGGGTGTACTTGGCCGCTGTTTTTGAGCGGCCTGGTCGAATGGCTAGAAGTCTCATCAGTAGTTTTATCTGAAATCTTAAGATTCCTCATATTATGTTCGGAATGACATGACCGCTTTCATGATGGACTCATAAAACTTGCGGCTTATAAAATTTATTGACAACAATAGGTTATTGAATTACCTTCGTGTTAATTATGAAAATACGGTTATTTTCTTCTTTAATCAAGCCCAAAAACCACGATGCCGGCTGGTTTGCCATCGGTTTTGGGGAGCATGGTATTTATCTGGCAGGAATCAAGTTTACCGGGGCGATGCCTTGCGTGGTGCGCTGTGAATATCACGATACCGGTACGATAACTGCGGATACATTGGAGAAGCTGCGCCGCGAGGAGGATATCGGCAATCATGATGTCACGACGCTGTTGGCACCCGGTGAATACCAGATGTTGCTGGTCGATGCGCCCAATGTGCCCACTGACGAGATGAAGACGGCGGTACGCTGGAAAATAAAGGATGGTTTGAACTACCACATTGACGATGCCACTGTGGACATGGTGCGTATCCCGGCCAGCAAAT
>DIYV01000201.1:0-14265 GCA_002429165.1 Gallionella sp. UBA6045 | reverse complement strand
AGCTGGATGTGATCGATATTCCGGAAATGGCGCAGCGCAATATCGCCGCGCTGTTTGAGCGTGATGAGCGTGCTCTGGTTGTGTTGGCATTCGATGATTATGGTGGTCTGATGACGTTTACGTCAGGCGGCGAATTGTACTTGTCGCGCCGCATCGAAATCGGTGTCGGGCAATTGCTGGATGCCGATGAGGATTTGCGCCGGCAATACCGGGATCGCGTCGAAACGGAGTTGCATCGCTCGCTGGATTATTTTGACCGCCAGTATAATCAGTTGCCGGTCGACATGGTGCTGGTTAGTGTGCCGGACAGGACGGGTTTGGTGGAATTTCTGGATTCGGAACTTGATACGAAAGTGCAGAAGCTGGACTTGTCGCAGGTGATGGACATCAGTGCCGTACCTGCGCTCGCAGACAGTGAATTCGTTGCGCGTGCCTTGACAACGCTGGGTGCGGCATTGCGCCAGGAAAGCCGAGTCCTATGAGCCAGCAGATCAATCTGTTCAACCCGATTTTCATGAAGCAGCGCAAATATTTTTCGCTGCTGACGATGTTGCAGGCGTTGGGCTTGGTCATCGCAGGCTCGCTGATTTTTTATGGCTATGCGATTTATCAGGTTGGCCAGCTTAAGTTGCAAGCGGAAGAAAATACCAAACGTTACACTGCCGAGCAGGTACGTCTGGCAGGTTTTATGGCCGAGTTTTCCCCGCAACATTCCATGCAATTATTGCAGAATGAAGTGCAGCGTTTGGACAAGCAGGTTGCCGAACAGAATCAGATAATCGAGACGCTGAAATCCGGCGCGGTGGGCAATACCACCGGCTATTCGGAATACATGCGCGCCTTTTCCCGCCAAATAGTGCAGGGCTTGTGGCTGACCGGTTTCAAAGTGACCGGCGATGCTGCGCAGATCAGCCTGAGCGGCGGGGTGGTGAATCCGGAATTGTTGCCTGAATATATCCAGCGTCTGGGCAGGGAGAGCATCATGAAGGGCAAGACTTTTTCTACCTTGAAGATGCAGGAACCCAAGGCTGAACTGGATGCGGGGAGTGGCAAGGCACCCGCTTCCACGGCGCGCCGCTATGTTGAATTCACATTGTATTCCAGCCCGAACAAAGAGGCCGGTAAATGAAACTTTATTGGGAACGGGCCAGCGCAGTGATAGATGAGCTGTCTTTGCGCGAGCGCACGATGATTTTTATTGCCGCCGCCTTTGTGGTGATTTCCCTGATAAATGTGATGTTGCTGGATCCGTTGTTGGCCAGGCAGAAATTGCTGTCGTCACAGTTGGAACAGCGGCAGGAAAAAATGAAAGAGTTGCAGGCGCAGATGCAGAACATGTTGCAGGCAAAACGAGACGACCAACATTCGCCGTTGCGCAATCGTCTGGTGCAGCTCAAGCAGCAACTGCAAGAACAGGACAGCTATTTGCAAAGCCGCACGGATCGCCTGATAGAACCGGACAAGATAGCGGGCCTGTTGAAAAAGATGCTGGATAATAATGGCAGTCTGCAGCTGGTCGAGCTGAAAACCCTGCCGGTGAGTCTGTTGATTGAAAAGCCGCAGGGATCTGCAACGAACACGCCGGATGGCCAGACGGGTTCACACAAGCAAATATTCAAACACGGCGTGCAGATCACCGTGCGAGGTGGTTACCTGGATTTGATACGCTATGTCACCGCGCTGGAAAAATTGCCCGAGCAGATGTTTTGGGGGGAAGCAAGTCTGAGCGTGGAAAAATACCCTGATTCAGTGTTTACATTAACCTTGTATACATTGAGTCTGGATAAAAACTGGTTGGCAGTATGATGATCAGAAATCAACTGATGGAAGAAAGCAGACAAAGGGTTGGCGCTGTAGCGCCGTGGCGGTTCATTTGTGCTGGTGTTATTTGTCTTCTGTTCTCAGTGCTTTTTCCTGTGCATGCAGAAGATTTGCCCGATCCGACCCGCCCGCCGGCAAGTATTTTTGCACCTGAAGCGAGCACCGGGATCGGCCGGAATGCAGCGGGAAACTCATCGTCCGGTTTGCGTTCGATTATCATTTCCGAAACTCGCCGCGCGGCGATCATTGACGGACATACCGTCGAATTGGGTGGGCAACTTGGCAAATCCAGGCTGGTTGAAGTCAATACCGGCAGTGTCGTGTTGCAGCGTGGGAAGAGCAGGCAGGTATTGACGTTATTCCCCGGGGTTAAGATCACACGCAAAGAAATGGCAGACACAGGATCGGCGAAAATGGAATCGCCGAACAATGAAACGCAGGTTGAACAGCCATCGCCGTCAACCAAGGTCGAGTCAGACAAACATGAATTGAAGCCGGTTGCGCGCGACGAAAAGCTTTTGATGGAACCACTAGCCATTCCGCCAGGTAGCCAGACAACGGCAACCAAGCGGCCGGTTATGACCGGACACCCGAAGGAGGAAAAATGAGAACAACGTTATGGCTGGTGGTGCTGCTGTTGGCAGGTTGTGCTGCTCCGCGCAGCAACAATCAGATAGCAAATTCGATTCAGCATGAGATGAATCAGGCCGTGCAGAACAGCGCACAACCAAGCAAAGCTGACGAGGTTAACAATGCCTTGTTGCCACCACTTGCAATGGGGATGCCCAGGGTGGACAGCAAATCGCTGGACACGAAATTCGATTTGACCGTGAACAATGTCCCCGCAAGCCAGGTGTTTATGTCGATCGTGGCGGGCACGCGCTACAGCATGTTGCTGAATCCCAATGTCAGGGGCAATATTTCGCTTAATCTCAAGGACGTGACGGTATTTGACGCGTTGGAAGCGATACGCGAGATGTATGGTTACGATTACAGGATAGACAGCAACCGCATTTACATACAACCGCTGACTTTGCAAACGCGGATTTTTCAGGTGAATTACCTGACAGCGCAGCGCGACGGCGAATCGTCGCTCAGGGTGACATCCGGTTCTGTGTCAGACGCGCCGTCGGGTACTACATCCGGCTCTGCAACCACATTGACAACCACAAGCGGTTCACAACAGCATTCGGCGGAAAGCAGCAAGGTGACGATGTCCAGCAAGTCCGATTTCTGGGGTGAATTGCAGAGATCGCTGTCGGCCATCGTTGGCAATGACAAGGGACGCAGCGTGGTGATCAGCCCGATGTCCGGCGTGATCGTGGTGCGCGCGATGCCGGACGAATTGAGAAATGTCTCCGCCTACCTCAGGGCATCGCAGATTTCCGTGGACCGGCAGGTGATACTGGAAGCCAAGATTGTCGATGTGCAATTGAAAAACAGCTTTCAATCCGGTGTGAACTGGGCCGCGTTCAGAAATAACCCCAACAGCTCTACATCAGGCGGTGTGCTTTCTCCCGGTTCCAGTCTCGCTCCTTCTGGGTTGTTAACCAACGGTCTGGTAACGGCTATCCCCGGCGCCAATCTTGCCGCGGCGAGTGCGGCTACGGGCTCATTGTTTGGCCTGGCATTTCAGACCAGCAATTTTGCCGCTCTGCTGAATTTCCTGGAGTCGCAGGGTGACGTGCATGTGCTGTCCAGTCCGCGCATTGCCACGCTGAACAACCAGAAAGCCGTGCTCAAGGTCGGCACGGATGACTTCTTCGTTACCAACGTTTCGACGACGACAACGCTCGGTGGAGTCGGCGGAACCACCACCCCGAACGTCACATTGCAACCGTTCTTTTCCGGTATCGCATTGGATGTCACACCCAGTATCAATGAGAACGGCGAGATCATCTTGCATGTGCATCCTTCCGTCAGCCAGGTCAGCACGGTCACCAAGGTCGTCGATCTGGGCACCTCAGCCGGTTCGCTCAGTTTGCCGCTGGCTTCCAGTTCGGTTTCCGAAACCGACAGCATCGTGCGCGCGCGCGATGGCCAGATCGTGGCGATCGGCGGTTTGATGCGCCAAGCCGCGTCCAACGATAATTCCGGATTGCCGGGCTTGCCCAAATCGGTGTTTGGCCAGACCAACCAAAGCAGCGAAAAGCGCGAGCTGATCATTCTGCTGAAACCAACCATTGTGGACAATGACAAGGACTGGTCCGATGACGTCACGCACAGCCGCGATCGATTCAACAGTTTGATGGGGAAGTAAAGAAACCCCTGATATGTATCTACATCACTTTGGTCTGCGCGAATCGCCATTCAGTCTGACTCCGGACACCAGTTTTTTCTTTGCCTGTTCAAGCTATCAGGAGGCCCTCAATACCTTGCTGGTGGCGGCTCGAAACGGCGAGGGTTTTATCAAGATTACCGGCGAGGTGGGCAATGGCAAGACCCTGCTGTGCCGAAAATTTCTTGCCACGCTGAATCAGGGCCGGCAAACCACCACGCTGATAGGCACCCAGGATCAGGAAGTTGCCGCGCCGCCTGTACCGCGCTTCATCACCGCCTATATTCCCAATCCCTATCTTGAACCGAACAGTTTGTTGATGGCATTGGCGGAAGAATTTCGCGTGCCGCTGGAAAAAACAACCGACCAGCATCAGTTGCTGAAAGGTTTGACCCACTCGCTGCTGGAATGCGCGCGCAATGGCCAGCGCGCATTGCTGTGCCTGGACGAGGCGCAGGCGATGCCGCTGGAAAGTCTGGAGGTATTGCGTCTGCTGACCAATCTCGAAACCGAAAAGCGCAAACTGTTGCAGGTGGTGTTGTTCGGTCAGCCGGAGTTGAATGAACGCTTGAAGCACCATTCAATACGCCAGCTGCGCCAGCGCATCAGTTTTCAATACGACCTGCAGGGCTTGCGCAAGAATGAACTGGAGCGCTATTTGCGCCATCGCCTGGCAGTGGCCGGATTTGCCGGTGAAACATTGTTCAGCGATCGGGCGGTGACCAAGCTGCACCGTATAACAGGCGGCACGCCGAGGCTGGTAAATATCGTTGCACACAAGGCATTGATGCTGGCATTCAGCGATGGCAGGCAGCAGGTATTTCCCCGTCATATCCGCGATGCGGCGGCAGACACGCCCGAAGTGCGCCGCGACTGGTTGCCGTGGGCGGTGGCGTTGACCGGTGCGGCGGTGATCGCGTCGCTGGGCATTGCGTGGGTGTGGTTCTCGAAGATGGGGCTGCAATGAGTGTCATCAACCAGATGCTTAACCAGCTCGAGCAGCGCGGCGCGCATACTGTAGCGGAACAGGCCATGGTGCGCGCCGTGCCGCAGGCCAGACGCAACTTCGCTTTGCCTTTGCTGGCGTTAGGGTTGGCACTGGTGGCCGGGATCGCGATATGGCAATGGATTCAGGCACGCAAGCCGGATGCCGCAGCAGCGAGTATCGCCCCCAAGGCCACGCAGGGATTGCCCCACCCTGGGGGTGCAGGCAATAACACCGGCCCTCATGAACTCGAGAAATCGACACTGCAGCATCAAGCTGCACAACTTGATACACCGGTATCGGGTGTAGTAGTCGCTTACATGCCTGCCTCGCGACTGAGCTTTGAGTTGAGCTCGGTGCCGCTTCCTTCGACCATCAGACATGACACGGAACAATCCTTGGCGAATAACAAAGGCGCTGCCGCCATTCCGCACGCAGCGGCGAAGCCGGCCAAGAAGTCAGCAAGGAAATCAGCGAGGAAGACAGCCAGGAAGACATTCAAGACACAACCAATAAAAACATCCAATGCAGAAGTCGCCGTTCCAACGCCGGAAGGCACATTGCCGATGAAGCAAATCAGCCCCGAGCAACTGGCCGATGCGGAATATCGCAAGGCGTCCGCATTAATGCAGCAGGGACATATCGCAGATGCAATGTTCGGATACGAAGCGGCATTGCGCCTGGATCCGGGCCATGATGCGGCGCGGCAGGCGCTGGTTGCATTGCTGCTGGAAAGCAAGCGCGGCAAGGATGCCGAACGCGTGTTGCAGGAAGGGTTGAAGAGCGAACCCGATCATACCGGTTTCACCATGATGCTGGCACGCTTGCAGGTGGAACGCGGCGCGGTTGCAGAGGCAACTGCAACACTGGAAAAGGCTTTGCCATACGGCAATTCACAGGCCGCTTACCAGGCATTTCTGGCGGCACTGCTGCAACGCCAGAATCGCAACGACGAGGCGATTGCGCATTATCAGGTTGCGCTGCAACTTGCCCCGAACAACGGCATCTGGCTGATGGGCTACGGAATTTCCCTGCAGGCCTTGAAGCGCAATGCCGATGCCAAAATTGCTTTCCAGCACGCACTCGATACACGAACGCTCAATCCGGATTTGCAGGCCTTTGTGCGGCAAAAGCTAAAAGAACTCTGAAAACGGTAGGCAGAGGAATATCAACCCCCCCTCCTGAGGAAGGCGTCAGTGCGAATGCGGCAATGTCCTCGCCACCACCCACGCGCTGATTTGAATCGCGCCTCTTTCTGATACGGCCCCGGCAAGCGCATTCACGCTGGCCCCGGTGGTCAGCACATCATCCACCAGAGCAACCCGTTTTCCGGTCAGATCCCTGTCGCAGCAAAATGCATTGCGCACGTTTTTCTTGCGTTCTTTCCATGGCAAGGCGGATTGCGGTGGCGTGTCGCGAACCCGCCGGCAGGCGTTGGGCAGCAGCTTGAGTTTCAGTTCGCGTGCGATAGTCGCGGCGAGCAACAGCGATTGATTGAAGCCGCGTTCGCGCAATTTTGCGGGATGCAGCGGCATGGCGATGACGTAATCCGGCAAATTGCTTTTATCGATACGCTGCACCAGCTTTTTCGCGAAGGCGTGCGCCAATGCCAGTTGCTCACCGTATTTCATTCCTTGTATCAACTTGTCGAGCGGGAAGGTATAGCCGAATAGGGCGGTAGTGCGGCTGAATAACGGCGGATGAGTCAGGCAGTGTCCGCATGTTTCGCCATTGTGTGTCGGCAATGCGCAGACCGGGCAATGCGGTGAGTCGAAATAGGGCATGGCGGCGTCGCATGCCGCACACCAGAGTCCGTCATGGCTCATGCAACCGCACAGCACACATGGCTGTGCCGGCAGGATTCGCTTAAATTCTGCGCGAATGTTCAGGAAACGGCTGCTTAAAATTGACAAGCTGTCGCCCTTTCAAGGATGATGCGGCTCTGTCCAACCCAAGCTCATTGTGACAGTCCCCGAGCGATTGTGATACGCGCGGGTCTGTCATTTGAGGTTAACGCATCATACCGAACACACTAAACTTTATGAATACACAAACCATCGAATTCGTCAGCTCTGCCAATCCATCCGGCAAACAGCCTGCCGCTCCGCAACGCTGGAGCGTGGCCGAAGTGGAAGACCTGTTCAAGCTTCCGTTTGCGGATTTGTTGTTTCGCGCACAGCAAGTGCACCGCGAGAATTTCGACCCGAATGCGGTGCAGCTTTCCACTTTGCTTTCGATCAAGACCGGCGGTTGTTCGGAGGACTGCGGCTATTGTCCGCAGTCTGCGTTCCATTCGACGGGTGTGGAGAACAGGAAGATGCTGGAACTGGATGTGGTGGTCGCCGCCGCGCGTGCCGCACAGCAAAGCGGCGCGGACCGTTTCTGCATGGGTGCGGCATGGCGCGAGCCCAGCGAGGAGGATATGGACAGCGTGGTGGAAATGGTCAAGGCGGTGCGGGACCTGGGTATGGAGACTTGCGCCACGCTGGGCATGTTGAACGACAAACAGACCGAACAATTGCGCGACGCCGGACTGGATTACTATAACCACAACCTGGATACCTCGCCGGAGTTTTACGGAGACATCATCAGCACTCGTGATTACCAGGATAGGCTGGACACGCTGGAGCGCGTGCGCAAAGCCGGAATGCATGTATGCAGCGGCGGCATCGTCGGCATGGGCGAGAATCTGACACAGCGCGCCGGATTGATCGCGCAACTGGCCAATCTAGAACCCTATCCCGAAAGTGTGCCGATCAATAATCTGGTCAAAGTGGAAGGCACACCGCTTGCACAGGCCGAGGACCTCGATCCTCTGGATTTTGTGCGCACTATCGCCGTCGCGCGCATCACCATGCCGACTGCGCGGGTGCGACTGTCGGCAGGACGCCAGCAGATGTCGGATGCGGTACAGGCGCTGTGTTTCCTCGCCGGTGCGAACTCGATTTTCTATGGTGAGCAATTGCTGACCACCGGGAATCCTGAAGCAGAACGCGATCGCGCCTTGCTGGATAAGCTGGGGATGTATCCCTTCGCCGAAAAAAATTAGAAATCCAGATTTCATCTCAACTGCTGTGTTGCTAAGAAATTTGTTTGCTTACATATTGACCATATGCTGCGCCGCACAAATTTCTTCGCGCCTTGCATTTGAGCGAACTCTGAATTTCTAGGACACTTGTTATGCCGTTTTCAGAATTGCATCAAGACCTGAGCGAACGTTCATCGCTGGGCCTGCTGCGCCAGCGCCGCATGCTGCAAAGTCCGCAGGCGCCGCACATCATGGTGGACGGCAAATCCTATCTGTCGTTCTGCAGCAATGATTACCTGGGTCTGGCCAACCACCCCCGGCTGATCGCAGCGCTGCAGCAAGGCGCGCAACAGCATGGTGTGGGCGCCGGCGCCGCGCATCTGGTGAGCGGGCACGGCGCAACGCATCATCAGCTGGAACAAGAACTTGCTGCCTTCGTCGGAAAACCCGCCGCATTGTTGTTTTCCACCGGATATATGGCGAATCTGGGTGTCGTGCAGGCGCTGGTCGGCAAAGGCGATACGGTGTTTGCCGACAAATTCAACCACGCATCGCTGAACGACGCGATGCAGTTGTCGCGCGCCACGGTGAAGCGATATCGCCACAACGACATGGCGCAATTGGCAAGATTATTAGAGCAATGTGAAAACACCCCGAGCAGTCGTCTTGTTGGGCGCAAACTGGTGATCACCGATGCAGTGTTCAGCATGGACGGTGATCTCGCACCGTTGCCGGAGCTGCTGGCGTTGTGCGAACAACATGATGCGTGGCTGCTGATCGACGATGCGCACGGTTTCGGTGTATTGGGTGCACAGGGACGCGGCTCGCTGGCGCATTTCGGCATCGCGTCGGAACGCGTGATCTGCATGGCAACATTGGGCAAGGCGGCGGGCGTGTTCGGCGCTTTCGTCGCGGCTGAACAAGTGGTGATCGATACCCTCGTCAACCATGCGCGCAGTTATGTGTACACGACTGCCACCCCGCCGGCACTGGCAAGCGCGCTGCTGGAGAGCCTGCAACAGATCGAAAATGGCGATGGGTTGCGCGGCCACTTGCTACGCCTGATCGCGCAGTTGCGCAGCGGGCTGCGCGGTCTGCCATGGTCCCTGATGCCATCCGCAACGGCGATCCAACCGTTGCTGGTCGGCGGGAATCAGGCGGCGTTGAAGCTGAGCGAAAAGTTGCGTGATCGCGGTATCTGGGTTGCGGCGATACGCCCGCCCACCGTGCCGCAGGGTACGGCGCGCCTGCGCATCACACTGTCCGCCGCGCATCGTGCGGCTGATGTGAGGCGCTTGATCGATACATTGCATGAGCTTGCACGTTAAGCGTTTTCAAAATGCCGGGTCGGCGGGTGACCGCGTGCCGCTGCTGCTGATCCACGGATGGGGAATGCACGGCGGCCTGTGGGACGGTGTTGCCGAGTCGCTGGCTCAGCATTTTCCAGTGATGGCGGTCGATCTGCCCGGGCATGGACTCAGCACCAAAGGCAAACAACCCTTCGCATTGGATGCCATCGTTGACACACTGTCCGAACAATTCAGCGGACCGCTGGCGGTATGCGGCTGGTCGATGGGCGGGCAGATCGCGATGCGCTGGGCATTGCGTGATCCCCGGATAGTGGAGCGCCTGGTGTTGGTGTCGAGCACGCCTTGCTTTGCCGAACGCGACGACTGGCAATTCGGCATGCCCCAACACATCCTGCGCCAATTCGCCGCCGATCTCGAACACGACCACAGCGCGACGCTGCGCAGATTCCTCGGACTGCAGGTGCGCGGCAGTGAAGCCGAGCGTGAATTGCTGGCGACCCTGCGCGCAAGCCTGTTCAGCCACGGCGAGCCCGACCCCGACGCGCTGCGCGGCGGACTGGAAATATTGCGCGATCTGGATATGCGCGCGGTATTGCCGGAAGTAAAACAACCCGCCCTGGTGATCGCGGGAGAACGGGACAGGCTCAGCCCGCCTGAAGCCTCTTTTTATCTGGCACACAACATGCCCGGGGCGCGGATGGTGCAGATCAGGGGCGCGGCACATGCGCCATTCCTGTCGCACCGGGAGGAATTTTTGAAACAGGTATTGGGTTTTATGGACGAGAAGCAGGCATGAACGGATTTGAAATCGACAAGCGCGAAGTGCGCCGCGCCTTCAGCAGGGCGGCGACCGAGTATGATGCCGCCGCCGTGCTGCAGCGCGAAGTATCCACCCGCATGCTGGAACGACTGGACTATATCAAGCTGCAACCGGAGCGGGTACTTGATGCGGGCAGCGGCACCGGCTGGGGCACACGCCGCCTGGCGCAACGCTATCCATCCGCGCAGTTGATCGCGTTGGACATCGCCAGCGGCATGTTGCAGGCCGCGCGCGGACATTCCGGCTGGTGGCAAAAATTGTTCGGCGGTGCCAGGCAACTGCAGGTATGCGGTGATATGGAAGCGCTGCCGCTGGCGGCGAACAGTGTCGAGATGGTGTGGTCCAATCTGGCAGTGCAGTGGTGCAACGATCTGCCCGCTACGTTTGTCGAACTGCATCGCGTGCTTAAAGTGGACGGTCTGTTGATGTTCAGCACATTCGGCCCGGATACGCTGAAAGAGCTGAGACGGGCGTTCAGTGGTGTGGATCAGAATAACCATCTCAACCGCTTCACCGATATGCACGACATCGGCGACATGCTGGTGCACGGCGGTTTTGCCGAGCCGGTGATGGATATGGAATGCATCACGCTGACCTACGACGACGTGCGCGGCGTGCTGCAAGACCTCAAGGCTATCGGTGCGCACAATGCCACAGCAGGACGAGCCCGCGGATTGATGGGAAAGAATGCCTGGGCGCGTCTGGTGGAAAATTACGAACGTTTGCGCAACAACGGCAAGCTGCCCGCGACTTTTGAGGTGGTGTACGGTCATGCATGGAAACCGCAGCCGAAACAAACATCGGACGGGCGCGCGATTATCAAGACTTCATTCAAATTGAAATGAGGCACCCTTGAGTTACTTTGTTACCGGAACCGACACCGGCGTCGGCAAGACTCTGATCAGCTGCGCGCTGCTGCATGGCTTCGCCGCACAGGGCAAGCGCGTGGTTGGCATGAAGCCGGTAGCGGCAGGCTGCGATGACGACGGGCAGAACGAAGATGTGCTGCAATTGCGCAGCGCAGGCAATGTGGCGGTGGGTTACGGGCGGATCAATCCGTATTGTTTTGTGCCGGCGATCGCTCCGCATTTTGCCGCACAGCGTGCCGGCGTCATCGTGCAATTTTCACGTATTACAGCGTCCTATCACGAGCTGGCTGCGCAGGCTGAGGTGGTGATCGTGGAGGGCGCGGGAGGATTACTGGTGCCGCTCAATGCACAACAGGACAGTGCAGATCTGATGCTTGAGTTAGGACTGCCGGTGATTCTGGTGGCGGGCATGCGCCTGGGTTGTTTGAATCATGCGCTGCTCACGGTGGAGGCAATCGCCGCGCGCGGTTTGGTGCTGGCGGGCTGGGTGGCCAATGTTGTCGATGCCGACATGGCGTCGATCGAGGAAAATGTTGCCGCGCTGCGGCAGCGTATCGGCGCACCGTTGCTTGGCGTGGTGCCTTTCATGACGCAGCCGGATGCGGGCGCTGCAGCCGGGCATCTCGATCTGGGTCAGCTTTATAATTAATCGAGACCTTTCGGATTGATGGGTGTGGGGCAATTGGGGTAGGCTGTACCCTGGTGATTTTGAATGGAACTAACGATGCGCTACGCAAACATGCCGGTACGGTTATTTTTTCTGCTGTTGCTGGGGATGCTGGCCGGTTGCGGAAGAAACACTCCATCCGGTCATTTTCATGCGAGCGATGTGGGCGACAGATTCGCTCATGCGGATTTCCACCTGACCGATCACAACGGCAAGCCGCGCAGTTTGAGCGATTTTCGCGGCAAGGTCGTGGTGATATTTTTTGGCTACACCCATTGCCCGGATGTGTGTCCCACCACGCTGGCCGGCTATGCGCAGACGCTGCGTCTGCTCGGCAAGGATGCTGACCGGGTGCAGGTCCTGTTCGTCACGATCGATCCGGAACGCGACACGCGCGAACTGCTGGCCAAATTCGTGCCCGCTTTTGATCCCCGCTTTCTGGGTTTGTACGGCGATGCCCAGGCGACGGCTGAAGCGGCAAGGAGTTTCGGTGTGAGCTACCAGAAGCATCCCACCAAAACCGGCTATACGATGGATCATTCGACATTCAGCTATCTGATCGATACCCGGGGCAAGGTGCGCCTGATGGCCGGCGACAGGGAGCCTGCCGATTGGCTGGCGCAGGATATACGCCTGCTGTTGGCAAGCGGGCATTGACCGGCTGCGGTATCATGGACACATCGATTAATAATCAAACGGCTTGGATAAAATCGTCATGAAAATTCTGTTGGCGGGTGAGTATTTGCAGCGCCTTGTGAAGATACCTGCTATCCGTTGGCCAGCCCGGGGCGGGGATGCACGTTCCGGCACAATTGAAACCGGGCGGTGTCACTAATGGCTGAAGCAAGCAGCGATTTCCTGAGCAATAAATTGCTCCTGTTGCTGCGCGAATCGCGCTGGATATTACTGGTCGCCTGTGCGCTGTATTTTACCGTCGCTTTGTACGGCTATAATCCGGCCGACCCGGCCTGGTCGCACAGCGTTACCGGCGCCCATATCACTAACCCCGGCGGGGTTCTGGGTGCGTACCTTTCCGATTTGTTGTTTTACCTGTTCGGGTTTTCGGCTTGGTGGTGCGTGCTGTTCCTGCTGCAGCGGGTCTGGGCGGGATATCACCAGCTGCGTGTCGACAGTATCTTCAGCAAGCGCACGCTGCTGGTTTCGGTTGCCGGGTTTGTGGCGTTGCTGCTGGCCAGCAGCGCGCTCGAGTTTCTCCGCTTGTATACGCTGAAAGTCGCATTGCCGCTGGTGCACGGCGGAATGCTCGGTGAGGTATTGGGCAAGGCATTGGCGCGCGGGCTGGGCTTTACCGGCGCGACCCTGCTGCTGCTGGCCCTGATCGCAACCGGTTTCAGCCTGTTCAGCGGCTTGTCCTGGCTGCGCTTCGTGGACTGGTTGGGTGAGCGGATCGAGGCCTCATTTCAGTGGACTCGCCTGACCTGGCAAACACGCCAGGACAAGCGCATCGGCATGCATGCCACCAACGAACGGGTCGCCATCGTCGAAGAAGAGAAAAAGAAACGCGTTGAGGATCACCAGCCCATACATATCGAAATGCCGCTGATGGAAGTGGTCAAGTCGGCGCGGGCAGCACAGGAAAAACAGGTGCCGTTGTTCGCCGACATGCTGGACTCACCGTTACCGCCTTTGCATTTGCTGGATCAGGCAACACAGCAGGTAGAAGTTGTTTCCGCCGACACGCTGGAATTCACCTCGCGCCTGATCGAGCGCAAGCTGAAGGATTTTGGCGTGGAAGTGAAAGTGGTGGCAGCCTATCCGGGGCCGGTGATCACACGCTATGAGATCGAACCCGCCGTCGGCGTGAAGGGCAGCCAGATCACCAATCTGGTGAAGGACCTGGCGCGCGCATTATCGGTGGTGAGCATACGCCTGGTCGAAACGATACCCGGCAAGGCATACATGGCGCTGGAGCTGCCCAATCCGAAACGTCAGATGGTGCGCCTGTCCGAGATACTCAGCTCGCAAATATATGCCGATATGGGTTCCGCGCTGACCATTGCGATGGGCAAGGACATTTCCGGCAAGCCGGTGGTCGCGGACCTGGCCAGGATGCCGCATGTGCTGGTGGCGGGTACCACCGGTTCAGGCAAGTCGGTGGCGATCAACGCGATGATCCTGAGCCTGCTGTACAAAGCCACGCCGCAACAGGTGCGCCTGCTGCTGATCGATCCGAAGATGCTGGAATTGTCGGTCTACGAGGGCATTCCGCACCTGCTCGCACCGGTGGTAACCGACATGCGCCAGGCCGCATCCGCTTTGAACTGGTGTGTGCAGGAAATGGACAAGCGCTACAAATTGATGTCCACGCTCGGCGTGCGCAACATCGCCGGCTACAACCAGAGAGTGCGCGAAGCCGTGAAAGCCGGGCAGCCGCTCACCAACCCGTTCACGCTCACGCCGGAAAATCCGGAGGCGCTCGAAGAATTGCCGCTGATCGTGGTGTTCATCGACGAGCTCGCCGACCTG
>DIYV01000136.1:11274-11820 GCA_002429165.1 Gallionella sp. UBA6045 | reverse complement strand
ATCGTCGACACCTACGGCGGCGCGGCTCCGCACGGCGGCGGCGCGTTCTCCGGCAAGGATCCGTCCAAGGTGGACCGTTCAGCTGCCTATGCCAGCCGTTATGTCGCGAAGAACATCGTTGCCGCCGGATTGGCGACCAAGTGTCTGGTGCAGATATCCTACGCGATCGGCGTGGCCAAACCGACCAGCATTATGGTGGACACCTATGGAACCGGAAAGATTTCCAATGAAAAGATGACCGAGCTGGTGTTGCGCCACTTCGACCTGCGTCCCAAAGGCATCGTGCAGATGCTCGATCTGTTGCGCCCGATCTATGAAAACACGGCAGCCTACGGGCACTTCGGACGCGAAGAGCCGGGCTTCACCTGGGAAGCCACGGATCGCGCTGTTTCGTTGCGCGAGGACGCCGGCAAGTAATTTTCTTAATAGATATAGATCAGGAACCTCAAAAAAAGCCAGAGTTCGCCCAAATGCAAGGCGTGGGAAAAATTTCGCGGCGCGCATATGAGTTATATGTAAGCAAGAAATTTTTTCCGCAACACAGCA
>DIYV01000136.1:2903-11139 GCA_002429165.1 Gallionella sp. UBA6045 | reverse complement strand
TGGGATGAAATCTGGATTTTTGATGCTCCCGGTTATACCACCCTCCGAGGGGTGCTGCAGCGGGGCTGTATACAGTCCCCCGTCAGGCTCGGAGCCAGTGGTTCAACGATGCAACCGCACCCATTCATTAACCACTTATGAATGGAGCAACGCATGAACGCTACTGAAAAAAAATTCACCGATTATAAAATCGCCGATATGTCCCTGGCTGCATGGGGACGCAAGGAACTCGCCATTGCCGAAATCGAGATGCCTGGCCTGATGGCGATCCGCAAGGAATTTTCGGCCACCCAACCGTTGCGCGGTGCGCGCATCACCGGCTCGCTGCACATGACCATCCAGACCGGTGTGCTGATCGAGACGCTGACTGCATTGGGCGCGGAAGTGCGCTGGGCATCGTGCAACATCTATTCGACCCAGGATCATGCCGCCGCCGCCATGGCCTCAACCGGCGTGCCGGTGTTCGCCTACAAGGGTGAAACGCTGACTGAATACTGGGACTACACACACCGCATCTTCGAATGGGCGGACGGCGGCCACTCCAACATGATCCTGGACGACGGCGGCGATGCTACCCTGCTGCTGCATCTGGGCGCGCGTGCCGAGAATGACCCATCCCTGTTGAGCAATCCGGGCTCGGAAGAAGAGACGTGTCTGTTCGCTTCGATCAAGGCCAAGCTGGCAGTTGACAAAAAATGGTATTCGACGCGTCTCGCCGCAATCAAGGGTGTCACCGAGGAAACCACCACCGGCGTGCATCGCCTGTATCAGATGTTCGAGCGCGGCGAACTGAAGTTCCCCGCCATCAACGTGAACGACTCGGTCACCAAGTCCAAGTTCGACAACCTGTACGGTTGCCGCGAATCTCTGGTGGATGCGATCAAGCGCGCGACCGACGTGATGGTGGCCGGCAAGATCGCCGTGGTCGCGGGTTACGGCGATGTGGGCAAAGGTTCGGCACAGGCGATGCGCGCGCTGTCCGCGCAGGTGTGGGTGACCGAGATCGATCCGATCTGCGCCCTGCAGGCCGCGATGGAAGGCTATCGTGTCGTGACCATGGATTACGCCTGCGAGCACGGTGACATCTTCGTCACCTGCACCGGCAACTACCATGTCATCACCCACGAGCATATGAAGAAGATGAAGAACCAGGCCATCGTGTGCAATATCGGCCACTTCGACAATGAAATCGACGTCGCCTCGATCAAGCAATACCAGTGGGATAACATCAAGCCGCAGGTCGATCACGTGATCTTTCCGGACGGCAAACGCATTTTGCTGCTGGCCGAGGGTCGCCTGGTAAATCTGGGCTGCGGCACCGGCCATCCTTCCTACGTGATGTCGTCTTCGTTCGCCAACCAGACCATCGCGCAGATTGAACTGTTTACCCGCAACCAGGACTATCCTGTCGGTGTGTACACATTGCCCAAGCATCTCGACGAGAAGGTTGCGCGTTTGCAACTGACCACGCTGAACGCGCAGCTGAGCACGTTGACCGACCAGCAGGCCGCTTATATCAGCGTGCCCAAGGAAGGTCCGTACAAGGCCAACCACTACCGCTATTAATAGCATATGACCACTGCCCGCAATGAGTTCGTCGATTATGTGGTGGAACTCATGTCGGGCTGGGCAACGGTGTCGGTGCGCAAGATGTTCGGGGGTTATGGCCTGTATCGCGAAGGACTGATGTTCGCGTTGATCGTTGCAGATGAATTGTTCCTGAAGACCGATGCGGACAATCTGGCTCGACTCGAGCGGGCGGGCAGCCACCCGTTCGTTTATCAGAACCACGGCAGAACCGTGCAATTGTCATATTGGTCAGCGCCGGCCGCCAGCCTTGATTCGCCCGCCGAGATGAGCGAGTGGTGCCAGTCCGCTTATGGGTCGGCATTGCGGGCAAAAGCGGCACATACGAAAGTTGCAGGGGCGGGCAAGCCCGGCAAAGGAGGGAACAAATGAATATGCAATTGCAGATATTGTTGATCTGGGTGCTGAATGGACTCGCGTTATTCGCAGTGGCGAACTTCGTGCCGGGCATCCATGTGGACGGTTTCGGCGCGGCATTGATCGCGGCGTTTTTCCTCGGGCTGGTCAATGCGCTGTTGCGCCCATTGCTGCTGTTGCTTACCCTGCCGGTCACGCTGCTCACACTGGGGCTGTTCATCTTTGTGGTGAACGGTGCATTGTTCTGGCTGGTAGGCTCGGTGCTGCGCGGATTTGTCGTGGACAGTTTCTGGTCCGGCGTGGTGGGCGCGGTGCTGTACAGCATATTTTCCTGGGCGCTGTCTTCGGCTGCCGCACAATTGATCAGACCACACAACAAATGAGAACGGAATGAGATTTTTATGACCAGGCAGCTTTTCAGTTTTGAATTTTTTCCGCCGCAAACTCCGGAGGGCATGGAGAAGCTCGCGGCTACTCGCAAACAACTCGCGCTGCTCAAGCCGGAATTCTTTTCCGTCACCTTCGGCGCTGGCGGCTCCACGCAAGACCGCACGGTGGAAACCATCAGGCAGATCAAGGCCGAGGGTTATAACGCCGCTCCCCACTTGTCCTGCGTCGGCTCCACGCGCGAGAACGTCCGCGCGATGCTGAATACCTACCGGGATATGGGCGTCAGGCGCATCGTCGCGCTGCGCGGGGACCTGCCCTCCGGCATGCACAGTATCGGCGAGTTTCAATACGCCAACGAACTTGTGTCGTTCATCCGCGCGCAAACAGGAGATCATTTTCATATCGAGGTGGCGGCCTACCCGGAATTCCACCCGCAGGCCAGATCCGCGCAAGAGGATATTCTCAACTTCAAACGAAAAGTCTCTGCCGGTGCAAATTCCGCCATCACCCAGTATTTCTACAACGCGGATGGTTACTTCCGCTTTGTCGATGCGTGCCGCAAACTGGGCGTTACCGTGCCTATCGTGCCGGGCATCATGCCTATCGTGAAGTTCGCGCAACTGGCGCGCTTCTCGGATGCCTGCGGTGCCGAGATCCCGCGCTGGATGCGCAAGACGCTGGAAGGTTACGGGGATGACAGCGAGGCGGTACAGGCTTTCGGTATCGATGTCGTCACTCGGCTCTGCGAGAAACTGCTCGCAGGCGGCGCGCCCGGCCTGCATTTCTATACGCTGAACCATGCCGGCCCATCAATTGAAATCTGGAAGAGGGTGGGGCTTTGATGCGCATTGCAATTTTCTTTCACCCCTATCCTACCGAAGGGCGTATTGCCATACGCCCCTACGAACCTTGCTCCCGTAGGGGCGTATGGCAATACGCCCGATCACACCACGCACCACGCTGATGAAATCACCTGAACTCCTTCTTCCCGCCGGTACGCTGGAAAAAATGCGCACCGCCTATGCTTTCGGTGCAGATGCGGTATATGCCGGACAGCCGCGCTATTCGTTGCGCGCGCGCAACAATGAATTCCAGATGGAGGAGTTGCGCACCGGCATCACGGAGGCGCATGCGCTCGGCAAGAAGCTGTTCGTTGCGAGCAACCTGATGCCGCACAATGCCAAGGTGAAAACCTATATGGCAGACATGGAGCCGGTCATCGCGATGCGGCCGGATGCGCTGATCATGGCCGACCCCGGGCTGATCGCGATGGTGCGCGAGCGCTGGCCGGAAGTGGTTATCCATCTTTCGGTGCAGGCCAATACCGTGAACTATGCAGCGGTGAAGTTCTGGCAATCGCTCGGCCTCACCCGCGTGATCCTGTCGCGCGAATTGTCGCTGGATGAGATCGAGGAGATACGCCAGCAATGCCCCGACATGGAACTGGAAGTGTTCGTGCACGGCGCGCTGTGCATCGCCTATTCCGGGCGCTGCCTGTTGTCCGGTTACTTCAACCACCGCGATGCCAACCAGGGCACCTGCACCAATTCCTGCCGCTGGGATTACAAGGTGGAAAATGCCGAAGAGAACGGCACCGGCGATATCCAAAAGATCGACTTCGATTTCGATAAAGCGCTCAGCCAAAGTGCGCTCTCCGACTGCGGCGGACAAGCCAGGCACCCGATGGCCGACCGCGCGTATGTCATCTCGCGCCAGGATCACCCCGGCGAACTGATGCCGGTTATGGAAGACGAGCACGGTACCTACATCATGAACTCCAGGGACCTGCGCGCGGTGGAGCACGTCGAGCGGCTGGCAAAGATCGGCATCGACTCGCTCAAGGTCGAGGGCCGCACCAAGTCCGTCTATTATGTGGCACGCACCGCGCAGGTATATCGCCAGGCGATCGACGATGCCGCTGCTGGCAGACCCTTCAACTACTCATTGCTCGGTGCGCTGGATGCGCTGGCGAACCGCGGCTACACCGATGGCTTCTACGAACGCCATCACACCCACGAACAGCAGAACTACCTGCGCGGCCATTCCGAGAGCACGCGCCAGCAATACGTCGGCGACATCGTCGCGTGCGCAGACGGCATGGCAGTCATCGACGTGAAGAACAAGTTCCAGGTCGGCGACAGACTCGAGATCGTCCACCCTTCCGGCAATCGTATCATTGCCCTGAGCGAGATGAGCAGCCTTGCAGGAGAGAACATCACCACGGCACCCGGCAGCGGGCACCGTGTGCGGATACCGTTGCAGGGCGAGCTGGCCAGGGGCATGGTGGCGCGTTTTATTTAATCAAATCCGGGGATGCAACCATGATCTTTTCCAACCTGTCACTATCCTTCCGCTACGCAGGGTTGCATCCGCTGTTTCCGCGTGCGTTCGAATTCATCCGCAACACAGATCTGGCGGCACTCGCGCCGGGGGTCCATCCCATCCTCGGTGAAGACCTGTTCGCCATCGTGGAGCATCTGCCGGGACGGACCCGGGCGGAGGCCCCGTTGGAGTGCCACCGTCGATATATCGACATACAGCTGGTGCTGGAAGGGGTGGACGAGATGGGCTGGAAGGCGTTGGCCGATTGCCATGAGCCGGTGGACGATTACAGCGCGGAGCATGATATCCGTTTTTTTCGCGATGCGCCCGTTGCGTGGATCGCCACGCCAGCGGATCATTTCTGCATCTTTTTCCCCGAGGATGCTCATGCACCGCTGGTCAGCGATGGCAGCATACGCAAAGTGATCTTTAAAATTGCAGTCGATGCCGGCAAGATCACGGTGGGCTCCGCCGGAAAATAAACTTGCTGCCTAGAACGAGATTCTTACGCCCAGATTGACACCTTCATCGAGAATTTCGTTGGGCCGGTTATCGATGCCGAATTCGACTCTACGGTACCCGACATAGGCAACTGCCTGCGGTATGACTTCATATTCCGCCCGGACATTGGTTTCAACATAGCGGTTGGCATCGCCGAAGGTGACGATATTCGGGGATAAATACACTTCCCCGACTATGCCCAGGCGCTGGGTAGCGGGCGGCGAATAACGTACCAGTCCACCCAGTGCCAAGGCTGAAGTACTGCTGACAATGGTGCTGTTGCCGGTCACCTTGGCGACCACCCCTTTTATACCGACACCGACAGAAAATCCGGGCGCGTTGTCGCCCAATTCATCCTGCACCAACAGACCAAAATCGCCGAGCATATTGTTGCGATTGACATAAAGGACGCCAGCATGAAATTTGGTTTTTCCGAGAGGGTCGCGGCCCAGCGAGGATATGTATTGAAGCTGGGCGCTGGTATCGCGCAGGTTGATATCGACGGTATCCGCCAGTGCCGTGGTGCTGACGGTTGCCATGGTGCTGAAAGCTAATAGATATACTGGAACTATACGGCGCAATGACATAACTTCACTCCTTAGGGGTAATCGATGCAGGGTTGATCAAAAACATTCTTTAATTTAAATTTTAACGGAAGCAGCGCGCTGCGCCTTTTGTTATCCGAATCTGAGATATTCAAGCATATCACAGGCATTCCATATCACGAACCGGCCGACAGCCAGCTATCCGGGCGGGATACGCGCAGGCATGTGGCATGCGTTTGTCAGGATTTGTTTCAACAGGTTCCATCAAATGTTTGTTTTGGCATTCAAAGGTCGGAATCGAACGCGGTATCGCCTTCCGCCACTTTTTCGCCCGGCTGGATATTCCTGAAATCGAACAGTTTGCCGTCCAGCAGGTGAGAGGGCGCGACGTTCTGCATCGCGGTGAAAATGGTCTGGTTGCGCCCCGGATATTCGCGTTCCCACGCGGCGAGCATTTCCTTGATGTTCTGGCGTTGCAGATTCTCCTGCGCGCCGCACAGGTTGCACGGGATGATAGGGAATTCCATGCCGCGCGCATAACGGGCGATGTCTTTTTCCGAACAATATGCCAGCGGACGGATCACGATGTGGTCGCCTTTGTCGGTGACCAGCTTGGGCGGCATCGCCTTGAGCTTGCCGCCAAAGAACATGTTCAGGAACAGTGTCTCGATCATGTCGTCGCGATGATGTCCCAGCGCGATCTTGTTCGCGCCGAGCTCGCCCGCCACACGGTAGATGATGCCACGCCGCAGCCGAGAACACAGCGAGCAGGTGGTCTTGCCTTCGGGTATTTTTTCCTTGACGATGGAATAGGTGTCCTGCGTTTCGATGTGGTATTCCACGCCGAGCTGTTTCAGATAATTCGGCAGCACGTCGGCAGGGAAGCCGGGCTGCTTCTGGTCGAGATTCATCGCAACGATGCGAAAGTCGATCGGCGCACGCTTGCGCAGGGTGAGCAGAATATCCAGCAGCGTGTAGGAGTCCTTGCCGCCGGACAGGCACACCATCACGCTGTCGCCTTCCTCGATCATGTTGAAATCGGCGATCGCCCTGCCGACATGGTGTTCCAGCCGTCCCTTGAGGCGGTTGAAGTTGCTGGAATGACGTTCAAAACGTTCGGCTGCAGGCTCTGCAAGTATCATTTCTTGGGTAATATCGTTCATATCAATCTTTCAAATGTTGACGCTGCGTCCGCCATCAACCGAGATGATCTGACCGGTAATGTAAGGCGCGTCCTGAATCAGAAAGGCGACCGTTCTGGCGATGTCGTCCGGTTCGCCTTCGCGTTTGAGCAGGGTATGAGCGACGATCTTGCGGCGCTGTTCCTCGTCCATCCACGCCCCGTTTTCCGGCCACACGATGACACCGGGAGCGACGGCGTTGACGCGCACCTGCGGCGCCATTTCCTGCGCCAGACCTTTGGTCAGCGCCACCAGCCCGGCTTTGGCTACGCTGTACAACAGATGTCCGTGCATCGGGCGTTCGGCGTGGATGTCGGTGATGTTCACGATACAGCCATGGCTGCGGCGCAATTCCGCCGCGGCCGCCTGTGCCAGGAACAGCGGGGCTTTCAGGTTGGTGCCGAGCAGATCGTGCCATTGCGATTCATTGATATCCGCCAACAGCGTGGCGTAAAAACTTGAAGCATTGTTGACCAGTGCATCCAGCTGCCCGAATTGTTTGACAACCTTGTGCACCAGTTGCGGCAATGCCTGCAGGTCGAGCAGGTCCGCCTGGAACACGGAAGCACTGTTTGGACGCAGATCATTCAGCTGCTGTTGCAGGGCCAGCGCCTCCTGGTCGGAGCTGCGGTAGTGAATGGCGATACGAGCCCCGGCCGCATGCAGGCGGCGGCAGATCGCTGCGCCAACGCGTTTTGCTCCCCCTGTCACCAAGATCACTTTGCCCTGCATCCCTTGTTCCATTAGACTCGTACTCCATTAAACTCGGCTACACCCTTAAATCCGATTGCTTCGTGAATTATACCTGACCATGCCCGCTACTCTACCTGCGCCAGGCGCGGAAGCCGCGCAGCACAGCGCATCATTGACTGAATCCATCCAGCGCGACATCGCCGAACAAGGCGGCTGGATTTCGTTTGCGCGCTTCATGGAACTGGCGCTGTATTCACCCGGGCTGGGCTATTACGCTGCTGGCGCGCACAAGTTTGGCGAAGCAGGCGACTTCATTACCGCGCCGGAACTCTCGCCGCTGTTCGGACGCACCGTGGCGCGGCAAGTGGCGGAGATCATGGCGCAAAGCGCAGCGAACATACTGGAGCTGGGCGCGGGCAGCGGTAAACTGGCAGTGGATATGCTGGCCGAGCTGGAGCAACTCGGCAGCTTGCCGGAAAGTTATGCGATCCTCGAGGTGAGTGCCGACTTGCGCGCGCGCCAGCAAACGCTCATGCGCGAACACTTGCCGCATCTGCTGGGTCGGGTGCATTGGCTGGATGAATTGCCGGATAGATTCATCGGTGCGATCGTCGCCAACGAGGTGCTCGATGCATTGCCCGTGCATCTGGTGCACTGGCG
>DIYV01000136.1:0-2745 GCA_002429165.1 Gallionella sp. UBA6045 | reverse complement strand
CGCCGCGCGCGGCCTGATCAACAGTCTTGCGCAACGGCTGGAGCAGGGCGCGATGCTGTTCATCGACTACGGTTTCGGCGCGCGCGAGTTCTATCATCCGCAGCGCAGCAGCGGCACGATGATGTGCCACTACCGCCACCATGCGCACGACGATCCGTTCTTCCTGCCCGGCCTGCAGGACATCACCGCGCATGTGAATTTCACCGATATCGCGGAATGCGGCATCGATGCAGGCCTGGAACTGGCCGGCTACACCTCGCAGGCGTTCTTTTTAATCAATTGCGGCATCACCGAATTGATCAAGGATACCTCGCCGGAAAACCTGCGCGACTATCTTCCGCTGTCGGCGCAGTTGCAGAAACTCACCAGCCCTGCTGAGATGGGCGAGCTGTTCAAGGTGATCGCATTGGGAAAAAAACTGGCGAACCCGTTAAGCGGATTCGCCAGCGGGGATCTGACGCGCTCCTTGTAAAGTAAATGCCAAGGGCGAATCTGTTTCTGCGTTGCCGCAATTGCTATTTAACTGACCACGCGTTTTTCCGCATAGGCAGCACATCACTCATCCCTTGGATGCCCACTTATTTTGCATAACATGGGAAACTTCAATTTAAGAACAACACAAGTCAAACATACACTTAAAAGGTAGCGCTTTCCAAGCTGCGGGTATATGTGATAATCGACATGCAACGCGCCCGATTCGGGTTTGACTAGCTGTATATTTGAATCGCAACTATAACCAGCAGAGGAAATGTTATGTCAGGCTTACTCCCCAACGTAGATCCCGATGGATTGCTTGAGTTTTCGGTTGTGTATACCGATCGGTCCCTGAACCACATGTCAATACAATTTCAGCAAATCGTTAAAGACATATCTGCTGTCCTCAAAGAGACTTACAACGCCCGCTCGGCGATCATTGTTCCCGGTAGCGGTACATTCGGCATGGAATCCGTTACGCGCCAATTCGCGCAAGATCAAAAGTGCCTGATCGTTCGTAATGGCTGGTTCAGTTACCGTTGGACCCAGATACTGGAAATGGGAAACATCACACAGGATGTCCATGTACTTAAAGCAACGCAGATCGACAACGCCACAACAGGCTACTTTGCACCGCCGCCGATCGAGGAAGTTGTCGCCTTCATAAAAAAGGAAATGCCGGCGGTTGTATTTGTTCCCCATGTTGAAACATCCTCCGGGATCATCCTGCCGGAGGACTATGTGCAGGCAATTGGAGAAGCTGTTGAATCTGTCAATGGAATATTTGTTCTGGACTGCATCGCTTCGGGAGCGATGTGGATAGACATGAAGAAATGCAAAGTCGACGTGCTGATCTCGGCCCCGCAAAAAGGATGGAGCAGTTCACCGTGTTGCGCAATGATAGCGCTGGGCGAACGCGCGCGCGAGAAAATCGATCATACCCAAAGCAACAGCTTTGCTATGGATCTGAAAAAGTGGCTGCAGATCATCGAGGCTTATGAAAATGGCGGCCATCTTTATCACGCGACCATGCCGACCGATGCCTTGAAGGTCCTGCGCAACAACATGCAGGAAACACAAGCTCTCGGTTTCTCGACAACCAAGGCAAGACAGATCGATCTGGGTATGAAAGTGCGTTCTTTGCTTGAATCGAAAAACTTCATTTCCGTTGCGGCGCCGGGTTTTCAATCACCCGGGGTAGTGGTGAGCTACACATCCGACCCTGACATTCAGAACGGGAAAAAATTTCTTCAAGCGGGATTGCAAATCGCTGCGGGCGTGCCGCTTCAATGCGATGAAAGAGCCGACTTCCGGACATTCAGATTGGGCTTGTTTGGTCTTGAAAAATTACTGAATGTTGATCAAACCGTTGCTGATTTAAAAAATGCGCTTGACCGTATTGACCATCCTTGATTTTTCAGAATTGCCGAATGGAGTCAGGCGATGACGAACAATTGAAGTATAGAAATCTCACATTCACCTGATTTAGAGGACGCTTGCAAACGGCTGCTTTTGGCACAAAGCTACGCTCTGTGGTATCAGGTTCGATAACTAAAACTGCCGTTCGTATTGCGCAACATGCTTATTCCTGCATTAACTGCAGAATCTGCTTTTCCACTTCAGGATGATCAAACTCACGCCCGCCAATAGCACGAAAACGTATATTTCCTTTTTTGTCGATTAGATATGTAGTTGGCAATCCCAGCACGCTATAAGCACGGGACACGTTACTGTCTTTGTCAAACAAAATAGGGAATGTCGGGGTAACTTGAAGTTCGGCTGTGTAAGTAAAAACCTGGTCAACATCTTCCATCTGGTTAAGCGCAAGCACGACAAAATTCCTGCCCTTGAATTTTTCGTACAAACGCGCCATTGAAGGCATTTCTCTTCGGCAAGGCGGACACCACGTGGCCCAGAAATTGAGCAACACTACTTTGCCGCGGTAGTCTTTCAGACTGAATTTTTTTGCATCCATATCTTCAAGTGTAAAGTCCGGCGCCGGGACGGGTTTTGATATGGCTGTTAGCGTATAACCCAGTTTTGGTTGTTGACGTTCAGCGGCCTGCGCCGGGAACATCAGCAGGCAACATAACAACATTGCTATGGATTTAGATGGGATATGCGTCTTTATGGTCATAACGGGATTTGTCACTGTGTGGTCTGGCTTGTTGGAAGGCTTGCGGGTGCGCAGCTCATGTTCTCAATTTTCCCCTGGTGTTTTATTCCGTCAAGTGTCCAGATGTAAACGAGGTCAAATTTTTCATTTCTGCC
>DIYV01000021.1:5792-11983 GCA_002429165.1 Gallionella sp. UBA6045 | reverse complement strand
CCGATCAGCACCGGGTTGTTCTTGGTGCGGCGTTGCAGCACCTGGATCGCGCGGCGGATCTCGTCATCGCGACCGATCACCGGGTCGAGCTTGCCCTGGCGGGCGCGCTCGGTCAGGTCGATGGTGTATTTTTTCAGGGATTCGCGCTGGCCTTCGGATTCGGCACTGCCGACCGTCTCGCCGCCGCGCACGGCGGTGATGGCCTGTTCCAGCGGCGCGCGGGCCACGCCGTGCTGTTTGAGCAAGCGCCCGGTCTCGCCCTTGTCATCGCACGCCGCGAGCAGGAACATCTCGGAAGCGATGAACTCATCGCCGCGCTTCTGTGCCGCTTTGTCGGTCAGGTTCAGCAGATTGGACAGGTCGCGCCCGACCTGCACTTCGCCGCCATGGCCTTCGACCTTGGCCAGACGCTCCACCGCTTCCTTCAGCGCGGCCTTTAACGGCGTAACATTGCCGCCGGCGCGCGCCAGCAATGAGGTCGCGCCGCTATCGGCATCGTTGAGCAAAGCCAGCAGCAGATGCTGCGGCTCGATGAACTGGTTATCCGCTCCCACCGCCAGACTCTGGGCATCGGACAGGGCTTGCTGGAACTTTGTTGTAAATTTGTCGAAACGCATGGTGTACTCCTTTTTAGGCAATTGTCCTTGTAATGGAGTGAGTTAGGGTCGATTTCAAGTGGCAAGAGAGAATTTTCAGGGTGTATGACCAGGGCAATAGCCACTTCTTTATCATACAATGCCGCCAGATTAAATAACCACTTTCCTTGCCAGGATAATGAACAAGTGTGCTGAAAATTGATCGGAGAGTGCAGACTAACATTCCGAAAACGAAATGCTCCATTAGTTAATTGTTCATCCGTCAGCAAGTAAAGGAGAACACAATATGAACAGAAAAATTTTAACCGCCTTGGCGGCCGGGATTATGGGTGTAGTCACTGCCTGCGCCGCTCCGGCAGCATCGGCCGGCGATCAGATGTTCAGTCTATCCAGCGGATTTGACAACAGCTCCGATAAATACGAATCCGGTCCCTGGATGTTGAAACTGACTGCCCCTGCCGGCCTTTCCGTCATGAAAAATTCGGATCCCGATATGGTGCGCGCCAGAACAAACGGCGTGGCCGGCAACACGCAATTCGGCCTGGGTGACACTGAAGCAGCGGCCAGTTATAACCTCTATGCAGGCAGCGCATCCTCCCCCGAAATCAACCTGACCGGCAAGGTTAAAGTCTATGGTGCCGATAAAAGCAGCGTGTTCGGCTTAAGTCAAAACGACTATGCTGCCCAGATGGACGTTTATCAAAATCTGGACAAATTCACCGCAAAAGGTTCGCTGGGCTCCAAAGTGCTCGGCAGCCAGACCGGAATCACCCTCAACCCATTGCTCTATGGATCCTTTGGCGGCATCTACCAATTCACCGAAAAAACCAGCACGGGGATTGATATGAGCTTATCCCAGGGATCGCCTGAAGCGGGAGTAATGCAGCAGGAATTTAGCGCTTTTGTAAATTACAAGCTCGACAATAATTTCAAAGCCCGGGGTTACGTGCTCAGGGGAATTTCCAACGGCACACCGAACAACACCGTTGGCGGACAAGTTTATTACGGGTTCTAGGTTCCACCAGGGTTCCTGGATCGGATTTTGCACTCAGCAGCCGGGTTGATTTTTACCCGGCTTTTTTCTGGCGGACTGTTTCCGGAGGAACATATTGCTCCAGCAGCTTTGCCGCACATTTCCCAATCTTGCGAGCCTGGGTTAATCTGCATCTTTCTCAATCTGGTCAGAGGAGTTTCACATGCTTGAATCCGAGCACGCCTCATACATACACCGCAATGTCACCAACTCGCTTGATGAAGACATTCACACCGGTGACTTGAGCGCGCAGCTGTTGCCCGCGACGCTAGTCTCATCCGCGCAGGTCATCACGCGGCAACAGGGTGTGTTATGCGGCACCCAGTGGTTCGATGAATGCTTTCGCATACTGGACCCGAACTGTGCGATCAACTGGCTGGCAAAAGACGGCGACAGAATAGTCGCGGGACAAACGTTGTGTGAGGTTCAAGGGCTCGCTCGCGCGCTGCTTAGCGCCGAACGCAACGCGTTGAACCTGCTGCAAACCCTGTCCGGCACCGCCTCCCGTACCAGGCGCTACGTGGATGAGGTGGCCGGCATCAACGTCAAAATCATGGATACGCGCAAGACCCTGCCCGGTTTGCGCGATGCGCAAAAATACGCGGTGCGGGTAGGCGGCGGGTATAACCAGCGCATCGGCCTGTTCGACGGCATCCTGATCAAGGAAAATCACATCGCTGCTGCAGGCGGTATCCAGCCCGTGCTGGAGCAGGCATTTCGTCTGGCCAGGCCGGGCATCAGCGTACAGATCGAGGTCGAGAATCTGGCGCAGCTGGATGAAGCTTTGAATGCCGGAGCAAAACTGATACTGCTCGACAACTTCGATCCGGACAAACTGCGCTCCGCAGTGCGGCACACCGGAAAACGAGCCGAACTGGAAGCATCCGGCGGCATCACGATAGAAAATCTGCGCGAGGTCGCGCTGACCGGGGTGGGACGCGTCTCGATCGGCAGCCTGACCAAAGACCTGCAGACGATCGATTTGTCGATGCGCTTCAAAACATAAACAGGTCCGCCATGTGCCAGCTATGGTCAACTCGCCGGGCGGGGTTTGAATTTCCGTGATCCATCCCCATCTTGTGAAAGTTATAACCTGAAGGGAAATGTAATGAGTGACTCAATGCATATCGTCTGCCCGCATTGCGACAGCGTGAATCGCGTGCCTGCCGACAAGCTGCACGGCCAACCTGTCTGCGGCAAGTGCAAACAGGCCCTGTTCGATGCGCATCCGGTGGAACTGGGCAGCAGCAATTTTACGCTGCACATCAGCCGCAATGACATTCCCGTGCTGGTGGATTTCTGGGCACCGTGGTGCGGGCCGTGCCGCATGATGGCTCCCGCCTTCGTACAAGCGGCAGCACAGCTCGAACCACAGATGCGTCTGGCAAAATTGAATACCGAGGAAGCTCAGGAACTCGGGGCGCGCTATAACATTCGCAGCATCCCCACCCTCGCGCTGTTCGCGGGCGGTAAAGAGATAGCGCGGCAAGCCGGCGCGATGGACGCCGGGGGCATCGTGCGCTGGGCGCGCAGCAAGGCTTGATCTCGCCGCATAGACAGATGCAATCAAAACGGGGATTTCCACCCGGGGACAAAATCACCGGCGCGCTAGAATAAACTTAACATCGTGGTTGTGGTCGTAACAATTGGCTTTCCGGTCACAGAAATACCTGTCGTTGTTGTTGTCACCGTAGCAGTGATGGGTTGCAATATGAAGTTGGTACTCGCCACGCTACCCAGTGCCAGACCCTGTACCTGCATTACGCTGGTACCGAACGGAACTGCACCACCCTGCCCCTGTAAAACTTTATCCGCTATCGCATAGTCACGAATTCCTTCATCTTTCTTGCCACCCTTGTCATGCTCGACCGGAGCCGGCACTGCGCTGAAGAGCTTGATGTTGAGCGGTTGCAATTGCGGCATTTGATCGGCCGCGCCGGCGAAACCCATCTGGTTGGGTAAAATGGAGATGGTGCCCTTGCTGGTAGTCAGGGTGGTCTCGCCCAGATTCACCTTGTTATAGGTTCCGACCGGCGCCAATAATGCCATCGGACTGCCCGGCACGACCACTAAAATTTCGTGATCGGTGCCCCGGATGCCCAGGGTCGCAAACCGCGTGGTGATTCGGTAATTTGCCTTGTTGATCTTGCCGATCAAGCCGGTGACGGCGCGGAACCCACCTTTAATCAGCGAAAAAAAACTTTGATCCTTGTTGTCCGGTGTTTTGAATTTAAAGCTGTCAAACTTGAGCAAAGTACCCGGACGCACGGCGATAAAACCGCCATCCTCCATCCTGACTTGTGCCGAAGCGTTTTCCGCGGTCGCCAGTGTGTCCCCTTCGTTGACCGCATCGCCTTTTTGTACCTGAGATATCTTTCCCGCCCCGGTTGTCAGCTGAACCGCGCCATACACGAACTGCACATGTCCCGCGACGGCGGCATATACGCTGCCGCAAGTTCCTGCCAGCGCAACTATGGCGGCCAGGCAGAATAATGTTTTGACCAAACTTTTCATGTCACACCCCCACTCATGTATGCCTATTGGAAATCGCGCCTGAGCGTCAACGAAACATCGGTGCGATTGTAGCTATAGATGACGATATTCGAGTTGTTGCGCGTATAAGCCAACTGCGGGCGCACCGTCCAATATTTGTACAAATGCCAATTCGAACCCAATGTGAGTTGATATAGCTTGTCTGCGCGCTGGTTCAAGAAGTATGGATTGACCCTGCTGTAGTCGCCTGCCTGCACACCCGCATTGGCGTACAGCGTCATTTTTTCACCGACATCAGTCTGACCGCCGATGCGCAATCCACTAAAATGCATGGCGCCGTCGGTTCGTCCGCCCGTTGGAGTGGCCAGCGTGACAATATTTGAGACATCTTTTTCAGTACCGTAATAAAGGCTGCCCGCCAGCGTCGACTTGCCGTCCGCCAGCGCATGCTGCCAGCCGGTACCGATAACCTGCTGATTAAAATCATTCGGCTGCATATCAATCTGTGCAAAGCGATATTGCAGATACTGGCCGAACAGCGTCAATTGATTGCCCGGACTGACACGGTGAGACCATTCCGCATTGAGGCCGGCGGCATTGAAGTTGCGTATATTGCCCAGGGAGTTTATTTCTCCCAACAGCCCGGCGCGCAACCGGTTCGCTTCCGAGCCAAACACCACACCGGCGCGCCCGCTGAAATCGACAGAATTGAAGTTTGTTTTTGTGTTGTAGCCGCGCTGATGCAAATCCGCCCCGGCATATAATCCCCAGTTGTTATCCAGACTGTGAACGACTTCGCTCCCGGCTGCCACCGCCAAATAATTGTCGGAGGCTTTCACGTTGCTCGGGTTCAGTGTGGCAATACTGCCGGGAAGAGCCGGAATACTAAATTGTGCAAGGTCGGTAGAGTTGTTGACGTTACCATCATGCCCAACCGAACCCTCGATGTAGCCGCTGAAACGAGTCTGTTTTGGGGATTCCTGTGCGGCAATCGCATCCAGATATTTCCGGATGGTGGCGCGCGTAGCTTCCGGGGGAAGCTGTTTCAAGACTAATTGGAATTCTGCACGGGCGCGCTGTAAATCACCGAGCTGGTAATAGGCGCGCGCCATGTCCATACGCGCACCGGCAAAATCCGGATCGACCACCAGCACCCGCTCAAAGGCGAGCGTTGCCTTGTCCGGCTTGCCGCTGTCCAGCGCGGCCACACCCAGCAGATAGTCAAAGCGCACTTCGCCGGAGCGTTCGAACTCGAAAGGCTCCAACAGGGTATAGGCATCGGCAGGCTTGCCGCTTTTGATCAGCGCATCGGCATCGAGTAGCGTTTTCTCTCGTGCACCGCTGTTGGATTGTGCTGCGCTTGCCGCATGGTTGCCGACATCCTGATTGTCGGTAGTTTGAGCATGGACTCCGCCTGAAGCCAACATCAATCCGGAGAACAGAAAGGTTGCTGTTTTGGATAATTTCATCACCCTCTCCCATTCAATATTCACAAGCGCAAAAACATGCCAAGGTACAACCTGAAACAAATCAATTGCTGCCATTAAACCATAATTTTTGCCTAATATCATTCGCCCGGATGCGGGTTGGCTTTAGAACATCGACTTGGCCGCCCGATTCCTGATAATTCGCTATTTTGTCGACATAAAACAAATTACTTGCACTTTTAATCGGTTTATGTGCTAGCATTTTTCCATATTGTCGACAATCGGAGTTAATCGATGTTGCCGTACACCGCCGAACAAGGCACCCTTGCAGATATCGCCTCGCACCGTCTGGCGCAAAGCATCGTGACCGGCGAACTGGCGCAAGGCCAGAAGCTGAACGAGGCCGAACTGGCGGAACGCTTCGGCATGGGGCGCGGTCCGTTGCGCGAAGCCTTGCGCCATCTGGAAGGCATGCGCCTGGTCAAGCGCATTCCCAACGTCGGCGCGCGCGTGGTGGTGCTGGATCGCAAGACCCTCTCGGATCTCTATGCGGTACGCGAAGCCCTGGAAGGCATGGCCTGCCGCATCGCCGCGACCCTGATGACCGACGACGAGATCGACCAATTGCGCAAACTGCTCGAC
>DIYV01000021.1:0-5564 GCA_002429165.1 Gallionella sp. UBA6045 | reverse complement strand
CAGATCGCGCGCGGCAGCCGCAACCAGATGCTGATGGACCTGCTCGGCAGCGAACAATACCAGTTGCTGCGCATGTGCCGTTACCGCACCAGCCGCAACGCCGAGCGCACCGGCCCTGCACTGCAGCAACATCGCCAGATCGTCGAGGCATTGGCGCAACGCGACGGAGAACTGGCCGAAATGCTGATGCGCCGCCACATTCAGGGCGCATGGCACAGCATCAGCGAAATGATAGCCAAAGACGAGGAGGCGGCAGCATGAGCAGTAAGCAGGGCGACCGCGCAGGGCGGAGCAGGGGCCCCATAAGGTGGGGATGTGACCCCGGAGCGGGATGCTGCGCTCCATTCAATATCGCCGGCATCCCCTACACTGGCCGATCCCGCCTCGCGGGGCCCTCGACCGACGTTTCGGGGCGCACCCACGTGTGGGGATGCGAGTGTCCGCGTGTGCTGCCCAGCCTCCGAAACGCTGCACCCAAAAATCACTGTCACAGCAATGAGGAGGCAGCATGAACAATACCCCCGGCAACAAACTGCGCCGCGCGGTCGCAGAGAATCACCCCCTGCAGGTCGTCGGTGCGGTGTCCGGCTATTGCGCCATCCTCGCGCAGAAGAGCGGGCACAAGGCACTGTATCTTTCCGGCGGCGGCGTGGCGGCTTCCTCGCTCGGTATTCCCGATCTCGGCATCACGACACTGCATGACGTATGCGAGGACACGCGCCGCATCACTGCCGCGAGCGACCTGCCGCTGCTGGTGGACATCGACACCGGCTGGGGCGGCGCTTTCAACATCGCGCGAGCCACACGGGAGATCGCGCAGGCCGGTGCAGCCGGATTTCACATCGAAGACCAGGTGATGCAGAAACGCTGCGGGCACAGGCCCAACAAGGCCATCGTCAGCCAGGGCGAAATGGCGGATCGCATCAAGGCGGCGGTGGATGCGCGCAGCGACGACAGTTTCGTGATCATGGCGCGCACCGATGCGCTGGCAGTGGAAGGAATGCAGTCCGCGATCGAGCGCGCGCAAGCCTGCGTCGAGGCCGGCGCCGACATGATCTTCCCCGAGGCAGTCACCACGCTGGAGCAATACAAGGAGTTCACCCGCGCGGTAAACGTGCCGGTGCTGGCGAACATCACCGAGTTCGGTGCGACGCCGCTGTTCACCACCGAACAACTTGCAGGCGTGGGCATCAAGCTGGTGCTGTACCCGCTGTCGGCCTTCCGCGCGATGAGCAAGGCCGCGCTGAACGTCTACCAGCACATTCTCGCCGACGGCACGCAACAGAAAGTCGTCGCGGACATGCAGCCACGCATGGAGCTCTACGACTATCTCGGCTATCACGAATACGAGCAGCAACTGGATAGGTTGTTTGCAGAGAAAGGGACAGAGTGATTACGGACGCAAACCCCCTCCAGCTCCCCCTTGTCTGGGGGAGAATTACTCCGCTCCTCCCCTGACAAGGGGAGGTTGGGAGGGGTTTGAGCTTCGGCCAATGCAAAGGCGAAATAAATAAATATCAACTGAGGGAAAAAGACATGGCAGAAGAAAGCGTATTACCGAAGCCCAAAAAATCCGTAGCACTCTCCGGCACCGTCGCCGGCAACACCGCGGTCTGTACTGTCGGTCGCACCGGCAACGACCTGCACTATCGCGGCTATGACATTCTGGATTTCGCCGATCAGGCCGAGTTCGAGGAGATCGCGCATCTGCTGATCCACGGCACATTGCCGAGTGCCGCTCAGCTCAAGGCCTACAAGACCAAGCTGAAATCAATGCGCGGCTTGCCGCAGCCGGTGAAACAGGTTCTGGAAGCGATCCCCGCGAATGCGCACCCGATGGATGTGATGCGCACCGGCTGCTCGATGCTCGGCACCTGCGAACAGGAACCCGAAGCGCACAGCGAAGCCGTGACGAAAGAACTGATCGACCGGATGCTGGCCTGCTTCGGCTCGATGCTGATGTACTGGCATCACTACAGCACCTCTGGCCGCCGCATCGAGGTGGAAACGAATGACGATTCCGTCGGCGGCCATCTGCTGCATCTGCTGCACGGCACACCGCCAAAGGCATCGTGGGTGCGCGCGATGCACACCTCGCTGATCCTGTATGCAGAGCATGAGTTCAACGCCTCCACCTTCGCCGCGCGCGTCATCGCCGGCACCAATTCCGACTTGTATTCCTGCATCACCGGCGCGATCGGTGCACTGCGCGGACCCAAACACGGCGGCGCCAACGAGGAAGCGTTCCGCATCCAGAGCCGCTACAAGAATGCCGATGCAGCCGAGGCCGACATCCGCGAGCGCGTCGCACGAAAGGAGATCGTGATCGGCTTCGGCCACCCGGTCTATACCATTTCCGATCCGCGCAACGAAGTGATCAAGCGCCTGGCGAAAAAGCTGGCCGAGGAAAAAGGCGAGATCGGTTTGTTCGACATCGCCGCCCGCCTGGAAAGCGTGATGTGGGACACCAAGAAGATGTTCCCCAACCTCGACTGGTTCTCCGCCGTGTCGTACCACATGATGGGCGTGCCGACCAACATGTTCACGCCGCTGTTCGTGATCTCGCGCGTCACCGGCTGGGGCGCTCACGTGATGGAACAGCGCGCCGACGGCAAGATCATCCGCCCCAGCGCAAATTATGTCGGACCGGAAAATCTGGCCTGGGTGCCGATCGAGAAACGTTAAGCCAAGGAAAACAAAATGAGCGCCAATGTAGAAATGAACACCCGCCCGGCACCCGACCAGGTGCTGGTGGATATCGCGCAATACGTCTGCCGCATGGAGATCAAATCGACAGAAGCCTACGACACCGCGCGCAACTGCCTGATCGACACGCTGGGCTGCGGCCTGCTGGCGTTGCGCTTCCCCGAGTGCACCAAACACCTCGGCGCGCTGGTGCCCGGCACCACGGTGCGCAACGGCGCGCGCGTGCCCGGCACCTCGCACGAACTCGACCCGGTAAAGGCCGCATGGGACATCGGTGCGATGATCCGCTGGCTGGATTACAACGACACCTGGCTGGCCGCGGAATGGGGTCATCCTTCCGACAACCTCGGCGGCATACTCGCGGTGGCCGATTACCTGAGCCGCTGCCGCGTGGCCGAAGGCAAGGCGCCGCTGACCATCCGCGACGTGCTGACCGCGATGATCAAGGCGCACGAGATCCAGGGCGTGCTCGCGCTGGAAAACAGTTTCAACCGCGTCGGTCTGGATCACGTGGTGCTGGTGAAGGTCGCCTCCGTTGCCGTGGTGACACGATTGCTGGGCGGCACAGAGGAACAGGTGATAGCCGCGCTGTCGCAGGCATTCGTCGACGGGCAAGCGCTGCGCACTTACCGCCACTCGCCGAACGCCGGCTCGCGCAAATCCTGGGCGGCGGGCGATGCCACGTCGCGCGGGGTGCGTCTGGCGATGATCACGATGGTCGGCGAGATGGGCATCCCCGGCGTTCTGACCGCACCGCAGTGGGGCTTCTACGATGTGTTGTTCTCCAAAACCAACAAGGACCAAAAACTCAAACCGGAGGACCGGCGCCGCTTCATCCTGAATCAACCCTATGCCAGCTACGTGATGGAGAACATCCTGTTCAAGATATCCTTTCCCGCCGAGTTCCATTCGCAGACTGCCTGCGAGGCGGCGGTGCTCCTGCATCCGCAGGTGAAGGACAGACTGAAAGACATCCGCAAGATCGTGATCACCACGCACGAGTCTGCGATCCGCATCATCTCCAAGGTCGGTCCGCTGGCCAATCCGGCGGACCGCGACCACTGCATCCAGTACATGGTCGCGGTGCCGCTGGCATTCGGCGACCTGGTTGCGGAAAATTACGAGAACAGTTTCCACGCGGCAAATCCTATCATCGACGAACTGCGCGACAAAATGGAGATCGTCGAAGACCCGCGCTACAGCCGCGAATATCTGGAAGCGGACAAACGCTCCATCGCCAACGCGATCCAGGTGTTCTTCAATGACGGCAGCAGCACCAAAAAGATCGAAGTGGAATATCCGATCGGCCATCGCCGCCGCCGCGAAGAAGGCATCCCGGTACTGGAGCAGAAGTTCCTGGACAATCTGCGCACGCGCTTTCCGGAGCAACGCTGCGAGCAGATCATGGCGCTGTGCCTGGACAAAAAGAAGCTGGAAGCGACACCGGTCAATGATTTCATGGAGATGTTTATCATCAATTAAAAAATTAAGGACAAATGGCGACGCAATTGCGCCTGTAGGAGCGGGCCATGCCCGCGAACAAACAGACAATCGCGGGCATGGCCCGCTCCTACAAGATTCGTCCGAACAACCAGAGGAGAGATTGCGATGAGCTACCGCACCGAGTATGACCATTCGATGAAAGATCCGGAGAGCTTCTGGCGCAAGCAGGCCGAGGCGCTGGAGTGGTTCAAGTTCCCCGAGCAGATCCTGTCGCTCGACGACGACGGACTCGGTTACTGGTTTGCCGACGGCGAGATGAACACCGCCTACATGGCGCTCGATCATCATGTGAAAGCCGGGCGCGGCGACCAGCCCGCGCTGATCTACGATTCTCCCGTCACCAACACCAAGTCGCGCTACACCTATGCCGAGCTGACCGACATCGTGGCACGCACCGCCGGGATGCTGGCGAACCTTGGCGTGGTGAAAGGCGACCGCGTGATCATCTACATGCCGATGATCCCGGAAGCGGTGATCGCGATGCTGGCGGTGGCCAGGCTGGGCGCGATCCACTCAGTCGTGTTCGGCGGTTTCGCGCCGCCGGAGCTGGCGGTGCGCATCGACGACGCGCAACCCAAGGTCATGCTCACCGCTTCGTGCGGCATCGAGATCAAGCGCGTGGTGGAATACAAACCGCTGATCGACCGCGCGATAGATCTTGCCAGGCACAAACCGCAAAGCTGCGTCGTCTTCCAGCGTCCGCAAGCCACCGCAACGATGGTTGCGGGTCGCGACCACGACTGGAAATCCTTGCTGGCCAAAGCAAAACCAGTCGGCTGCACGCCGGTCAAGGGCAGCGATCCGCTGTACATCCTCTATACCTCCGGCACCACCGGCAAACCCAAGGGCGTGCTGCGCGAGAACGGCGGCCACGCGGTCGCGCTCAAGTACAGCATGAAGGCGATCTACAACGTCGAGCCCCGCGATGTGTACTGGGCCTGCTCCGACGTGGGCTGGGTGGTCGGCCACTCCTATATCGTGTACGGCCCGCTGCTGCACGGCTGTACAACCATCGTCTATGAAGGCAAACCGGTCATGACACCGGACGCCGGGGCGCTGTGGCGTGTCTGCGCCGAATACGGCGTGAAGGCGCTGTTCACCGCGCCCACCGCGTTCCGCGCGATGAAGAAGGAAGACCCTGAAGCGGTACTGATGAAGCAGTACGATCTGGGCAAACTGCAGGTCATCTACTCAGCCGGCGAGCGGCTCGACCCGCCCACCCAGGCGTGGCTCACCGAACAAAGCGGCAAGCCGGTGGTGGATCACTGGTGGCAGACCGAGACCGGCTGGGCGATCGCCGCCAACTGCATCGGCCTGGAGCTTCTTGCGATCAAGCCCGGGTCACCGACCGTGCC
>DIYV01000146.1:3242-9421 GCA_002429165.1 Gallionella sp. UBA6045 | reverse complement strand
CCTGCCGCCCCCCCCCCCCCCCCCCCCCCCTTTAGAAGGGGAAGGAGGGGGCGCTGCTGCTCCCTCCCCTGACAAGGGGAGGGCTGGGGAGGGGTTAGGGGTTTGAGCAACAGGAGTTGATGTCGGAGCTGTGGCGGCGGCTGGTTTGCCGGCCTGTGGCACAACTTCTGCGGCGCTGCTTTCCAGCAACAAAATCAGCGAGCCCTGTGACACCTTGTCGCCGACCTTGACCTTCATTTCCTTGATCACGCCTGCGTAGGGCGACGGCACTTCCATCGCGGCCTTGTCGGTTTCCAGCGTCACCAGATTGTCTTCGGCCTTGATTGTGTCGCCGGTTTTCACCATCACTTCGATGATGCTCACATCCTTGTAGTTGCCGATATCCGGCACCAAAACTTTCTTCATTTCAGCCACAGTGTGTCTCCTCCCAGCCTTAAACAGTCGTCGGGTTGGGTTTGTCGGGATTGATTTTGTAAAGCTTGATCGCCTTGCTGACTTCGCCGGCCTTGATCGTGCCCTCGTCGGCCAATGCCTTGAGTGCCGCAACCGCGATGTAGTGACGGTCAACTTCAAAGAACTTGCGCAATTTCTTGCGCGTGTCGGAGCGGCCGAAACCGTCCGTGCCCAGCACCTTGAAATGCCCGGGCAGAAAACCGCGAATCTGGTCGGCAAACGAGCGCATGTAATCGGTCGCGGCGATCACCGGACCGCTGCGGCCGGACAGGCACTGCTCGACATAGCTGACCCGCGCTTTGGTTTCCGGATGCAGCATGTTCCAGCGTTCGCAATCCATCCCGTCGCGGCGCAACTCGGTGAAGCTGGTCACGCTCCAGATGTCAGATCCGACGCCAAAGTCCTTCTCCAGCAAGTCCGCCGCCGCGATGACCTCGCGAAGGATGGTGCCGCTGCCCATCAGTTGCACGCGGGGACTGTTTCCTTGTCCCTTCCCCTTTGTACCTTGCCCCTTGCCTTCACTGAACAGGTACATGCCCTTGATGATGCCCTCTTCCGCGCCCTTCGGCATTGCCGGATGGGCGTAGTTTTCGTTCATCACGGTAAGGTAGTAGAAAACATCCTGCTGTTCGACATACATGCGGCGCAAGCCGTCGTGAATGATCACCGCAAGTTCATAGGCGAAGGTCGGGTCGTAGGACACGCAATTCGGAATGGTTGCAGACATCAGGTGGCTGTGGCCGTCTTCGTGCTGCAAACCTTCGCCGTTCAGCGTGGTGCGGCCTGCCGTGCCTCCCAGCAAAAAACCTCGCGCGCGCAAGTCGCCGGCCGCCCAGGCCAGATCGCCGATACGCTGGAAACCGAACATCGAGTAGTAAATGTAGAACGGCAGCATCGCCTTGCCGTGGTTCGCGTAAGCGGTAGCGGCGGCAAGCCATGACGACATCGCACCGGCTTCGTTGATGCCTTCCTGCAAAATCTGGCCGTTCTGGTCTTCCTTGTAAAACATCAACTGATCGGAATCCTGCGGGGTATAAAGCTGACCGACTTGCGAGAAGATGCCGAGCTGGCGGAACATGCCTTCCATGCCGAAAGTGCGCGACTCATCCGGCACGATAGGCACGACCTGCTTGCCGATATTCTTGTCCTTGACCAGAATACCGAGCATGCGCACGAATGCCATGGTGGTGGAGATTTCGCGATCTTCGGTGCCTTTCAGCAATGCATCGAACGCCTCCAGGCCTGGTATCTGCAGCGGCTCGTTCACCGGCGTGCGTTGCGGTACCACACCCATCTCACGTCCGCGCTCCCTGAGATATTTCATCTCCAGGCTGTCCTCGGGAGGACGATAGAAATTCATGCTGGCGACCTGTTCGTCAGTCAGCGGAATGTTGAAACGGTCGCGGAACTTGAGCAGCACTTCGCCGGCCATTTTCTTTTGCTGGTGGGTGATATTCTGGCCTTCCCCCGCTTCGCCCATGCCGTAGCCCTTGACGGTCTTGGCCAGGATCACGGTCGGTTGGCCGGTGTGTTGGCTGGCCGCCGCATAAGCGGCAAATACTTTGCGCGGATCGTGACCGCCGCGATTCAAGCGCCAGATTTCGGCATCGGACATATCGGCGACCATCTCGAGCAATTCCGGATATTTGCCGAAGAAGTGCTCGCGCACATAGGCACCGTCCTTCGATTTGTATGTCTGGTAATCACCGTCCACCGCTTCCTGCATGCGCTTTTGCAGCAGGCCGTTCTTGTCCTTGGCGAACAGGCGGTCCCACTGGTTTCCCCACACCACCTTGATCACGTTCCAGCCCGCGCCGCGGAATACCCCTTCCAGCTCCTGGATGATCTTGCCATTGCCGCGCACCGGACCGTCGAGGCGCTGCAGATTGCAGTTGACCACGAAAATCAGGTTGTCGAGCTTCTCGCGCCCCGCCATCGAGACTGCGCCCAGCGATTCCGGCTCATCGGTCTCGCCGTCACCAAGGTATGCCCACACTTTGCGTCCCGCTGTCTGAACCATACCGCGATGTTCCAGATAGCGCATGAAGCGGGCCTGATAGATCGCCATCAGCGGTCCGAGGCCCATCGACACCGTGGGGAACTGCCAGAAGTCGGGCATCAGCCACGGATGGGGATAGGAAGACAGGCCGCCGCCTTCGGATTCCTGGCGGAACTTGTACATCTGTTCCTCGCTGATGCGTCCCTCGAGAAATGCACGGGCATAGACGCCGGGCGACGAATGTCCCTGGAAATACACCAGATCACCGCCGTGATCGTCGGTCTTGCCGTGGAAGAAATGATTGAATGCCACATCGTACAGGGTGGCTGCGGAAGCAAAACTGGCGATATGCCCGCCCAGCTCGGACGAGTCGCGGTTGGCATTCAGAACCAGCACCATCGCGTTCCAGCGTGTCCACGCACGGATGCGGTGTTCCAGATCCTGGTTGCCGGTGGAGCGTTGCTCATCGGCTAGCGCTATGGTGTTGCAATACGGCGTAACCGCGCTGAACGGCATGCCTGCGCCCGAAAGGCGCGCTTTATCGATTAGCTGCTCGAGCAGAAAATGGGCGCGCTCCGCGCCTTCGTTCTCCAGCACCGACTCCAGGGCGTCCAGCCACTCCTGGGTTTCTTGCGGATCGTAATCAGGTAATGATGCCATCGTTCCGTTCTCTCTATTATTACAACGTAATTTCAGGGGTTCCCATTTTCCGAACAAGCGATTGTTTCTTGTTCGGTGATAATCCATTCGACTTTTACATCCGTCGCTTCCTGTGGGATTTGTTCGACGATTTGAAGCTCAAATGCTGCTGCCACCAAAGCGGGTTGGATAGTCATGCGAGCCAAAAGCTTGTCATAAAAACCGCGGCCATAGCCCAGCCGCGCGCCATCCCGGGTAAATGCCACCCCGGGCAACAGGGCGAATTCTACCTCATTTATCATGGTCAGCCTCTCACAGAGTTCAACTACAGGCTCGCGTATCCCCCACAACCCTGTTGCCAACTGGTTTTCGAGGTCTTCCACCCAAAACAGGTCGAGCTGGCTGGTATGGTGATTCACCCGCGGCAGGGCTAATTTCTTGCCATCCGCCAACACCTGCTGTATCCAGAACTCACTGGCAAACTCCGCACCAAAATTCATGTAGCCCAGTATGGTGCCGGCTTGCCGGTACTCGCGCAGCCGCAATAATCGTTCGGTGATTGCTGCGCCATGGGCGGCACGCATGGCCGCGGGAAGCTGCTCGCGCAGGGCAAGGATTTGCTTGCGGATGCCGGGTTTAGTCATGGGCTGCGCAACCGGCATTGCCATTAACCCAGGAACAGCCGATACGCCGGATTGCCACTCTCGTCCCAGTAGCGGTAGCCTAGTTTATCAAGGAAGATCTTGAGCGCCTGCTTGTCGTGGCGCGGCACCTGCATGCCGACCAGCACCCGGCCGTAATCCGCGCCGTGGTTGCGGTAATGGAACAGGCTGATGTTCCAGTTGTGGCTCATGCTGTTCAGGAACAGCATCAGCGCGCCGGGGCGTTCGGGGAACTCGAAGCGGAACATAATTTCATCCTTGGCTTCCGGTGCATGCCCGCCGACCAGATGGCGCAAATGCAGCTTGGCCATTTCGTTGTCGCTAAGATCCAGCGTGTTGAGTTTGTTGCGCTGCAATTTTTCCACCAGTTCGCTGGTTTCCAGCTGGTTACGCACCTGGATACCGACGAACACATGCGCAATTTTCGGGTTGTCATAGCGGTAATTGAACTCGGTGATGCTGCGCTTGCCGAGCAACGAGCAGAATTTGCGGAAACTGCCCGGCGTCTCTGGAATCGTCACGGCCAATATCGCCTCGCGCTTTTCACCGATCTCGGCGCGCTCCGCGACAAAACGCAGACGGTCGAAATTCATGTTCGCACCGGACGCGATAGCGACCAGCGTTTCACCCTTCAGATTTTCACGCGCGGCATACAGTTTGGCTCCGGCGATGGACAGCGCACCCGCCGGCTCGAGGATCGAGCGGGTATCCTCGAACACATCCTTGAGCGCCGCACAGGCGGTGTCGGTGTCCACCAGGATGATCTCGTCGACCAGTTTGCGGCACAGCCGGAAAGTTTCCGTGCCGACCTGTTTCACCGCCACGCCGTCGGCAAACAGCCCGACATGGTCGAGCGTGATGCGCCGTTTGGCTTTCAGCGAACGATACATCGCATCGGAATCCACCGGCTGCACGCCGATGATCCTGATCTCCGGGCGCAAATTTTTGACATAGGCCGCCACGCCCGCAATCAGGCCGCCGCCGCCGATCGGAACGAAGATCGCGTGGATGGCCCGGGTGTGCTGGCGCAGGATTTCCATTGCTATCGTACCCTGCCCGGCGATCACGTCCGGGTCGTCATAGGGATGCACAAAGGTCATCTTGCTTTTCTGTTCCAGCTCCAGCGCATGCTGGTAGGCATCGGAATACGAATCGCCGTGCAGCACCACTTTCGCGCCACGGCCGGTGATCGCCTGGATCTTGATTTGCGGCGTGGTCGTCGGCACCACGATGACGGCTTTGCAGCCAAGCTTCTGCGCGCTGAGCGCCACGCCCTGGGCATGGTTTCCCGCCGATGCGGTGATCACGCCGCACTTGAGTTGTTCGGACGTCAGTTGCGCCATCTTGTTGTAGGCGCCGCGCAGCTTGAAGGAGAATACCGGCTGCATATCCTCGCGCTTGAGCAAAATCGTATTGCCGATGCGCGCCGACAGATTGGGCGCCGCTTCCAGCGGGGTCTCGACTGCCACGTCATAGACGCGCGCGTTAAGGATGCGTTTCAAATAACCATTCATGATTTAACTTGAGTGAAAAATACCTGGCAAGATTAGCATAAAAACACCGCGAACCCCTTGCGACATAAGCGAAAATCGGTTCAAATGCCGCGCATGGAAGAAATCAACCAACATGGCGTTGTCATAGAAACTCAGGTCAATTACCTGCCGGATCAATCCGATGAAGCGGGCAACCGTTTCGTTTTTTCCTACACCATCACCATTACCAATCTCGGTCATTCATCCGCAAAACTCATCAGCCGCCACTGGATCATCACCGATGCCCACAACCATGTGCAGGAAGTGCGCGGACAAGGTGTGGTGGGAGAGCAACCACTTCTGAAACCCAGCCAGAGCTTCGAATATACCAGCGGCACGGTGCTGACCACGCAGGTGGGAACGATGCGCGGCAGTTACCAGATGCAGACCGATGATGGCGCGCAGTTCGATGTCGAAATTCCGCAATTTGTGCTGAGTGTGCCGCGTGTTCTGCACTGACTCTGCTTTTGGCGCGCGACTAAAAACATCAACACAACGCGCTTTACCCCTGGTGCTGATTTTTCTTGCGGCCTGTACCACCTCATCGCAACTCGCCATCCTCAATTCAAAACCATATCCACCGTTCGCGGTAAGCAAGTGGGAGATGCTGCCGGATTGGCAAACAGCAGATTTGCAACCCGCCTGGGCGGCCTTCTGGCAAAGCTGTAATGCACTGAAAAGCAAGCCTGGCTGGCAAACCGTATGCACCCGCGCCGATCAGATGACGCAGCCGGACAACAACGCGTTGCATGCTTTTTTTGAGGAAGATTTCACACCCTATCAGGTGTACAACCCGGACGGGTCTTCACAGGGACTGTTCACCGGCTACTACGAACCGAAACTGTATGGCAGCCGCGTCAAGACATCACGCTTCCGTTATCCGCTGTACGGTGT
>DIYV01000146.1:0-3042 GCA_002429165.1 Gallionella sp. UBA6045 | reverse complement strand
CGGCTGCAGGGCAATCGCGTCGTGCCTTATTACAATCGCAGCGAGATCGACAGCGGAAAGACTCCGTTGCACGGACACGAGCTGTTCTGGGTGGACAACGCGGTCGATCTGTTCTTCCTGCAGATCCAGGGCTCGGGTCGCATCGAATTGCCGGACGGCGGCATCGTGAAGGTCGGCTATGCCGAGCAGAACGGATATCCCTACACGTCCATCGGCAAGAAACTGGTCGAAATGGGCGGGATCAAACTTGAAGATGCATCCATGCAGGGCATCAAGGATTGGGCGGCACAGCATCCCGATCAGCTGAACAACCTGCTGGAACAGAATTCCAGCTACGTGTTCTTCCGCGTATTGCCCGATTCGCTGCCCGCCCCGCTCGGCGCTTTGGGCGTGCCGCTGACCGATCAATACAGCCTGGCTGTGGATGCGCGCACCATCCCGCTTGGCGCACCGGTGTTTATTTCCACCACTTATCCGAATACCACCCAGCCGCTGAACCGCCTGATGCTGGCGCAGGATACCGGCGGCGCGATCAGGGGACCAGTGCGCGGCGATTTCTTCTGGGGTTTTGGCGACCAGGCCGGTGCCCAAGCGGGGCGCATGAAAGAGACCGGCCAGATGTGGGTGCTGTTTCCCAAAGGTGCGGAACCAACGCTGTCTCCGTAAATTCCGACTTTCTCCGTCTAGGCAATACCCGTTACTTCTCGCAGATTATGATGGTCCTGACCATCCGCTTTCGGGCAGGCATTTAGCAACTACGACATGCCGCTCACGACACATTGCGGTCCTTCAAGATTCCAGAAAGCGGTCGTTCAACGTTTTCTATGAGGGGCGCGCCGCTTTTTGCGCGTCTCTCTCAATAGAAGGGTTAGGTGCCATTCGCGAATCTATGCTCGGGGCCTTGCAAATGTGCTTCCGGCCCATTAAGCCGATCTTGACGTAGATGCTTTCCGCCGTATGCGATTCGAGGCAGGCGGATATTTGTTTTCGATATCGGTCGTAGTAGTCGAGAGTAAAGTCGTCGAAGTACATAATGATGTAGATCAAGCCCTTTCCCCGACGTGCTTTGATCTGGCGATCAGCAGCGCTGAGGGTGCTCTCGAGCTTGCTCAGAAATCCACAGGACAGATTTTGGTAGATGGATGAGGAAGTAGCCTGCACTTTAGCTCGGCGCCCAATGACTTCGTCCGAGATTCCTATTGTCTTCACCTCGCAGAAGCGCTTCTTTGCACAATCTATGTACTCAATGTCCGGCTGAGTCGTACCAACCTCCCGCAATATTCGCACGTGTTCGTAGCCTCTTCGGACCAAATGTTGATAGGCAAATGCGTCATTAAGTTGATTAAAGAAGCCTTGCTTCCACTGTCCAGGCCTATGATCCGTGAAGTGCGCAATAGCCTTGTCTCGGAGAACCATCCAAGACTCTGAATCGAGGGTGCTGAGTGCTCGTTCGTAGGCTCGGTATTGCTCCCGCGCCTCCGGCACGATCTTCAGGGTTTGTTCGACGCCGGCGAAAAAGTTATCCCTTGGGTATGCCACTTTGGCAAGAGCGATGAGTTCACGGATGTGGCGCATTTATGGTACCTAACGTAATGGAATGGACGCCCACTTCCTAATACGGCATCGAAGTGCCAAAGTAGTGGTGGCATTACTACCACTAACCATAGAAAGGGGCATCCAAAAATGAAGATTACGACAATAGGCATCGATCTGGCAAAAAATGTTTTCCAAATTCATGGCGTAGATGTGCGCGGCAAGGTTGGGGTACGCAAACAACTCAAGCGCGCCGATATGGCGAAATACTTCGCCAACTTGGAACCGTGCCTGATCGGCATGGAAGCGTGCGGCAGCGCGCACCACTGGGCGAGGAAGCTCGAAGACTACGGGCACACCGTCAAGCTGATGGCACCGCAGTTCGTCAAACCCTATGTCAAGACCAACAAAAATGACATGGCCGATGCCGAAGCGATCTGCGAAGCGGTGAGTAGGCCGAACATGCGCTTCGTCCCGATGAAGCACGTCGAGCAACAAGCCATCCTGTCGGTACATCGCGCACGCCAGGGTTTCGTCAAAGCACGCACCGCACAGGCCAACCAGATACGCGGCCTGCTCTCCGAATTCGGCATCATCATCCCGCAAGGTGTAGGCGCAATCACAAAATACATCCTGGGGATACTCGAAGACGGCGAGAACGGGCTACCCGGCACGATGCGCCACCTGATAGACCGGCTGACGGAGAATCTGAAAGAGATGAACCGACAGGTCAAAGAATTAGAAGCACAGATACAGAAGTGGCATCGCGACAATGCAGCCAGCCGCAAGCTGGCCGAGATACCCGGGCTTGGGCCGATCACCGCGAGTGCCATCGTGGCCACCGTGGGCGATGCGCGGGAATTTAAGAATGGCCGCCAGCTCGCCGCATGGATGGGGTTGGTACCCCGGCAGAATTCCAGCGGCGGCAAACAGAACTTGCAGGGCATCAGCAAACGCGGCGACACCTATTTGCGCACCTTGATGATTCACGGCGCAAGATCGGTCGTACGGGTAGCTGAGCACAAAGCAGAGCCGGAGAGCTGGTTGAGAAAAGTGATGGGTCGGCGCAACAAGAACGTGGCGGCGGTCGCCTTGGCCAACAAGAATGCCCGGATCGTATGGGCACTGCTGGCCCATGATCGAATGTTCCGCCGCGATTACACACCGGCAGCCGTGGTTGCCGCCATGTAATCGCGGCGGTTGAGTAAAACCGAAGTTAACGAGTTGAAGGAGTAGCACGTACCACCGATTGCACAGGCAATCATGAAATGATGGCGAGACAGGTCAGACCGTGAGTGAGAGATTCCGATTAGCTCCACGGGCGAAAAGCCCGCTAACGTGATGGGACCTCATTCAGCGTATTCCATCAGGGATAGAGGCGAAGGCCTCACTAAAAATCCGGATGTATGGCTGCAATCTTTACCTACTCTCAAAATCATCGAATGAAAGCTTGGCAAAAGTGGGCGTCCATGTATGAAGCTAAGGGGCTGCGCGCTTTTGCGCAGTCCC
>DIYV01000174.1 GCA_002429165.1 Gallionella sp. UBA6045 | reverse complement strand
TTCGTCGGCAGCGTCAGATGTGTATAAGAGACAGGATCAATACGGCGCGGATACCGCACGTTTTTTCATGATGTTCGCCTCGCCACCAGAGCAGACTCTGGAATGGGCCGATTCCGGCGTGGAAGGCGCGCACCGTTTCCTCAAGCGCGTGTGGGCGTTCGGCAATGCGCTGTCATCTGAAGCAGTAAGCTCCATGCCGGACAAATTGCCTGCGGCCCTTGCAGACATACGCCGCGAGGTGCACCTGACACTGAAGCAAGCCAACTACGACCTTGGCAAACATCAGTTCAACACGGTGGCCTCCGCCGGCATGAAGATGCTCAATGCGCTGGAAAAAACCTTGAAGGATGCCGGCAAAGGTCGCGCGGCGGTCGCACACGAAGGCTGCTCCATCCTGCTGCGCCTGCTCTCTCCAATCACGCCGCACATCACCCATACCTTGTGGCGCGAACTGGGTTACGGCGACGACATCCTGCATGCTCCCTGGCCGGAACCGCTGGCAGCGGCACTGGAACAGGACGAGATCGAACTGGTGTTGCAAGTGAACGGCAAGCTGCGCGGCAGCCTGCGCGCAGCGAAGGATGCGGACAAGGGAACGCTGGAACAACTCGCGTTGGCGCACGAGGCTGTGCAGAAACATCTGGCTGGCGCAACACCAAAGAAAATCGTGATCGTGCCGGGCCGTTTGATCAACGTTGTCGTCTAGGAGAAATCTTGCGCCTTCTGATTCGATTATTAGTCCTGCTGGTTGCCGCTGTGTTGCTGGCCGGTTGCAGTTTCCATTTGCGCGGGCAGGCGGCCATACCGTTCGAAACACTTTATCTGAAAGCGACCAATCCCGGCACGCCATTCATCAAAGAACTGAGCCGCAATCTGGAAGCAAACAAGGTGAAACTGGTGGACACTGCCGCGCAAGCCGATGTGGTGCTTGACATCGTTTCTGAAATCCCCGACAAACAGATTCTTTCACTGAGCGGCAGCGGACGTGTAAATGAATTCCAGTTGTTCTACCGCGTTTCCCTGCGCGCTTATGATCGTGAGCGGAATGACGTGATCCCCGCCGAAGAAATCGTGATGCACAGCGATTTCCCTTATGACGACAACAATGTTATCGCCATGGAGAGTCAGGAAACCCTGCTTTACCAGAACATGCGTTCCGACATGGTGCAGCGAATCGTGCGCCGCCTCAGTCGAATCAATCTGAAGCCGCATTAGCCCATGGCCATCTCCAGCGAAGACTTGCCGCGCCACCTCAGTTCCGGTTTGAAACCGTTGTACGTGGTGTTTGGTGACGCGCTGTTGCTCGCGATTGAAGCGGCGGACAGCATTCGGGCTGCCGCCCGCGCCGCCGGATATACCGAACGCGAAACATTCATTGCCGAACAGCATTTCAAATGGGGAGAATTGCGCAACAGCGCCCAGAGCCTGTCGCTGTTCTCCACACGCAAAGTGATCGATCTGCGCATTCCTTCCGGCAAGCCCGGGGTTGAGGGCGGGAAGGCATTACAGGACTATTGCGCCAACCTGAGTGAGGACACGCTGACGCTGATCTCTTTGCCCAAGCTGGACTGGACCGTCCAGAAAAGCCAGTGGTTCGGTGCTCTGGAGCAGCATGGCGTGATGGTTTCCGCGGATGACATTCCGCGCAGTGCATTGCCACGCTGGATCGCCGAACGTCTTAAAAGACAGGGGCAAAGTACCGACGAAGCTACACTGGAATTTCTCACAGACCGATGCGAAGGCAACCTGCTCGCGGCGTTTCAGGAAATCCAGAAACTCGCGTTGTTGTTCCCCGCCGGGCAATTATCTTTTGAACAGGTCAAGGATGCGGTGATGGATGTGGCGCGTTACGACATCTTCAAGCTTTCGGAAGCCATGCTGAACGGCAACGCAGCGCGTTTTGCGCGCATCCTCGACGGTTTGCGCGCCGAGGGCACCGCCACCGTGCTGGTGTTATGGGCAATCAGTGAAGATATACGCACCCTGGGTAAGGTCCTGCAAGCGGCGCAACGCGGCGGTAACCTCGGCAACGCCATGCGCGACATACGGGTGCGCAGGGACAAGCAGGGGTTGATCGAGAGTGCGGCACGGCGCCTTAAATTTCCGCACATCGAGCGAGCCATCCAAAAGGCTGCACGGCTGGACAAGACGATCAAAGGTTTGCGCCGGGGTGATGTGTGGGATGAGTTGTTACAGCTCGGATTGCGCTTCTCAAAAGCATGAGCCAGGACATGGATGACATTTTATTGGTTATCACCAATCTTCCCGATGCGGCATCTGCCGAAAAACTTGCACGCCAGCTTATCGAAACGCGCGCCGCTGCCTGCGTGAACCAGCTTGCTCCCTGCACATCGACCTATCGCTGGAAAGATAATATCGAGACCGCCACCGAAGTGCCGCTGCTGATCAAAACCACACGTGCCGCTTACCCGCGACTTGAAAAATTGATACGCGAAGCGCACCCTTACGAACTCCCCGAAATTATCGCTGTCTTGGTAACGGCCGGCTTACCCTCTTATCTGGATTGGGTAGACGGGGAAACAACCACTCTCAAGGAATAACCATGCGTTTTTCATTACTGCTGCTGTTTTGTCTTGTCGCTCCCGCCTCGCATGCTGAAGCCTTTATGGATAGGCTTTCAAACTTGGCTATCAGCAAACCACCCGACTTTCTGCAACCTGATGACGCTTTCCGCCTGGAAGTGAAGGTGCGTGATGCGCACACCTTGCAAGCCAACTTCAACGTAACCCCCACTTATTACCTGTATCGCGACAAAATCACCTTCACCGCCAAAGACAAAACGGTCAAAATCACGTCTGTGAGTTTGCCCAAAGGCGAAATAAAGCACGACCCCAATTTTGGCGACACCGAAGTATTCCATCAATCTTTTCAGGGTGTCATCACGCTGAGTCGTTCCGGCAATGCGGCAACCCGCATCGCGCTTAACGCCGTTTACCAAGGCTGCAGTGAGCAGGGGCTATGTTACCCGCCAATCACCAAAACGTTAAACATAGCCCTGCCGGAAGTTACCACCGGACAGTTGGCCCCACCCGTACTGTCTGTAGCACCGCCGCCCTCATCCCGCACGGTATCTGAAGACTCGCAAATTGCGAAGCTGTTCACGGGCGGCAATTTCTGGCTGATCATTTCCTTTTTCTTCGGCGCAGGACTGCTGTTATCACTGACTCCGTGTGTATTCCCGATGATCCCGATCCTTTCCGGCATCATCGTCGGACGCGGCCATAAAATCACCCATATGCACGCCTTCATTCTGTCTCTGGCTTACGTGCTGGGCATGGCGATCACCTACGCCGCCGCAGGCGTGGCTGCTGGGTATTCCGGCAACCTGATTTCCAATGCGCTGCAGACACCCTGGGTGCTCGGCAGCTTCGCCGCAGTGTTCGTGCTGCTGTCGTTGTCCATGTTCGGCTTTTATGAGTTCCAACTGCCCACCGCTTTGCAAAGCAAACTGAGTGACACCAGCAACCGTCTGCACGGCGGCCATCTCAGCGGCGTGTTCGCGATGGGCGCGCTGTCCGCCATCATCATGGGTCCCTGCGTGGCGGCACCGCTGGCCGGGGCGCTGCTCTATATTGGCCAGACCCACGATGCCGTGCTCGGCGGCGCGGCGCTGTTCGTAATGGCGCTGGGTATGGGCACTCCGCTGTTGCTGATCGGTTCTTCAGCAGGCGTATTGCTGCCCAAGGCAGGTGCCTGGATGGAAGCGGTCAAACAATTTTTCGGCGTGATGTTGCTGGCGCTGGCGATCTGGATCATCCAGCCGCTGTTGCCTATCAGCGTAGAGATGCTGCTATGGGCTGCGCTGCTGATCTTCTCGGCGATTTACCTGCGCGCATTGGATGCACTGCCACACAATGCCGGCGGCTGGCACAAGCTGCTTAAAGGAATCGGCCTGTTCGCCCTGTTGCTGGGCGCCGCTTATCTGGTCGGCGCGCTGTCCGGCGCGCGCGACATCCTGCGCCCTCTTGGCAACATAGGGCGCGCCGAAAGCTTGGCGCCCACCACACTCCAGTTTTCCCGTGTCAAAGACATCGCAGACCTTGATCAACGCATCGCCCAGGTACGCGGGAAACAGACTGTAATGCTTGATTTCTACGCCGACTGGTGTATCTCTTGCAAGGAACTGGAACGTTTTGCCTTCTCTGATGGCACGGTAAAATCCAAACTCAAACCGGTATTGCTGTTGCAAGCCGATGTCACGGCAAACAACGAGGCCGACAAAGCCCTGCTCAAACGCTTTGGCCTGTTCGGCCCCCCCGGTATCCTGTTCTTCGATACTCAGGGCAAAGAGGTGGCTGATTTTCGCGTGACGGGCTATCAGGATACCGCCCAGTTTCTGAAAACCCTGCAAAATATCGGGCTCTAATATAATTTAGGCATCTGCGCCAAAATACTGGACAAATTGCCCTAATTTACGGCAAACTGCGCGCATGAAAAATATCCTTGTGTTGCACGGACCCAATCTGAATCTGCTCGGCAGTCGCGAGCCGGCTGTGTATGGCAACGTCACGTTGAATGAAATTAACGAGCGTTTGATGAAATTGGCGGGTAAAAGCGGCGCAAACTTGTTTTGCTTCCAGAGCAATGCCGAAGTCGAACTCGTGGAACGGGTGCAGCAGGCACACGCTGATGGTACACAGTTCATCATTATCAATCCGGCCGCGTTCACCCATACCAGCGTGGCACTACGGGATGCGCTGGCGGCAGTTGCCATCCCGTTCATCGAAGTACATCTTTCCAATGTGTTCGCCCGCGAGGCATTTCGCAAGGATTCGTTCTTTTCCGACCTTGCTGTAGGCGTGATCAGCGGCCTGGGCGCGGCGGGCTATGAATTTGCAGTGCAATTCGCACTGAACCAAAAATAACAAGCTTCTTAAGGAGGTCACCATGGATTTACGCAAGCTGAAAACATTGATTGAGTTGGTCGAAAGTTCCGGTATTGCCGAACTGGAAATCAGCGAGGGCGAAGAACGCGTGCGCATCACCCGCACCGCCGCGTCCGCTCAACAAGCCTACGCACCTGCTCAGCAACATGTCATCGCTGCAGCAGCTTTTGCTCCGCAGCCCGCCGCGCCGGCAGCCGAACCCGCCAAACCCGCGGTGGCGGAAGGTCACGTGGTGAAATCGCCGATGGTCGGCACGTTCTACCGATCCGCCTCGCCGGGTTCCAAGGCATTCGTGGATGTGGGCCAATCCGTGAACAGCGGCGAGACCCTGTGCATCATCGAAGCCATGAAGTTGCTCAACGAGATCGAAGCCGATCAGAGCGGGGTCATCAAAGCCATCCTGGTGGAGAATGGCCAGCCTGTTGAATTCGGCCAACCTCTGTTCGTCATCGGTTAATGGTAAGCGCGCCATTTCGTGCCACGCCCAAGTTCGGAGCCAATACCATGTTTGAAAAAATCCTGATTGC
>DIYV01000127.1:3660-4593 GCA_002429165.1 Gallionella sp. UBA6045 | reverse complement strand
ACCAGATCAGACCCGTCAGATCATCGGTGACCTCGTTGTCGCGCAAAATGAAGCGCGGTTCCGGCCAGGGTGTACCGACATTAAACAATGCATCCTGCCCGGAACTTTCGCACGGTACCTCTTATCCGTCTTCGGCATGGCAGGTGCGTTGGCCGGTATGCAGATAATGGCGGGAGATCATGATTGCTCCTATGACTGTTTGAACGGACCGGACGGATGAGGGTGCCCGGTGAGGGTACCCGGATGGTGCGCCATGCTTTCAATCAACGGGCCGCTGCTCTGGTCATGTTGGCACATAGTTGGCTGGCGATCACGTTCTTCGCAATATGTACGCCAGCGTACATACAACATTTTGTCTGCAAGGGACAATGTTAACGATGATTAAATTTGTCGCTGCAGATTTTGCCGAAATTCACGACCTCTTTAAATTTTTACCATGGAGAAAAAAATGGAACATACCTTACCCGCACTGCCCTATGCGCTGGATGCGCTGCAACCCCACATATCCAGGGAAACATTCGAGTACCACTACGGCAAGCATCATCAGGCCTACGTGACCAATCTTAACAAGCTGATCAAGGGCACCGAATTCGAGAACGCTGCGCTGGAAGACATCATCAGGAAATCTTCCGGCGGCATTTACAACAACGCCGCGCAGGTGTGGAACCACACTTTTTTCTGGAGCTGCATGAAGCCGAAAAGCGGTGCAGCCCCGACCGGGGCGCTGGCCAATGCCATCAACAAGAAGTGGAGCAGCCACGACGAGTTCAAGAAGGCGTTCGTGGCCTCCGCCGTGGGCAACTTCGGTTCCGGCTGGACCTGGCTGGTGAAGAAGGCCGATGGTTCGGTGGATATCGTCAACATGGGTGCTGCCGGCACGCCGCTCACCACGGGCGACAAGGCGCTGTTGTGCGTGGACGTGTGGGAACATGC
>DIYV01000127.1:0-3378 GCA_002429165.1 Gallionella sp. UBA6045 | reverse complement strand
AATTTCCGGTTATGAACTTGGCAAAAAATAATATCCCGCGTCACATCGGTTTCATTCCCGATGGAAATCGGCGCTGGGCCATAGATCATGGGCTGCGCAAAGAGGCCGGATATGCCCATGGTATTAACCCGGGATTGCTGCTGTACGAGAAATGCAAAGAATGCGGGATCAAGGAAGTTTCGATTTACTGCTTTACCCAGGACAACACCAAGCGGCCTTCCATTCAAAAACAGGCATTCAGCGAGGCCACCGTTGCATTCGCTTTCGAAATTGCACGCCGTGGAGCGGCTTTGCTTGTTGTCGGCGATGAGACATCGACGCAATTCCCCCAGCCGTTAAAAGAATTCCGGCAGCGCCAGGGTGTCGGAATCAAGGTGAATCTACTTGTCAACTACGGCTGGGAGTGGGATCTGGCCGGTCTTAAAAACGGCGGCCTGCGTTCAGATGAAGTATCACGCCTGGATTTGATCGTGCGCTGGGGAGGAGGACGCCGATTGAGCGGTTTTCTCCCGGTACAGTCCGTTTATGCGGATTTCTATGTCAGGGATGAATATTGGCCGGATTTTGAGCCGCAGCATTTTGAACATGCACTCGCCTGGTTTAAAAACCAGGACCAGACACTCGGCGGATAATTCATGGTTCTCATTTGGACAGATTTTCGACTGGCTGAAGTTGCTTTGACCATGATTCCATGGCGATGATTGGTAATCGAAAAAATGGAGGAAACGATGACTGCATTTTTTGGAATTGAAGAACACAATGCGCAAGGTTTTCTCGAAAAGAAAATTGTATGCCTCCCGCGCTCGCCGGAAGACAAACCGGACTTGCACAATATCGTTTCGGCCATCAAGAACGAAGACATCGTTTTCATCAAACGCTGCAAGCCACAATCCAGTCTGCATATTAAAGCCATAGGTGTTGTGCTGTCAGACTATCCAACCGAGAGCGATCTTGGTATCTGCTTGCCTGTCGATTGGGTGTGGCAGGGCGAAAAAGTTTTGGAGAATTTTGGCGAAGTACTGTCTTTATGCGGCTACGCGCTGTATGAAGAGCATAACATTCTGGTGCAAAGGGAAATCATCAATTTGCTGCCGGAAAAATACCAATTGCCGCAAGAGTGGTAAATCCAAAATACCAAACTGTCCAGCTCAAAAAACCGGCATACACTGCAATTGTACGAATGTTCCTTTCTTAGCATAAAACATTTTGCCTGGAAGGGATAATTTTTCCAGTGATTGAAAGATACCAATTTAGAAAATTTCATAAATAGCGATGTGATCTTGCTGACGATTTGCGCGCTTATGCCGGAACCGAACTTACAGAGTAAATAAAGTAAACATGAAAATAAGCCCCCTGGCAGGCAAGCCCGCCACAGCAGCAATGCTGATCAATGTGCCGAGACTCATCACGGCCTACTACAGCAATATGCCGGATGCTGCGATACCCGCGCAAAGAGTTGCGTTCGGCACCTCGGGCCATCGTGGTTCCGCGTTCGAAACCAGCTTCAACGAATATCATGTGCTTGCCATCAGCCAGGCTATTTGTGAGTACCGCAAGCGTCAGGGCATAGGCGGCCCGCTGTTCCTCGGCATTGACACGCACGCGCTTTCGGAACCGGCGTATGCCAGCGCACTCGAAGTGCTCGCGGCCAACGGCGTGGACGTGATGATCGCGGACAAGAATGAATACACGCCCACCCCTGTGATTTCCCACGCGATACTTGCTTACAACCGCGGCCGCGCTACAGGGCTGGCAGACGGTATTGTCATCACGCCTTCGCACAATCCGCCCGACAACGGCGGTTTCAAGTACAACCCGCCCAACGGCGGGCCGGCAGACAAGGATGTCACCGGATGGATCGAAGCCAGGGCCAATGGGTTGCTGGAAAGCAGCCTGAAGGGCGTGAAAAGAATCTCGTTCGAGAAGGCGCTGCGAGCGGCCACTACACACCGGCACGACTTTCTCAACGATTACGTGAATGATCTCGGCAGCGTGCTCGATATGGATGCGATTCGCGGCGCGAACATACGCATGGGCGTGGATCCGCTTGGCGGCGCCGGCGTTCACTATTGGGGACCGCTCGCCGAGCGCTATGGCTTGAATCTCACGGTGGTGAATGAAGCCGTCGATCCGACCTTCCGCTTCATGACGGCCGACTGGGACGGCCGGATACGCATGGATCCGTCCTCGTCCTACGCGATGCAGAGCCTGATCGGCCTCAAGGATAGTTACGACATCGCCTTCGCCTGCGACACCGATCATGACCGGCACGGGATCGTCACCAAAAATGCGGGTTTGCTGCCGCCCAATCACTACCTTGCGGTCGCCATTTTCTATCTGTTCCGGCATCGTCCGAAATGGCGCAAGGATGCGGCGGTAGGCAAGACGGTGGTCAGCAGCCAGATGATTGATCGCGTCACGGCGAAGCTCGGCCGCAAGCTCTACGAGGTACCGGTCGGATTCAAGTGGTTCGTGGACGGACTGCTCGACGGTTCGCTGGGCTTCGGCGGGGAAGAGAGCGCAGGCGCCTCTTTTTCCCGTCTGGATGGCAGCGTCTGGACCACGGACAAAGACGGCATCGTACCGGCTTTGCTGTCGGCGGAGATTACCGCGCGCATGGGCCGCGATCCCGGCGAAATCTACCGTGATCTTGCGCGCGAGTTCGGCGAACCTGTTTACGATCGTGTCGAGGCACCGGCGACTCCGGAGCAAAAACAACTGTTGGCGAAGCTCTCACCTGAGCAGATACGTTCAGCAGAGTTGGCAGGCGAAAAAATCCAGAGCATCCTCACCCAGGCTCCAGGAAACGGCGCACCCATTGGAGGGTTGAAGGTAATTGCCGAAAGCGGATGGTTTGCTGCTCGTCCGTCCGGCACCGAAGACATCTACAAGATATATGCCGAGAGTTTCCGTGGAGCGGATCATCTGCGCCGCATTTTGGAGGAAGCACAAGCAATAGTCAGCGATGCTTTGGGCACGTCGCCAGTCCTTCATCAGCAGACAGTAAGCGAAGCCAAGGAAGAGTGGCGTGATGAGGGAAATCCTAACTGAGACTGTTGGGCGCGCGCATCATAAATTCCCAATGCAGCCTTCATGCTGCAAACATCGACTGCCGTACATTATTGAGCTTTCCATAATTGAAGACGGAGCTCCGTATCTTGTAGGTCGGGTTTTAACCCGACATGTCGGGCTGAAGCCCGACCTACGGTAAATCGCAAATTGTCACGAATTATGGAAAATTCAAGCTGCTTCGCAAAACATGCGCTCCGTGCGCCAGCGAACATACAACAAAGTGTTCATGTCGTAACATTGAAAGTCCCACGTTGAGTTGCGCTGGTGCTGCAATTGCTGGATGAAATTGAAGCACTGCGCACACGG
>DIYV01000065.1:4134-17649 GCA_002429165.1 Gallionella sp. UBA6045 | reverse complement strand
AGAACAGGCTGTATTGAATCTGTATGTACCCTACCTCGAAAAGGTCGATGTGCAGACGCAGGGCAAGGATGCCAAAACCCTGTTGCAGGAATACCTGCAAGGCAAGCGTATTCCATTGCCGATCTACACCATCATTGCCATGCAAGGAGAAGCACATGAGCAATCCTTCCAGGTGGAGTGCGCGATCCCGTCACTGAAAATTTCCACCCGCGGTGCCGGAACGAGCCGGCGCAATGCGGAACAACAGGCTGCACAAGCCGCCTACCAACAATTACCGGCCACAACATGACAGAACAAATATCTGATGGGTTTCACAGCGGTTTCATCGCCATCGTCGGCCGGCCCAACGTGGGCAAATCCACGCTGCTCAACCACCTGATCGGGCAGAAGATCAGCATCACCTCGCGCAAGGCGCAGACCACGCGCCATCGCATCCACGGCATCTACACCGATGATCACAGCCAGTTCGTGTTTGTCGATACCCCCGGGTTTCAGACCAAACACCTCAATGCGCTGAATCGCGGCATGAACCGTGTGGTGACCAGCAGCCTGCGCGACGTGCAGGTGGTGCTGTATGTATTGGAAGCGTTGCGCTACGACGAGCGCGACCAGGAAGTGCTCAAGCTGCTGCCTGATAACCGCCCGGTATTGCTGGTGATCAACAAGATCGACGAGGTTGCGGACAAGGGGCAGCTGTTCGCGTTTGCCGAACGGGTCGCGCATGACTTCAAGTTTGCCGCGATCGTACCGGTCAGCGCCAAGCTCGGCAGCAAGATCGAAGAGCTGAAGGATGCGATACGCAGTCATCTGCCGCAAGGCGAACTGATCTATGACAAAGACGATATCACCGACCGCAGCGAACGATTCCTGGCAGCTGAAATGTTGCGCGAAAAAATATTCCGCTTCACCGGAGACGAGTTGCCTTACTCGACCAGCGTGGTGATCGAGCAATTCAAGATGGAAGGCAAGCTGCGCCGCATCAGTGCCGCGATCCTGGTGGACAGGGAAGCGCACAAGGCGATGCTGATCGGCAAAAAAGGCGAGAAGCTCAAGGAGATCGCGACCCAGGCGCGGTTGGATATGGAAAAAATGTTCGGCGGTAAAGTATTCCTCGAGGTGTTCGTCAAATTGCGCAGCGGCTGGGCGGATGACGAACGCGTGTTGCGCAGCCTGGGCTATGAATGACCGCGCATTACGAATGATTCCTGCGAGCCGGAACAGGCACCAGGACGAATTGGCGTTCGTCCTGCACAGTTATCCGTTTCGCGAAACCAGTCTGATACTCGATGTGTTCAGCCGGCACCACGGGCGGATGGCGATAGTGGCGCGCGGAGCGCGGCGTCCCAGGTCAAGCCTGCGCGGCCTGCTGATGAATTTTCAGCCGCTGCTGTTAAGCTGGTTCGGCAAGGGCGAAGTGCGCACTTTGCACAGCGCGGAGTGGCAGGGCGGACAGCCTTATCTGCAAGGCACGGCGCTGATGTGCGGGTTCTATCTGAACGAGCTGTTGCTCAACCTGCTGGCACGCGACGACCCGCATGTGCAATTGTTCGACTACTACCGCGCCACCCTGTACCGTCTGGCGCACGAAGCCGATCATGCCGCCACGCTGCGCTGTTTTGAAAAGCACCTGCTGCAGGAGCTGGGCTATGCGCTGGTGCTGGATCGAGAAGCCGGCAACGGCAAGGCGATACAGGCGGAAGTCTGCTATCGTTATGTTGTGGAGCGGGGCCCGTTACCAGATGAAAGCGGGCCGGATGACGGGGCTGATAGCACCGGATTTTTGGTGCTCGGCAAGACCCTGCTGGACATGGCTGCGGATGAATATGCCGACCCGGTTACCGCACAGCAGAGCAAACAACTGATGCGCATGTTGCTCAACCATCATCTCGGCGGCAAGATATTGCACACCCGGGAACTGATTAAGGAGTTGCAAAAATTATGATCAAACTTGGACTCAATATCGACCATGTCGCCACGCTGCGCCAGGTGCGCGGCGCGCGCTATCCCAATGTGGTGCGCGCGGCGCTGCTGGCGGAATCCGCAGGCGTTGACGCGATCACGCTGCATCTGCGCGAAGACCGCCGCCACATCCAGGACCGCGATGTGGAGGTGCTGCGCGACATGCTGCAAACGCGCATGAACCTGGAAAGCGCCGTCACCGACGAAATGATCGATATCGCGCTGCGTACCAAGCCGCACGATCTGTGTCTGGTGCCGGAGCGCCGCGAAGAGCTGACGACAGAGGGCGGGCTGGACGTGGTGCGCTATTTCGACAACATCAAGACGGCCTGCGCGCGCTGTGCCGAAGCGGGTATCCGCGTGTCCCTGTTCATCGACCCGGACGCAAAGCAGATCGATGCGGCGCGCCGCACCGGTGCGCCGGTGGTGGAATTGCACACCGGAAAATATGCGGATGCGGACAGCGTTCCGGAGCGCCTGCATGAACTGGAACGCGTTCGTATCGCGGCGGAGCATGCACATACGCAGGGACTGCAGGTGAATGCCGGACACGGCCTGAATTACCACAATGTGCAACCGATTGTTGCCATCCCCCATCTGGTCGAACTCAACATCGGCCATGCCATCATCGCCGAGGCGCTGTTCATCGGGCTGGAAGCGGCTGTGAAAAAGATGAAGGTGTTGTTGAACGGGCAGCAGTGATACACGGTATCGGCAGTGACATTGTCGAATATGCCCGCATCGAATCGATGTGGAATCGCTATGGTTTGCGTTTTGCCCGGCGCATCCTGAGCGAGCGCGAATTGCCGGAATTCCGCACCCACGCCAACCCCGCGCGTCTTGTCGCCAAACGCTTCGCCGCCAAGGAAGCCTTCGCCAAAGCGGTCGGCAGCGGGCTGCGCGACCCGGTCAGTCTGCGCCGCATCAGCATCACCCATGACGGACTCGGCAAACCGGTGCTGCAATTCGACGCAGTGCTGCGCACCCATCTGGCGCAGCTCGGTATCACCGCTCATCATCTTTCCATCAGCGACGAGCGCAACATGATCGTCGCGTTCGTGGTGCTGGAAAGCAATTAATCAGATACGTTTGGTCAGGTGAAGCGTCAAATATTATGCGGAAAGGTTGGCATCCCGCTTGACTGCCGGCTCAGGCCGGGCGGCTGACACGAAAGAACACATACGGGGCGATAGCCACCCAGACCAACACGACAACCCAAACGCGCCCCTTCGTCGATCAGGTTGATGAAGGTATTCAGTTCGTGAGCCAGACGTTTGACATGAGCGGCAGATCACGGCTTGCCGTGGGTCGTCCGTTCGATGGAAGGGTTAGGGCGCATTGGATGGAGACTACTTGAGTTTTCGGTCTTCCTTCTTTGCGTCTGCCATTGCCTCCGGTTCCAGTTCCTCGGCAGAACGATTGAGATGAATAAATAATCCCCAGGCGGCAAGAAGTATTCCTACCGCAACCAAGATACTCGCCGCGTACGGAAGTTGCGCCGGATCTTCGTGCATGGCCCTGAACGTCGCAACGAGCCCTTCGATGGCTAGCGCGACTATGATGACCACAAAGAATCTTGACAAGAATCGCCGAACACGAGTCGACGCGCTGATGTCAGCGTCACGAATGATTTCCTCCTCAAAAATAGTCTCGGCAATCTGCAGCGCGACAACAGCAGCGGCTAACAGTCCCACGGCTTCGATAATCCCTTGCGCTGCAGCCCGGTCCAGGCCACCGATGAAAGCCACCCCACCTATCCGGGCGGCAATTATGATGAGCATGATTGCGGCGCAGGCAAAGAGAATCGCCATCAACCCATGGACGATTCGAAATAGGCGCATAAAAGGTTTCATTCGTACATCCTGTCACAGAAAACTACGAGGCGCAACGACTGCGCCGTAACGTGGAGGTAAGGGACGCAGCAAAAGCGCAGCTTTTGCGAAGTCCCGCTTGAGCGCAGGGTTGGACGAAGCCGCTATCGCGGAGAAATGTTCCCCACCAATTTGATTCAAATTCATAATTCATCCTCGGCCCGCAAGGGATTTTTTGCACTTTAGCACGAGGAGAATGTTTATGGCACACGACAACCACGATCTTTTTACAAAGAATTATGAGAGCCTGCTCAAGCGTTTGAAGCTGCGCGGTATGCAGCCCAAGACGATTGAATCATACAGCCACGGCGTGCGCCGGGCTGCCGCGCATTTTGAATATCAGATCGATGACTTGAGCCGCGATCAGCTGACCGATTATTTCGCGCAGATTCTGGATGATCTGTCGTGGAGCACACTCAAGCATGATCTGTATGGGCTGAAGTTTTATTACGCCTATGTGCTGGACAAGCCCTGGCCCGGCGCGGAGCTGACCAAAGCGCCCAAGGTGACGCGCCTGCCGGATATCGTGACGGTGGAGCAGATTCAGCACATCGTGGATGCGACGCGGGTGCTCAGCTACCGGGTGTTCTTTTTTGTCCTGTACAGCATGGGCTTGCGCCTCGGTGAAGGGTTGCAGTTGCAGGTGGGCGATATCGATCAGGACAGAATGCGGGTGCATGTCCGGGATGCCAAAGGTAACCGGGACAGGCTGGTGCCGCTGCCCGCCAACACGCTTGCGGTGTTGCGCGATTTCTGGAGCGTGCACCGCAACCCGGCGCTGCTGTTTCCCAGCCGTCAGAAAGGCCTCAAAGGCGCGTCCGGCGCCACAACGCACATGGATCGTGGCGGGGTGCAACAAGCATTGCGCCAAGTCACGACGCAGATCGGTTTAAAAAAAGAATTACGCCGCATTGCCTTCGCCACAGCTACGCCACACATCTGATTGAAGCAGGCGTCGACCTGCTCGAAGTACAAAAAATCCTCGGTCACCATTCGGTGATCACCACCAGCCGCTACACCCATCTCACCGAACAACGCAAAGAATCCGCCGAAGCGTACATCAACAATCTGATGAGCCGGATCAAGGTCGGCTGGAACAGGGTCGTATGATGCGCCTCAATGATATTGTGACCCAGTACGCGCCCGCCTTGCTCGAACAATACGGTCACGAACTGCTGCCGGGCCAACTGAAAGCGTTGGGCGCGTTCCAGCTGTGCCGCAGCGCAACCGCGCCCAAGATGCTGTTGTCCTGCGACGGCTGTGACCAATCAAGCTGGCTGCCGCACTCCTGCGGCAACCGGCACTGCCCGCATTGCCAGGCACACGAGTCGCAGCGCTGGATCGACAAGCAGTTGCAGAAACTGGTGCCGGGCGAGTATTTCATGATCACGTTTACCTTGCCCGCACAATTCCGTTCGCTGGCCTGGGGGCATCAGCGTGTGCTGTACGAGCTCATTACCCACAATGCCTGGGCCACGGTGAACACGTTCAGCCAGAACGACAAAAAACTGCGTGGCACGGCGGGAGCAGTGGCGGTGTTGCACACGCACAACCGCCGCCTGGATTTTCATCCGCACGTGCATCTGGTCATGCCGTCGGTCGCGTTCGATGCCAGACAGCGGTTGTGGCGTAACAAGAACTCGGGCTTCCTGTTCGACCACAAAGCGCTGGCCAAAGTATTCCGCGCCAAGATGCTGGGCGGCATCAAACAGGCGGGGTTAAAACTGCCCGATCGTTATCCCGAAGAGTGGGTCGTGGATTGCAAGGCGGTGGGAACAGGGCAACAGGCCTTGGTGTATCTGGGGCGGTATTTGTATCGCGGGGTGTTGCCCGAGAAAAACATCGTGTCAAACCGGGATGGCAACGTCACGTTCCGCTACCAGAACAGCGAAACCCGAAAGATGGAAACCCGCACCCTGAGCGGCGTGGAATTCCTGCGCAAAATCCTGCTGCATATTCTCCCGAAGGGATTCAGGCGTGCGCGCAATTTCGGCTTTCTGCATCCCAACAGCAAGCTGGTCAAACTGGTGCAACTGATCAAACAGGTGGTTATTCCGCCGCCAAAACCGCGTCCTGCGGTGAGCTGCACATGCTGCGGCAAGCCGATGCGGATTGTGCGCACGCGGGTGAAGTGCGCGGGGGATGCATCCCGCAGCTTGGTACCGATCAGGGAGACAGCCATGTAGCGCAGCGCACCCCGCAAATCTGCTGCAACCAGCAGGTGCGGACAAACTCACCCTGAAAACGGCTGAAATCGCATAAAACAGCCACTTTGAGCACGGTAAACGGCGGTGTCATTTTACTGAAAGTGGCTTTTTAAAATATCTGGGGCGTATGGGCCCTTCGTTGCGAGGCCGGATTGAGGAGATATTTGCATAGCGTTTGTGAGGCTCCACCGGGCTCGTCCAACAAACGGTTTAGATCGTGGCTCGCTTCGCGATCACGATCTAACCTTAATCGTTAGACGCTGCCATAAACAGAGACGCCGATTTGGATCAACGTAAACAAGATATACAACGGAGCTAGCCACTTTAAATGTTTCGCAAATTTCTTGTAGAAAATATCATACTTTGGGTCAATATTTGGTTTCGGCCCAATTAATCGAAACCCGACAAGTAAGCCAACGATGCCACCAAGAATTGAAATGGAGTGGTCAATAATTGTTGCGATTAAATGTGTAGTCATATAGCGCCTAACGTTCAAATTGAGGGGCAGGCCGCTGTTGGCCTGTCCCGCTCGAATGCAGGGTTAGGCTTTTAACTTCGGAGTGATGAGCATGGATTTGCGTGAATACATGACAAAAGTGAGGGATGCCCTTTACGACGAAAAACACCTTGCCCAGCTTCATTACAGCCCGAAAGATAAAGACAGCGGATACCGATCTGGATTGCGTTTTTTGGGACTTGCGATGACGGCAGAAACAGACGCAATCGCAAATGAAATGATCTACGGAACGGAGTATATGGCTAAAAGAAACAAAGTGAAAAAAATTGAAAATGGGCAGATGCAATTGTTTGCCTAACGTGGAGCTAAGGGGCGCCGCGCTTTTGCGGCGTCCCTCTTGAGCGTAAAGTTAGGTAGGAATATCATCACCAATCTCCGACTCGTATACCTCCGCTTCCCATTTTAACTTTCCGCTTTGATCATCGCAGTACACGATGCAGCCAGGCTGTTCATCTGGAAAGGTAAAGCCCTGGTCCAGTATGACGACATCACCTATTTTTGGAACGCTTCCATCATAAGAGCGAAAACGTTCTGCCGGAATCTGCGCGATCAAGGAGGCTTTTGTCATTGGTACCTAACGTAAAAGTAAGGGGCTGCGCGCTTTTGCGCAGTCCCTCTTGACTGCCGGGTTAGGCTGACTCTGGATTTCCATAGCCGTAGGTTCTCACATTGAAGGCGAGTATTAGATTCATCACAGCAAGAAGATAAGGAAGCCGAGGTTCTGCGACGCCTGTAAATGCTGCGTCCGTTGCAGTCACACTTCCCGTGCTTAGAGTTGCCGACCATTCTTTCACAGGACTCTCCGTGAAGGATGCGCTTTTGGGGTGATGCGCGAAGTAGTTTCTTATCTTCCGCACAAGATGCAAGTCTGCGCACGTTTTGGCATCAAGATGCCCGAAGCCTTGTGCGAAGTCGATACGCTGAGAAAACGTGGCCAATGAGCCATGAGCACCGAACATTTTTTCCGCCACAGACTTATCAACCATGAATGACTGTAAGTACAGTCCAAGTAAGTTTTCGGCATAGCTCCCGGCAAGTACCGCCGCACCGCGATCAGTCTCTTGCAGGAAAAACGTATGCATGTCTCTTGCATCAGCTGGGAGTGTCTCAATCGGTTCCATTTGAAGCCTAACGTAAAGTAGACACCCTAAAAAATGCCATAAAAGGCACCTTCGAGGTGTACAATCTGGCACCCATCCCACAATGCCTTGTTTTGATTGGAGGTGAAATTATGGTACCCCCTAATTTATCCGATAAAAGCACCACGGCAAAATCTCCCAAGTTGCTTGACCAAGTGCGCGATAAGCTGCGCGTGAAGCACTATAGCATTCGCACTGAACAGACCTACTTGGACTGGATTAAACGCTATATTTACTTTCACGGCAAGCGCCACCCCAAGGATTTGGGCGCGCGCGACATCGAGGCTTTCCTTACCCATCTTGCGGTGGCCGGCAAGGTTGCGGCTTCCACGCAGAATCAAGCCAAGAGTGCGTTGTTGTTCCTTTACCGCGAGGTGCTTGAAATTAAATTGCCGTGGCTGGACAACGTCACGCAGGCCAAGGCGCCCAAGCGTTTGCCCGTGGTGTTGACAGTGAGTGAGGTGCAGGCCGTGTTGTCGCGTCTGACCGGTACACATGCGTTGATTGCTTCTTTGTTATATGGCGGGGGGATGCGCCTGATGGAGGCGGTGCGGCTTCGCGTAAAGGACGTGGATTTCGCGCGGCACGAGATCATTGTGCGCGAAGGCAAGGGCTTCAAGGACAGGGTGACGATGCTGCCGGAAGCCGTGGCCGCGCCGCTCAAGGCGCATCTGGCAAAAGTGAAGGTACTGCACGACGAGGATCTGGCGCAGGGCTACGGCGAAGTGTATCTGCCCTTCGCGCTGGACAAGAAATATCCGAAGGCCGGGCGCGAGTGGGGCTGGCAGTATGTGTTTCCTTCGAAGAACCTGTCGGTCGATCCGCTCTCGGGCAAGACGCGCCGCCATCATGTGGATGAGAAGGGCGTGCAGCGCGCGGTGAAGCAGGCGGTGCGCGATGCTGAGCTAGTCAAGCCGGCCACGCCGCACACCCTGCGGCATTCGTTTGCGACACATCTGTTGCAGGCCGGATACGACATCAGGACAGTGCAAGAGCTGCTCGGCCATTCGGATGTTTCTACCACGATGATTTACACTCACGTGCTGAACAAGGGCGGCAGGGGTGTGGTGAGTCCGCTGGACCGGTAGCTATGAGTTATGAGCTTAAAAAAAGCGTCATTCCCGCGCAGGCGGGAATCCAGTCGATTGAATAATCCCCGTGTAGCGGGACAACTTGGAATTTTCGTCTGCTACGCAGAGTATTTGTTTTGCTGGATTCCCGCCTGCGCGGGAATGACGGTGAGTTTTAATTTGCTGATAGAGGAGTATTTATGGGTTTGGGGCCGGTGATGCTGGATGTGCTTGGCACGCAACTGACTGCCGAAGATGAAGCTCGACTAATTCATCCGCTGGTCGGCGGAGTGATTTTATTTGCACGCAATTACCAATCGCCCGGCCAATTGACCGAACTCACCGCGGCGATCCACGCGCTGCGCACCCCGCCGTTGCTGATCGCGGTGGACCACGAGGGCGGCAGGGTGCAGCGCTTCCGCGAGGGTTTCACGAAAATTCCGGCGATGCGCGAACTCGGCAGGATCTGGGACGCGCATCCGCAACGCGCTCGTCATCTTGCCCAGCAGGCCGGCTATGTGCTGGCGGCGGAATTGCGCGCCTGCGGTGTGGACTTCAGTTTCACGCCGGTGCTGGACGTGGATTACGGGCAGAGCAGCGTGATCGGCGACCGTGCCTTCCACAGCGATCCGCAGGCGATCGCCGAACTGGCGCACAGCCTGTTGCTCGGATTGAAACAGGGCGGGATGCACTCGGTCGGCAAACATTTTCCCGGCCACGGTTACGTGAAGGCCGATTCGCATCTGGATATTCCGGTGGACGAACGCGAGTTTGTCGATATCGAAATGAGCGACCTGATCCCGTTCCGCCGTATGGTGGATTGCGGCCTGGCCGCGGTGATGCCCGCCCATGTGATCTACCCCAAAGTGGACAGCCGTCCGGCCGGTTTCTCGCCGGTGTGGCTGAAAAGCATCCTGCGCGGTCAACTGGGCTTCGATGGTGTGATTTTCAGCGACGACCTGAGCATGGAAGGTGCCAGCGTCGCGGGCGGCATCGTGCAGCGCGCGGAGGCCGCGCTGAATGCGGGTTGCGACATGGTGCTGGTGTGCAACAAGCCGGAATCGGCGGACGAACTGTTGCGCGGCCTGGATTGGGAAATGCCCGCCGCAAGTCGCGCCCGGCTCGCACAGATGCGCGGCAAATCCCATCCGGAATCGCTGGCTCGGCTGCATGAGCAACAGCAATTTCTCAAGGCGCTGGACGAGGTTGCCGCCATCGGCATGAGCAGCCCGGAATTGCCGCTTGCTTAGTTGATCTTGTGAGGGCGAAATGTATGTCTGTCCACCGGGGCGTGAGATAATCAGCACCATGTCCCGAATAATTGTTATGGTTATCCTATGAGCGAATTACAAGCTTCACTACTTGCCATCGGTTTGGGCGTGATCATCGCGGTGTATGTCTTTGGCTGGTGGCAGCAAAGGCGCTACCGGAACAAATTCAGCGCGGCATTCAAGGTGAACCACTCGGATGCACTGTATCAGCCGGGCGATGCCGGACTGGCGGCCCGCGTCCAGCAATCGCCATCAGCGGAAACAGTCGATAGCGCGGCAGACGTGGAGACCATCACTGATGCTGAAACCAAAGAAGTCCCGGCGGCCGAGTTATCCGCGACCAATCTGCTGGACGATTCCTGCGCATTGCTGGATGCGCGCAGCGATTTCATCATCGAATTGAACCTGTCCGAACCCAGCCATGCAGCCGTGCTGGATGGCTTGTGGCAGCGCAAGTTTGATTTTCGCAAGCCGGTGCAAGTGTGCGGTTTGACGCTGGGCACCAAAAATTGGGAACGCGTTATCGCCGAAAGTCAGGTTCTCTACTCGCGCTTTCGCATTGCCCTGCAACTGGTGGACAGGGGGGGCGCGATCAGCGAAACCAAGCTGGCGGATTTCAAGGATCTGGTGCTGGGTGTTGCCGGGCACATCAAGGCGGATACCACTGTCCCGGATATCCGCGAAACACATCATCATGCGGTTGAAATGGACGCGTTTTGCGCCGAAGTGGATCAGATGGTCGGGGTCAATCTGGTGCCGCCGGGGACGCGTTTGTTGCGCGGCGGGAGAATCGCACAAGCCGCTTCCATGCTGGGCATGACACTGGAAGCGGATGGCGCATTTCACTTTCTGGATGCACAGGGACGCACTCTGTTCAGCCTGATCAACCGGGACAGCAAACCGTTCCAGCATCTCACGCTGGAAACTTCCAGCACGGCGGGAATCACCTTGTTGCTGGACGTGCCGCGCGTGGAAGATCCCGGCCAGCAATTCGACCGGATGATGCTCGTTGCGCACGAGTTGGCGCGGGAATTGCAGGTCAACATGGTGGACGACCACAGCATGGCACTCAGCGAAAAAGGGTTGGCGCTCATCCGCACACAAATAAACGAGGTCGAGTTGAAAATGTGCGCCAAGGGCATAACTCCGGGCAGCTCCCAGGCACGCAGGTTGTTTTCCTGATGGGTGTCGCGGCACGCATCGCGCAATTGCGCGCGGAGATCGAACAGCACAATTATCGCTATTACGTGCTGGATGACCCTTCCATCTCCGACGCGGAATTTGACCAGCTGTTCCGCGAATTGCAAACACTCGAAGCGCAGCATCCCGAACTGCTGGCCGCAGACTCTCCTACCCAGCGTGTCGGCGTCACCCCGGCCAAGTCATTTTTGGAAGTGCAGCATCGCACACCGATGTTGTCGCTCAATAATGCGTTCAGCGAAGAAGAGGTGAGCGCTTTCGATGCGCGTATCCGCGAGGCGCTCGGTGTGGCGGAAGTGGAATATGCGGTCGAGCCGAAATTTGACGGGCTGGCCATCACGCTCAGTTATCGCAACGGCATGTTTGTGCAGGGAGCAACGCGCGGCGATGGCAGCACCGGTGAAGATGTCACGGAAAACCTGCGCACCGTGCGCAGCATCCCGCTGCGGCTGCACGAAGCCGTCAAAGAGGTGGAAGTGCGCGGCGAGGTGCTGATGTTCAAGCGCGACTTCGCCAAACTGAACGATGCCCAGCGTGCCAAAGGCGAGAAGGAATTTGCCAACCCGCGCAATGCGGCGGCCGGGTCATTGCGCCAGCTCGATTCGCGCATCACGGCCAGCCGCCGGCTGAGTTTTTTTTCCTACGGCATCGGCTTTTGCGATGGTGTGAAATTGCCCGGCCGGCACGACCGGCAAATGGCCCTGTTGATGCAGTGGGGTGTGCCGGTTGCGCAGCAGCGCGGCGTGGTGCGCGGACTCGAGGGCTTGCTGGCCTATTACCGCGAGATCGGTGCGGCGCGTGAACAGTTGCCGTTCGATATCGACGGCGTGGTATACAAGGTCAACGATATCGGCCGGCAGCAGCAGCTCGGTTTCGTGTCGCGCGCGCCGCGCTGGGCCATCGCGCACAAATTTCCCGCCGAGGAGGCAAGCACCACCTTGCTGGACATCGAGGTGCAGGTCGGACGCACCGGCGCACTGACTCCAGTGGCACGCCTGGCGCCGGTATTCGTCGGCGGTGTTACGGTGACCAATGCCACGCTGCACAATGAGGACGAGATACGCCGCAAGGACGTGCGCATCGGCGATACGGTCATCGTGCGCCGTGCCGGAGATGTGATCCCGGAAGTGGCGCGCGTGGTGCTGGAAAAGCGTCCGCGCGATGCCCGCGAGTTTGCCATGCCCAAAGTGTGTCCGGTGTGCGGATCGCACGTTGCAAAACTGGAGGAAGAAGCAATATGGCGCTGCACCGGCGGCCTGTTCTGCCCGGCCCAGCGCAAGCAGGCATTGCTGCACTTCGCCAGCCGCCGCGCGATGAATATCGAAGGGCTCGGCGAAAAGCTGGTCGATCAACTGGTGGATGCGAATATCGTCAGCAACCCGGCAGCTTTGTATAAACTGGGCCTGCTGGCGATCATCAACATGGAGCGCATGGGCGAAAAATCCGCGGTCAATCTGCTGGCCGCGATCGAGCACAGCAAGCACACCACACTGGCACGTTTCATTTTTGCTCTCGGCATCCGCAACGTGGGCGAGGCCACCGCAAAAGATTTGGCGCAACACTTCGGCTCGCTGGATAATCTGCTTGCCGCCGATGCGGAAAGTTTGCAGCAGGTGCATGATGTGGGGCCGGTAGTGGCACAGAGCATTGCAGATTTTCTGGCGGAAGCGCATAACCGTGAAGTGATAGAACAATTGCGCGCCTGCGGAGTAAACTGGGCAGAACATCAGCCATTACCTGCAGCTGCGCTGCCATTGAGTGGCAAGACCTTCGTGTTGACCGGTACCCTGGTTGCCTTGTCGCGCGAACAGGCGAAAGAAAAGCTGGAAACGCTGGGCGCGAAGGTCGCGGGCAGCGTGTCGAAAAAGACCGATTACGTGGTGGCCGGCACCGAAGCGGGCAGCAAGCTGGACAAGGCGAGAGAGCTGGGCGTGGCCGTACTGGATGAACAGGGTTTGCTGCAGTTGTTGGATGAATTCGTGTCCCATAAACCGCGAGTGTGAGAGGAAGATTGAGGCAAAAGATTCTGTAGGAGCGGGCAGCACATATTTATCATTTTTGGAGAACATATGAAACGCATTACCAAGGCAGTATTCCCGGTCGCCGGCATGGGCAGCCGGTTCCTGCCGGCCACCAAGGTCAGTCCGAAGGAGATGATGCCGATAGTGGACAAGCCGCTGATCCAGTATGCGGTGGAAGAGGCGGCGGCGGCGGGCATCACCGACATGGTGTTCATCACCGGACGCAACAAGCGCGCGATCGAGGATCATTTCGACAAGGC
>DIYV01000065.1:0-3824 GCA_002429165.1 Gallionella sp. UBA6045 | reverse complement strand
CGCACATCAACTGCATCTATATCCGTCAGGCCGAGCCTCTTGGACTGGGTCACGCGGTGCTCTGCGCAAAACCGGTGGTGCAGGATGAACCGTTCGCGGTGCTGCTGGCGGATGATCTGATCGATGGCGAGCCGCCTATCATCAAGCAGATGGTGGATGTGTTTCAGCAATACCAGTGCTCGATTCTGGGCGTGCAGGATGTGCCGCGCGAGCAGACACGCCAATACGGTATCGTCAGCAGCGTGCCGCTGACAAGCAATATCGAGGAAGTGAATGGCATCGTGGAAAAACCCGAGCCGGAAGATGCGCCAAGCACGCTTGGGGTGGTGGGGCGCTACATACTCACGCCACGGATTTTTCACCATCTGGAGAATGTTCGGGCCGGCGCGGGCGGCGAAATTCAATTGACCGATGGCATATCCGCATTGATGCAGGAGGAAAGGATGATCGCCTACCGCTTCAGCGGGACGCGCTACGATTGCGGCTCCAAACTGGGTTATCTCAAGGCGATGGTGGCGCTGGGACTCAAGCATCCCGAAGTGGATGTCGAGTTTGCCGCATATCTCAAAAGCTTGAAATAAAATAACGAACCGGTCGTAATAATCCATGTCGGTATCCATCCAGCACGCGCGAGATATATTGCAACAGGCCGAATTGCTGTATTCCGCCGGGCAGGTACAGGCGGCACTGCATAAAGTCGCGCAGCAAATCAATGCCAGGCTGGCGGACAGCCATCCGCTGGTGCTGTCGGTGATGGGCGGGGCGGTGGTATTCAGCGGGCAGCTGCTGCCGCTGCTCGATTTTCCGCTGGATTTCGATTATGTACATGTGTCGCGCTATGGCGATGCGCGGCACGGCGGCGCGATGCACTGGAAGGTCGAGCCGCGCGAGAATGTGCGCGGCCGGGTAGTGCTGTTGCTGGATGATATTCTGGACGAAGGGCATACCTTGTCGGCACTGCATGAGAAGGTTATGGAACTGGGAGCGGATAAATGTTACAGCGCGGTGTTTGCCGACAAGCAGCACGGCCGGAAGAAACCGATCCGTGCGGATTTTGTCGGGATGGAATTGCCGGACCGCTTTGTGTTCGGTTACGGTATGGATATCGAGGGAGCGTGGCGCAACCTGCCCGCGATTTATGCAGTCAAGGAGCAGAAATAAAATGCTAGCGATTATCGGAGGCCGCGGCCTGACCCAATTGGCGAATCTTGCGATCACACATCAGCAGGTGATGCGCACACCCTATGGCGAGCCGTCCGGCGCATTCCTGTTCGGGACGCTGAACGAGCATGAGGTGATCTTTCTGGCGCGCCACGGTTTTGGCCACACCATCCCGCCGCATCTGGTCAACTATCGCGCCAATCTTTGGGCGCTGCGCGAACACGGGGCCAGCAAGATCATTTCGGTGGCGACTGTGGGCGGCATCCGCCCCGATCTCAAGCCCGGCGTGATCGTCGTGCCGGATCAGATCATGGATTTCACGCATGGCCGCGACTCGACTTTTTTTGAGACACGCGACAGGCCGTTCAGCAATACCGACTTCACCCTTCCGTACAGCACCCGGTTGCGCAGCCACATTTTGCGCAGCGCGCAAACCGCGCAACAGCCGTGCATGGACGGCGGCGTTTATGCGGCCACGCAGGGGCCGCGCCTGGACAGCATTGCCGAAATCAACCGTTATGAACGCGACGGGGCTGATATGGTGGGCATGACCGGTATGCCGGAAACCGCGCTGGCCAAGGAGCTGGAACTCGACTATGCGATCATCGCGGTCGTGGCAAACTATGCGGCGGGACGCGGCGACAGCGCCACCGGCATCAACATCGAAACCGTCAACGCGACCGCCAGTAAAACGATGGTGCGGGTGCGCAGTATCCTGGAATGCGTGGTGAACAATGGCGATTAGAACTGTATTGCGCATGGGCGATGCGCGGCTGTGGCAGCGTTCCGATCCGGTCGGCCGCTTCGACACGCCGGAACTGCATCAGCTGCTGGTTGACATGCGCGACACCATGCATGCCATGAACGGCGCGGGCTTGGCGGCGCCACAGATCGGCGTCGGCCTGCGCGTGGTGATCTTCGGCTTGCAGCGCAATTCGCGTTATCCGGATGCGGAAAGTGTACCGGAGACGGTGCTGATCAATCCCTTCATCACCCCGCTGGATGATGAAATCGAAGAGGACTGGGAAGGCTGTTTGAGCGTGCCCGGACTGCGCGGCATGGTGCCGCGCCATGCGCAGATCCGGTATCAGGGGAGTGACGAATACGGCGCGCTGATCGACCTTACCGTCAGCGGGTTCCATGCCCGCGTGGTGCAGCACGAGTGCGATCATCTCGACGGGATACTGTATCCGATGCGCATCCGCGACCTGACCAAATTCGGCTACAACGAAGAGCTGTTTCCCGGACGCGAAATACAGGACGAATAGTTGTGATCCCGTAGCGGGCGGGTTTGAGCCCCGCCTTTTTTATATCGGGATTTATTCCGCTATGTGCCCAGACTGTGTAAAAACGTGGAGCAAAATCAAGCGTGAAAAAATCGACCCTCCAGAACGCGCCACAATCGACTTGTTTGATGTCGGATATGGTTTTTAAAAATGAATCGCAATCGGGTTTTTACTCAGCCTGTGTCGTAAGCGGTAGTTCGCGTTTCCCGAAAAGAGCCATTCCCGCCGTGATTGAAACAACCTTTATTTCTTTCCGGGATGAACCATATCGGCCGGCCGCACCCAGCGCTCGAAATCCTGTTCCGTGACATAGCCCAGTGCCAGCGCGGCTTGCTTCAGCGTGCTGCCGTCATGATGCGCGCGCTTGGCGATCTCGGCGGCACGGTCGTAGCCGATGTGCGGGGTCAGCGCGGTCACCAGCATCAGCGAGCGTTCCATCAGTTCGGCGATGCGTCCGTGATTGGCCTCGATGCCGCGCACGCAGTATTCCTCGAAGCTGCTCATGCCGTCGGCGAGCAGGCGCACGCTCTGCGAAAAGTTGTGGGCGATGAGCGGCTTGAATACGTTCAGCTCCAAGTTGCCTGAGGCTCCGCCGATTGTGATCGCAACGTCATTGCCGAACACCTGGCAGCATAGCATGGTGAGCGCTTCGCACTGGGTGGGATTCACTTTGCCGGGCATGATCGAGCTGCCCGGCTCGTTTTCCGGGATGCTGATCTCGCCCAGGCCGGAACGCGGGCCGGAGGCGAGCCAGCGCACGTCGTTGGCGATTTTCATCAGCGCGACGGCCAGCGTCTTGAGTGCGCCGTGTGCAGCGACCAGCGCATCGTGCGCGGCCAGTGAGGCAAATTTGTTGGCGGCGCTCTGGAACGGAATATCCATGCTGCGCGCCAGTTCAGCGGCGACTCGCTCGCCGAATTCGGCATGGGTGTTCAGTCCGGTTCCGACAGCCGTACCGCCGACCGCCAGATCGTACAGGGGCGTGAGCGCAGCGAGCAGTAATGATTCTGCGAGATCAAGTTGTGCGACATAGCCGGAGAATTCCTGGCCCAGCGTCAGCGGGGTTGCGTCCTGCAGATGCGTGCGGCCGATCTTTACAATACCAGCGAACGCGTCGGATTTTAATTGCAGCGTCGTGCGCAGCGTGCGCAATGCCGGGATGAGTTGTTGCTGAATCCCGATCGCGGCGGCGACATGCATCGCGGTGGGGAAGATGTCGTTGGACGACTGGCCGAGATTGACTTCGTTGTTAGGGTGCACCTTCGACACGTTACCGACGAAGTCGGCCGTTTGCGGGAGAAGGTGCGATGCGGCCACTCCCGCACCCGCCGGCTCCGCCGCACCGTGTTGTGGCTGCACCTTCGACACGTTACCGAC
>DIYV01000070.1 GCA_002429165.1 Gallionella sp. UBA6045 | reverse complement strand
AAATGCGGGAGGCCATGAAGGCGTTACAGTATTACGACCCCATGAAGGAAATGTGGGAGGCCATGAAGTCGCTGCAATTTCAAGACCCCATGAAGGAAATGCGGGAAGCTATGAAGGCGCTACAGATCGATGGGCTGGCCGAGGCAATGTCCCCGCGCTCATGGCCGTTAGCGTATGAAACTCTAGTTACCGAAATTACCATTTGTGATGACAACACCATCGCGGTCGGTTCTACGACATTAACCCGCTCCGAAGTCCAAAGTCTTGTTGATCAAATTGCCGATAGAGCATTCGCACAATCGACAGGGCGACTGGAAAAGGCTGTCGCCGCAATCGTTGCTGAAATAGCGTCACTCCGAAATCCAACACTAGAGAAGCTACTGACTTGGCTAATATTTCCAATAATTGTCGCAGCCATGTTCTCCATCATCAACCCGGTTGCCGACTTCTATATCAAGGAAGCATTGAGCGTCAATGAACGTCAGATGAAGAAGAACATCAGGAAACATGTCCTAGCTTCCGTGGACGATTCAGCACAACTCGATTCCTACCGGTTCGTTTCGACAAAAGTTCTTGATGTATATTTGAATCCATCTGCCAAATCTCCTGTTCTTGGACGCATTCATTTTGGGCAATCGCTACTTCTCCTTGAGAAAAACAAGGCATGGTCTCTGGTGGCATGGAGCGACGACGATGGTAGTGTCGCACTTCAAGGCTGGGTATTTTCTAGGTACCTGAGCAAGTTCAGGTGAGCTGCGGCTGGAGGGGGCAGCTTCGCACCAACAAAAATCAGGGGTCAGAGTAATGCAAAATGTCGCAAGGTGTTTTTACTGCCGGATAACATGAGGAGGGTAGAACATGGTATTTCATGATCGTGAAGATGCAGCGCACCAGCTGGTGGAGGCACTTGCGCAATATCGCGGTCAGCGTCCGCTGGTGCTGGCCATTCCGCGCGGCGCGGTGACTATGGCCAAGATCATTGCCGATGAACTGGGCGGCGAACTGGACGTGGTGCTGGTGCGCAAACTGCGCGCGCCGGGCAATCCGGAATTCGCTATCGGTTCGGTGGACGAGACCGGCTGGACCTATCTGGGCGACTATGCCGGGCAGGTGGGCGGCAGTTCGCAATACATCGAAGCCGAGAAGGAAGCGCAGCTCAAGGTGATGCGCGAGAGGCGCGCCAGCTATACACCGATACGCCCGCCGCACGACCCGGCAGGGCGCATCGTCATTGTCGTGGATGATGGCCTGGCCACCGGCTCGACGATGATCGCCGCGCTGCACGCGTTGCGCGCCAGGTCCCCGAAAAAACTGATCTGCGCCGTGCCGGTCGCTCCGCCGGATACGCTGGCCAAGGTGGAACCCTACGCCGATGAAGTGGTGTGCCTGAGCGCGCCGCCGATGTTCTATGCAGTGGGACAGTTCTATCAGTCTTTTCCGCAGGTGAGCGACGAGGAAGTGATTGCGCTGCTGGGAGCCTGAATGATGATTTAGCGTTTCTCCACCATTGTCAATAACGGCAAGTGCTAATAGCAGATACCGGCGAAATGCGGTAATGTGACACAGGCTGTCATTCAATATTCAGTTTCGATTGGGGTGTCCGCAAGCGGGGAACATAATTTTATGCATGACTCGGATGCCGGATACGAACTATCTCCGAAATTTGTAGCTTGGTTTAGAATTCACGCAATATTGGCTTACCTCTAAATACACATGCAAATTCACAATCAGAACCTTACTGGCTGTACCGACGGTACTACTCCTGATCAGCAGGAACCAAGCCAGCTTGCCTTGCATGCCGAAATCGCGCGTCTGAACAGAATCATTCAGGCACTGATGAATCGCACCGAACACATCGCGAGTACCCAGGAACCAGACTTTATCCTGTCCCAAACAGCGAATGCACTTGAAAATCCAGTGCGACATCCTTCCGATGAGATAGAAACAGTGCTGTTGGAAAACGAGAAAGTCATCCGTGCGTTGCGGGAAAGTGAAGCGCATTTTCGCCAGTTGTTCGAGCGGCATAATGCCGTCATGTTATTGATCGATCATCAATCTCGCATCATCGTTGATGCCAACCCTGCGGCAGCGCAATTTTATGGTTACCCACTGGAAAGTTTGCGTGGCATGAACGTAAGCCGCATCAATGCGCAACCTGAGTCAGAAATCCGGCAACAAAGGCAGCAAGCAATTATTGGGGAGCGGAATACATTTTGCTTTGACCATCGTTTGGCCAACGGTGCCGTTCGTGCGGTCGAATCACATATTTCAACCGTGAATTACATGGGCAAGAGCCTGTTTTTTTCGATCATTCATGACATCACCGAGCGCAAGCAGGCTGAGGCCGAGCTTCGAATTGCTGCCACAGCTTTCGAATCGCAGGAAAGTTTGATGATCACCGATGCCGAAGGGGTGATCCTGCGGGTCAATCAAGCCTTTACCGATACAGCCGGTTATACGGCTGAGGAAATCGTTGGTAAGACACCCCGTCTGCTCAAGTCTGGCCGCCACAATACGGATTTCTATCGCGATATGTGGAAGACCATCAATCGCACTGGAACATGGCAGGGAGAAATCTGGGATCGACGCAAGAATGGTGAAATCTATCCCAAATGGCTCACCATCACTGCCGTTAAAGGAGATGACGGGGTCACCACGCATTATGTCGGATCGCATATCGACATCACGGAACGCAAGGCAGCGGATGAAAAAATTCAACATCTTGCGTTCTACGATTCGCTCACGGGTCTTCCCAACCGGCGCTTGCTCATGGATCGGCTCGGACATGCATTGGCATCCAGTGCACGAACTGGCAAACAAGGTGCGCTGCTGTTCATTGACCTGGATAATTTCAAGTCCCTCAATGACACGCTTGGCCATGATGTCGGAGACCTGCTGCTGCAACAGGTTGCCCAACGCCTGACCTCCTGTGTGCGTGAAGTAGACACCGTATCCCGCCTGGGTGGTGACGAGTTCATGATGGTGCTGGAAAACCTGAGCGGGCAGGCTCTTGAAGCGGCTTCACTGACGGAAGCTATCACCGAGAAAGTGATGGCTGCGCTTAACCAGATTTTTCATCTTGGCACGCACGAATATCACTGTACCTCCAGTATCGGCGCCACTTTGTTCAATGGCCAACAAGCTACAATAGAAGAGCTGATGAAACAAGCCGACATCTCCATGTATAAAGCCAAGCAGGCGGGACGCAACACCCTGCGCTTCTTCGATCCGCAGATGCAGACCTCCATCGATGCCCACGCAGCTCTCGAAAGCGATTTAGCCAAGGCGCTTAAGCATCAGCAGTTCCAGTTGTATTACCAGGTCCAGGTGGACGAATTGAATCGTCCCTTGGGAGCGGAGACCTTGATCCGCTGGATACACCCTGAACGTGGTTTTGTGTCACCCGCTCAATTCATTCCGCTGGCGGAAGAGACCGGACTGATACTGCACATCGGTCTTTGGGTGCTGGAAACGGCTTGCGCCCAACTCAAGGCATGGGAACAGGATGCCCTCACCCGCGATCTTGTCCTGGCCGTGAACGTGAGCGCCAAGCAATTTCGCCAGGCTGATTTTGTGGATCAGGTGCAAGCTGTCGTGCAACAATATTGCATCAACCCGACACGGCTCAAGCTGGAACTGACTGAAAGCATGTTGGTGGTTGATATCGAAAAAATAATTGCAACCATGAACACATTGAAAGAAGCCGGTATCCAGTTCTCGATGGATGACTTTGGCACCGGTTATTCATCCTTGCAATACCTGAACCGGCTACCGCTGGATCAGCTCAAAATCGATATGTCCTTCGTACGCGACATGACTGCCAAAAGCGACAACGCGATTGTGCAAACCATCATTGCGATGGCGCATAGCCTGAACCTGAACGTCATCGCCGAAGGGGTGGAGACGGAAGAGCAGCGGCAACTGCTTTCTTCATATGGCTGCCATCATTACCAAGGGTATCTGTTCAGCAAACCGCTGCCGGTAGCGCAGTTTGAGGCATTGCTAAAACAGCGCCAGACTCAGTGAATCCAAAATAGTGGCGACCTGCGGCTATGTCGCCAGCGGCATTTCACCAAGTGCTGTTTTCGGGAGGTAGAGTAACCAGGCCTGATGTTCTGCCAAGTGTCATTACGGACGTTCGTAATCACAAGGGCCGGCATCACACTGTATTAATCCCATATGATTCTACAGATGCTGCGCAAACCAGTCTGCGGCGCTGCGCGCCGTCTGTTGCAGCGTGCCGGGTTCTTCGAATAAATGTGTCGCGCCGGGGATCAGCAGGAGTTTTTTCTTGCAGTTCAGCAACGTCTCCGCCTGCCGGTTCAGCTCGATCACCTCGTAGTCCGCGCCGCCGACAATGAGCAGGGTAGGTGCAGTCACTCGGCGCAGTGCGGCTGGGCCGGCGAGGTCTGGGCGTCCGCCGCGCGATACCACCGCGGAGATTTTATTTTCCATTGTTGCCGCGGCCTGTAACGCTGCAGCCGCACCGGTGCTGGCGCCGAAATATCCCAGACTCAAATCTTTGGCCTTGGGATTTTTTTGCAGCCATTCGGTCGCCGCGACAAGGCGTGTCGTGAGCAGCGCGATGTCGAAGCGGGTCTCGTAAACCTGATCCTCTACTCTTGTCAGCAGATCGAACAGCAGCGTGCCTATGCCGCGTTGTTGCAGAACTTCGGCGACATAGGTGTTGCGCGGACTGAAGCGGCTGCTGCCGCTGCCGTGGGCGAACAGCACGACGCCTTTTGCGGACGGTGGCAGAATCAGTTCGCCGTCAAGTTCGACAGGTCCTGCAGGTATATGTTGTACGGTGCTCATGTTGTTCCTTCCATCAAGAAAGAAATGCGCTGCTGACCGGATATCTCAGGGAATTATCTCATTATCCGGCGATCAAGATGCGGTAATTCTGACTATGTAGCAATGGCGCAAAAATAAGGCATCGGCGTGCAACGGCTTGAGTAGACACGAAATAGTGTATATTTTTTCAGTCTGTCTGCTTGAGGGAAACACCGCTTTAATCGCAGTTATTGATTCTGGTGTATTGCCACGATTGGCTGAAATGATAACCGGTATTTCCACCGCTATCGCTCATGCGCATGATACATCGGAAGGGATCATGCCGCGACTTTGCGATGCTGTTCATCGACATCTGTCGCAGTGTCGGCGTCGCCGCTCTTTGTCAGCGGCTACTGTCTCGGCGACGAATCCGCAGGCGGCGAAATGCATGCATGGGCCGAGGTATACCTGCCGGGCGCCGGCTGGCGCGGATTTGACCCGAGCCGCGGTTTGTCCGTCAATGACGATTACATCGCGGTGGCCGCCGGCCAGCTATCCCAGGATGCCGCGCCGACCTTCGGCAGTTTCCGGGGAGAGGGTGTGTCTTCCATGGATGCCGAGATATCGATCAGCGTTCTTGACAACAAGACTGCCACTTTTGATCAAGCCAACTAAGCAGATATCTCATGCAGTTTGCCTTGCTCCGTCTTGACGAGGGAGCATATGGCGATGGCCTGTGTGTGCCTGTTAAATCAATTTCCTGACATGAGAATCGGAATGCGCTGCCGGCCAAACTGTTTATTGAATTGCCCGAAATGTCCGGCCAGTGCGGTGCCGCACTGCGGACAGTTGCCCTTTGCGTCGAGTGTGTAATCGCGGATCTCGTGCCAGTCGCGCACGATCAGCGATTGCTGACAGCACGGGCAGTGCGTGGTGCCGCCGGAGAGGTCATGCACGTTGCCGGTATAGACGTGCTGCAGTCCTGCTGAGTGGGCGATCTGCCGTGCCTGGGTCAGTGTTTCCGCCGGGGTGCCGGGGATGCCCGTCATCTTGTAGTCAGGGTGGAACGCGGTGAAGTGCAGCGGCACGTCCACGCCGAGTTCCTTTGCGATCCATTCGCTCATCTTGCCGATCTCGTGGGCCGAGTCGTTGAGGCCCGGGATCAGCAGTGTGGTCAGCTCGACCCACACATCGGTTTCCTGGCGCAGATATTTCAGTGTGTCCAGCACCGGTTGCAGATGCGAGCCAGTCTGTTTGACATAGAACTCGTCGGTGAACGCTTTCAGGTCGACATTGGCCGCATCCATCTTCGCGAAAAATTCGCGGCGCGGCAGGTCGTGTATATAGCCCGCCGTGACAGCGACTGTCTTGACGCCGCGCTCGTGGCAGGCGTCGGCCACGTCCATTGCATATTCGGCAAAGATCACCGGGTCATTGTAGGTGAACGCGACACTCTTGCAGTCCAGCCGCTCGGCGGTGCGCGCGATGGCTTCCGGCGTGGCCTGGTCGGCGAGCTTGTCGAAACTGCGCGATTTTGAGATGTCCCAGTTCTGGCAGAATTTGCAGGCGAGATTGCAGCCCGCAGTGCCGAATGACAGGATGCTGCTGCCCGGATAAAAATGGTTGAGCGGTTTTTTCTCGATCGGGTCGACGCAGAAACCCGAGGAGCGACCGTAAGTGGTCAGAACCATCGCGTCATTGACGCGCCCTCGCACGAAGCAGGCCCCGCGCTGGCCTTCGTGCAGCTTGCAGTCGCGCGGACACAGGTCGCACTGGATACGCCCGTCATCCAGCTTGTGCCAGTACTTGGCCGGATATTGTTCGGCGATGCTGATAGCCTCATCCATGCTGGTGCTCCTTCAGTTCCCCGGCAAAATGTCTTTCTGGCTCGCTCCATTTGGTCACGCTATAGCGCGACAGTTTCACGTCTTCAGCCCAGAAGTCATCGGGCAGCCCGGCCTTGCGTCTGAGCATCCCGAGAAACTGGCGCGGCTGCGCGAGACTTTCCCAGACTTGCGGTAAAAATGTGCTGCGATATCTGCCGTATTCAAAAATGATACCGTCCACGCCGGGGCGCAATTGCGCCAGCGCATCGGCCTCGTCGCGAACCTCTATCGCCTGTGTACTCGAGAGCAGCGAAATTTCGACCCTGGTGATATCAAATTCTTCCACGCTCAACGGCGTAAAACGCGGATCCCGCAGCGCAGCGGACACTGCGTTGTCTTTTACATCGGCAAGCAATGGCTGGTGAGCCTGCAACGAGCCAATGCAGCCGCGCAGCTCGCCGAATTGCGTGAGCGTGACGAAACACGCACCATGCTCGGCAAGCCACGGCGCCGATTCATCAGCTGTGTGCTGCACGTTCAACACTCGCGCTATCGCGGCGCGTGCAATCGGCAGCAATACTTCACCCCGTTCATCCTGATTTTGATCTGGCATATTCATTTCTCCTGAAGATTCAATTTGCGGGGGTAAATGCAAATGCTGCATACCCCACCACCTGATCATGAGACCCCGCAGTGTCGCCAGAGTTTCGCAGATCGAGCAAATGAGGCGCAAGGCGGTGCTTCTGCGCAGCGACGATCAGCCCGCTGATCGGCGTGCCGCCGCAGGCCTGGTCATGCGGAATTGGCTGCTGCAGCTTCAGGATGGATTGCGCGGTTGCCTGATCCACACGCTGCGCGGTGGCGTAGGGCAGATAGTGCGACAGGTCGGAGCTGATCACGATCAGTGTTTCCTCGCCGCCCCACACATTCTCCAGCACCTCGGCGACTTCCTCGGCGGTAGCCACGCCGACTGCCAGCGGCAGCAGCGTGAAATCAGTCAATATGCTTTGCAGGAACGGCAGTTGCACTTCCAGTGAATGCTCCAGCGCATGTGCACCGGCGCTGATGCCGACTTGCGGCAGATGTCCGATGGCGTGCGCGCCGGCTGTGTCCAGCGCCACGCGGCCCAGAGGGGTATCGAACGCATCCACGCCGGGCAGCGCCAAACCGCGCACCGCGACTCGATGGGTGGGGCCCAGCAGCACCACGCGACGGATGCGTGAGGCGATAGGTTGAAGCGTGGCATAAGCCGTGGCGGCGATTGCGCCTGAATAAATATATCCGGCATGCGGCACGATCAGTGCTTTTGGGATCAGATCAAACGGGCTCGCTTCGGCCAGAAACTGCTGCACGTCATGCGCAAGTTGCTGTGCTTCGGCGGCGTAGAACATGCCTGCGACGGCAGGCGGGCGGACTGTGGACATAACGACCTCCATTTATTTAACTGTTATTAAATGAGGGCTGTCCCGGCAGAATCAAGGGGGTAAAAGCTATCAGATGCTGCATTGAGTATGCGGGTTAGGTGAGAGGCTGAAGCAGGTAAACTTTAGTGAAGCATATCTCCATCCCGACAAAACTTTCGGAACCAAGTCGATACTTCAAAATTGAATCAGCCAGTTGTTCAATATTGTTCTGTGATTAATGTCACATACAAACACAAATGGATCATCTACTCTGAACAATATTGAAACTAGACGACAAGGCACTGAAAGATTCAACTCAACCCTGTTGTTAGTGGCTGAATTTAGTTGATAATTATTTAGGTTATACGAGAAATCATGTGACAGGTTTATTTTGGAAAGTTTAAGTGCTATCAAACAAGAGGTTGTTTTGGTTGCGCTTGAGTATTTCTACAACCTCGATTTTAAGGAGACGATGATGTTTAAAAAAACTTTGATGGTGTCTGCATTAGCCGCTGTCTTTGTGTTTTCTACGGGATTTGCTTTGGCGGCCGATCAAGATCGCACTCGACTACAAGATCGTGACCAAACCAAGGATCAAATTCAGGATAAGACCCAGGATCAAACCCGAACCCGCGACAGGATATTCGGCAGTCAAATGATGACACAGCAAGAGCGTAACGAATATCGCGCCCGTATGCGTTCTGCCAAAACCTTACAGGAACGTGAACAAATCCGTGCAGAACACCATGAGCGTATGAAAGTGCGTGCCAAGGAACGTGGCGTGACTCTTCCGGGCGATCCTCCGGCAAGAGGCAGCATGGGACCGGGCGGTGGAATGGGACCAAGCGGTGGAATAGGACCAGGCGGCGGAATGGGACCAAGCGGTGGAATAGGACCAGGCGGCGGAATGGGACCTGGCGGTGGCGGGAAACGTTGATAAGAGTGATGGTTCAGGCGACTGAAAGTCATCGAACTGAACTTCCTTGTTTTTCATCGACGAATTTTGCCAGCAAACATCGAACTGATTGCTGGTGAGGCAATAATCAAGAATGATGTAGTGTGTCGACTATAACCAACCACTGGGCAAGCAATTTCGGTTGCCTGGTGGGATGGTTGGCAGTTTTGCCAGTAGATGCATCATGATTTTGAACTGAGCAAGGCCTCGATTTCTTTGTGCTTGTTTTTGATGGCAAGCTTAAGCGGCGTTGTGCCATCCTGGTATTCTGTGCCGCGGTTCGCACCCTTGGCGAGCAGCAGTTTGACAACTTCGGTATGACCGTTGGCTGCGGCCTTGTGCAGCGGTGTCCAGCCGTCGTTGCTGGCGAAATTGACGTCGGCGCCACCGGCGATCAGTTGCCCTGCAGCGAGCAGGTGGCCGCGTGTGGCAGCTTGCAGCAGCGGTGTCCAGCCATGGTTGCTCCGTTCGTTCACCTTGGCGCGCTTATCGAGGAGCAGTTTCACTACGCTGCTGAAACCGTTAAATGCGGCCCAGTGCAGCGGCCCGTAACCTGCCGTATCCTTGGCATGGACGTTGGCACCGCTGCGGATGAGAAAGATTGCAACTTCTTCCTTGCCTTTGAAGGTTGATACCATCAGCGGTGTCCAGCCGTACTCATCGCACGTATCAATATCCACGCCGCTGCTCAGGAACAACGCAACGGCATTACGGTCGCCATTTTCGGCTGACTGGATGAAACCCCTGGGGGAAAAAGCATAGCCTTGCTGTTCGATGGCGGCTTTTTTCGATGCTTCCGCGTTGTTCCAAGCAGCAGCCCAAGCCGCGTCTTGCTGTTTGATGGCAGTTTTTTTCGATGCTTTCGCGTCGTTCTGAGCATTAACCCCGGCAGCGCCCTGCTGTTGCTGGCTGCGTAATTTGGCGTGCACCGTGCTCAATGATAAAATTTCGGACGCCACCTCGCCAGGGAACCCCTGTCGGATGACATCGCGGGTATTCATCATCAGATCCGTGAAGTAATCATCAATTTCGCTTGAATGCCACAGTTCAATGATACGGTTCAGCACTCGAGGAAACTGCTCCTCCAGATTTTTTGGGTAGAGATATTCTTTGCCACCCAGCAGATTTAACAGATTTTCGTTCATAGAAAATGGTGTGCGCGTTTACCCCAGCAAGTGTTTCACATGGTCGCGTTCCTCGAGCAGCTCCTTGTAGCTTTCTTCCATGTGCTTGTGTCCAAGTGCGCTGATAGACAGTCCCTGAACGATCTTGTAGTGCCCGTTCTTGCAGGTGACCGGGAAGCCGTAGATCACGCCCTCGGGAATGCCATAACTGCCATCAGACGGAACGCTCATGGTCACCCAGTCGTTGTGGTGCGAGCTGAGCATCCAGTCGTGCATGTGAGAGATGGCCGAATTGGCCGCGCTAGCCGCGCTGGACAAGCCGCGCGCTTCGATCACCGCCGCGCCGCGTTTTTGCACGGTGGGGATGAATTCGCGTTCCACCCATTCCTGGTCGGGCAGTAGCTCCCGGACCATACGGCCGCGTATATCTGCGTGGTCGAGATCGGGATATTGTGTGCCGGAGTGATTGCCCCAGACGATCACTTTCTTGATATCCCGTATCGGCTGGAACAGCTTGAGTGAGACTTGGGCGATCGCACGGTTGTGGTCGAGTCGCATCATCGCGGTGAAGTTGCGCGGATCCAGGTCGGGCGCGTTCCTCATCGCAATCAGCGCGTTGGTGTTGGCCGGGTTGCCCACCACCAGTACCTTGACGTGGCGGGCAGCATATTCGTTGAGCAGCTTGCCCTGCACGGAAAAGATCGCGCCGTTTGCCTCGATCAAGTCCTTGCGCTCCATGCCTTTGCTGCGCGGACGTGCGCCGATCAGCAACGCGATCTCGGTATCCCTGAAAGCGACCTTGGGGTCATCGGTGATGATGATTTGTTGCAGCAGCGGGAAGGCGCAATCTTCCAGTTCCATCATTACGCCGCGCAACATTTGCTGAGCCTGGGGAAGATCCAGCAATTGCAGGATGACAGGCTGATCGTGCCCAAGCATATCGCCATTCGCGATCCGGAAAAGTGTCGCGTAACCGATTTGGCCTGCTGCGCCGGTAATGGTGACACGAACGGGTGCTTTCATGGCAGTACTCCTGTATAAGGTTTGCCCATCATAAATCTTTTGGCGGACTTATGCACTTGATGTGGCGAGTTGTCATATTGTCATGAACAAGTAACCCATGGTTGCCGGGCTGGCACGTTGATGCCAGGGGTAGAAGCAAATCCGACGAAATCAGGGAAATGGCGCGATCAAGCTGAAGTTATGCTGTGCCAAATGCCACGCAAAAAATCTGCGCAAATTACGGCACTAGAATGGCACGTCACCCGCCACCCGCCATGTCACGTAAATCGCGCCAACCGCGAAGGCGAATGTCAGTATGGAGAGCAACAGGCTTTGCATCCTGACTGACAGTCTGGGCAGCGGCGCAAACCAGGCTGCGAAGGGGATAGCGGCAAGGATGGGCAGTGCATACCATGGAAGTTGCGCACTCAGTACAGCTACGCAACCGGTCAGTCCCGCAATCATCGCGAGCGGAAAAGTAAATGTGCGTCCGGTCGGTAGCGGTTTGTTGCCGATCATCTGAATCAACAGGTGAGCACCGGCGGCAGATCCAAGCGCCAGGCCGAACTGTCCAAGCAAGGCGGAAGCGCCGACCAGCGCCGCGCCGCCGGTGCCGATACCCAGCGCGCTGGCACCGCTGGCAGCGCGCAGCGGTTCTTTGTCTGACAGTTTGTCCATGCCCAATACCAGAATCGCGACATAAGCTGCGCAACCCGCGCCCCATAGCAATATTGCTTGGGTTGGTTGTTGCTGGAGGATACGTTGCACCGTCCAAATGGCGGCCGTCCCGCCGAGCAGCGGAAGCAGCGAACCAAACCGGCGTAAATTCAACAAGGTGAGCAACAGGGCGAGCGCCGCGCTGATCAATCCCAACAGGACTATTTTGCGCACGGAGGTAAGCGGTTCGATGGTGAAGTCGCTGGCGAGATATACGGTGGCGGCAAACCCGGTGATGACGGCCAGGCCGCTCAATTTGATACGCCGGAATAGTACAGCGGTAATCAGCGCAACCAGAAAGGGGGCCAAGCCGGCTTGTACAGCTGGATTATTGAGCAGTTCCTGCAACTTAACCCCCGTTTTGATATCGAACCCACTGCAGTTTATCACGGCGAGCAACGCTTGAAATCCGAAGGCGGGCACCCAACATTCACAGCGCCAGTATCCGGTCATGGTAAATCGCTAGTAATGTTTTACATTGGAGACTACAAGCACATGAAAAGAATTTCCCTGTTTATATTGACCAATCTGGCGGTGGTGTTCGTGATTAATATCACGCTGCGGCTGCTGGGCGTGGATCGCTGGCTGGACCAGGCCGGCGGCATCAACTTCAGCGCGCTGCTGGTTTTGTCCGCGGTGATCGGCTTTGCCGGTTCGCTGGTTTCGCTGGCCATGTCCAAGTGGTCGGCAAAGCGGATGGTCGGCGCTCAGGCCATCGAAAATCCGGTTGATCCAACGGAACGATGGCTGGTTGAAACGGTGCGCCGGCATGCCCAGGCTGCCGGTATCGGAATGCCGGAGGTTGCGATTTATGACGCGCCGGATGTGAATGCTTTTGCCACTGGCTGGAATCGCAATGATGCACTGGTTGCGGTGAGTACCGGCCTGTTGCACAACATGAGCAGGGAAGAAACGGAGGCGGTGCTCGGACACGAGATCAGCCATGTCGCCAATGGCGACATGGTGACCTTGGCCCTGATCCAGGGTGTGGTGAATACCTTTGTAATATTTTTTGCCAAACTGTTCGGATTCTTCGTGGATCGCGTGTTGCTCAAGAATGATGGCCGGAATGGTATCGGCATCGGTGCCTTCGTTGCGGAAATAGCGGCGCAATTGGTGCTGGGTGTGCTGGCCAGTATCATCGTGATGTGGTTTTCGCGCCAGCGTGAATTCCGCGCCGATGCGGGCGGGGCAAAACTGGCCGGGCGGGAAAAAATGATTGCGGCACTCGAGCGTTTGAAAATCAACCATGAACAGGTCAGCTTGCCGGCAAAGATGGCTGCCTTCGGCATTTCCGGCGGTCATGCTTTCGCAAAAATATTCATGACACACCCGCCGCTTGATGAGCGTATCGCAGCGTTGCGCAGCGGGCAAAGTTAGGAATTATTGAAACATCCCGGAATTGCCTGCCTTGCAGCCGGGCTCAGCAACGAAAACGTGCATGGAATGCATTTTGAAAATTTTTGAATTATTGTTTTTTGCTTGACCATTGTGACTATAATAA
>DIYV01000172.1 GCA_002429165.1 Gallionella sp. UBA6045 | reverse complement strand
GCGAATTTCAATATCGCCGAGTGGCGGCATGTCAGTTTCTTCAGCACGGCGCAAAGCCGGATCGAGATGTACCTTGAAGCCAGGCATGCCGTTACGATGCAGTGGCAGGGCGGTGAGCGCCGTTTTCAGCAGGGCGAGCGCATCCATACCGAGAACAGTTACAAGTACACGCCCGACAATTTTATGCAACTGCTACAGCAGGCGGGATTCAAAGTGACCCGCACCTGGAGCGATGACGATAATTGGTTCATGGTTTGCCATGCGCGAGTCACCTGATCAGGGGGCAACTTACCCCTGTGACGCATGAACTAGAGGGCGCAGGTTCTGAACCCGGCAAAGATGTCATCCCGCTCAGGCATGAAAAAATTGCGGTAGCGCGCCGAGCGCATCCGCGGACGGGTGACGAATGACGCGCCGCGCAGCACCTGGTGTGTGCCGAACCACGGCGCCGAATATTCCAGATACCTGTCCGCCGTGAACCCGGGGTAGGGATCGAACGGTGAACTGGTCCACTCCCACAGATCGCCCCAGCGGAAATCGGGCTGTTCGGATAAGGCCGACTGACCCGGCAAGGCCGCCCGCCCCGACAAAGCCGCAAGCTCCCACTCTGCTTCGCCCGGCAGGCGGCGACCGGCCCAGCGGCAATACGCCTGTGCCTCGTGCAAACTCACATGGCGCACCGGCTCATTATCCGGCAGCGCAACCGTCATTCCGTAGCGCTCGCACAACTTGCCGTCACGCTGCCAGTAACGCGGGGCGTATCGTTTCGTGTTGGCCAGCCATGCCTGCCCGGCCGCGCTCCAGAATTGAAGCTTGTCATAGCCGCCTTCCAGGATGAATTGCCGGTACTCCCGGTTCGATACCAGCGTTGAGCGGATGCTGAATGCAGGCAGGCGGACGGGATGCGCCCACTTCTCATTGTCAAAGACAAATTCCCCGGCGGGGGAGCTCCCCAACTGGAATGTTGCGTCCCCGAAGTGCAATTCGCGCGGTGGGGTTGATGATTCCCGCGTCTTTGGCAAAGATGTTCCCGCCAGAATCGGCGGCGCAGTCAATCCCAGTGTTTGCAGGGTGTAGGCAAAGGCCTCGCCGTGCATATCCTCATGCGCCAACACCAGACGAAACGGATACAGCGCGGTCGCGTCATCCGGGGTATGGGCCAGTTTTTCCAGAATGCGCTGCAGGACGTTATCTGCATAACTTTTTATCGCAGCGGTATCAGGCAGGTCCAGTGTCCAGCGGGTGGCGTGGGCGACGCTGTTCGAGTCGAACCAGCGGTCGCCAGCATCCAGTAAACAGGGGTGTTGCGCCGATGCGGGATGGCTCGTGGCGGCCTCGCGCAGCACGAACCATTCGGCGAACCAGGCGGTATGACCCAGTTCCCACAGGGGCGGATTGACGATGGCGAGATAAGGCAGCCGAGCCGGATTATCCAGTCCGGCTGTCTGAAAGCGCTCAAACAGTGCCAGCGTATAATTACGCGCATCACGCAGATCCGCGGCCAGTTGGGCGGGTGAGGCGTTTCGAAATGAGGCAAGCTTTGGCATTGTTATATGGGTAAACCGCATATCGTTATTATCAGCCCCGCACTGGCCAATGCCAACAATGGCAATTGGCAAACCGCCCGGCGCTGGTCGCGCTTCCTGCACAAGGATTACCGGGTATCGATCGCGGTGCAATGGGACGGGCATCCTTGTGATGCGATGATAGCACTGCATGCCCGCCGCTCGGCGCCATCCATTGCCGCGTTTTCCGCGGCCTTTCCTGCGCGGCCGCTGATCGTCGTGCTCACCGGCACGGATCTGTACCGGGACATACTCGCCGATGCGGATGCGCAGCGTTCGTTGCAATTGGCCACGCATCTGGTGGTGTTGCAACCCGCGGGTTTGGAGATGCTCGATCAGGTATCGCGCAGCAAGACCCGGGTCGTCTTTCAATCCGCACCGTCGCTCAAGGCGATTAACAAGCATCCCGCAACTCCGTCGCGATATTTTGACGTGACGATGATAGGCCACATGCGCAACGAGAAAGACCCCGCCACTTTCATGCACGCGGCTGAATTTCTGCCGGCGGGAAAGATCCGCCTGATTCATATCGGCAGTGCGCTAGACCCGGCCCTGGGCAGGCTGGCTGAAATGACCCGACAGCACTACCCGCAATACCAATGGCTGGGCAATTTATCCCATGCCGCGACGCGCCAACGCCTGAAGCGCAGCCACCTGATGGCCATCACTTCCCGGATGGAAGGCGGCGCCAACGTGATCATAGAAGCCGTCACCAGCGGCGTGCCGGTGCTGGCCAGCGACATTCCGGGTAATCGCGGCATGCTGGGCGAAAAATATGCGGGCTACTTTCCGCCCGGCGATAGTTTAAAATTGGCGCAGCTGATTGAACGTGCTGCCGGCGACCCGAAATTCTACGGCCGACTGCAGGCGCAATGCGCCGACCGTGCCCCGCTTTTTGCACCGGAACGCGAACGCGCATCTTTATTGAAATTGCTGGAAAGTTGTTTCACTCAAATATAGAGGCACACATGGATACTTTGCACACCGACAACATCAAGCTGACTTCCTTTTCTCATGGCGGAGGCTGCGGCTGCAAAATTTCTCCCGGCTTATTGACCGAGATCCTGAAATCCTCGAGCGGATTTCCGATCCCCGAACAATTGCTGGTCGGCATCGAGACCGCCGATGATGCCGCTGTATACAAGCTCAACGATGAGCAGGCACTGATCGCCACGACGGATTTCTTTATGCCTATCGTTGACGATCCATTTGATTTCGGACGTATCGCCGCAACCAATGCGATTTCGGATGTCTATGCCATGGGCGGCACCCCGATCATGGCACTGGCATTGGTTGCGATGCCGATCAAGCAACTGTCCATCGACATCATCGGAAAAATCATCAAGGGCGGTGAGACTGTCTGCACCGATGCCGGCATTCCCATTGCGGGTGGGCACTCGATCGATTCAGTGGAGCCAATTTACGGCCTGGTGGTGATGGGACTGGTTCACCCTTCCAAGGTCAAGCGTAATTCTGACGCGCAGGCCGGAGACAAGCTGATCCTCGGCAAACCGCTCGGCGTGGGCATTTTGTCGGCCGCATTGAAGAAAGGCCAGCTTGATGCCGAGGGATATGCCGCGATGCTGGCGACCACCACCCAGCTCAACAGACCCGGCATAGCCTTGTCCAACCTTCCGAGCGTTCATGCGATCACCGACGTGACAGGCTTTGGCCTGCTCGGCCATTTGCTGGAAGTGGCGCGCGGCAGCAAACTGAAGGCCCGCATCAATATGGCGCAAATTCCGATGTTGCGAAATGTGCATCAACTTGCGGAAAGCGGTTTTGTGACGGGTGCTTCCGAGCGCAACTGGGCGGGCTATGGTCATGACGTAAACCTTGCTGCAACGATTACCCCGGTGCAAAAAGCGTTGCTGACCGATCCGCAGACATCCGGCGGCCTGCTGGTGTCATGTTCACCCGCGGCGGTAGAACAAGTGTTGGCGATCTTCGCGCAGGAGGGTTTTGCCCATGCAGCCGTGATCGGCGAAATGTCAGCAGGTGCTGCCCGGGTTGAAGTGCTGCCCTGATCGACCATCTGCATCGCAGCATTCGATCTGCCGCGCCTCCATTGTTTTTCGATCATCCTTCGATGACCATCCCCCGAAATTGCTCCCTGCGGCAGTTTGTTTTGCTGGTTGCCGCAATTGTCCTGATCGCCGCATGTTCCGCCAAAACCAAAGAACAGGCACTGCCCGCCGGAAGCCGGGGTGCTGGCGCTGGGCGACAGCCTGACCCAAGGTGACGGCGTGACGCGTGAAGAAGCATGGCCTGACCTGCTGGCGCGCAAAACCGGGTGGGTGGTGGTCAATGGCGGCGTAAATGGCGACACGAGCGAACAAGCTTTGCAGCGGCTGCCGAACCTGCTGGAACAACACAACCCGGTACTGGTGCTGGTGACACTGGGCGGCAACGACATGCTGCGTCACATACCCGAACAACAAACCATCATCAATCTGGAACGGATACTCACCCTGATCAAGGCACACGGGGCGAAGTCGGTACTGCTGGCAACACCAAACCCGAGCCCGATGCGCGCCGTTTTTCAAAATCTGTCCGCGCCTGATTTCTACCGCAAGGTCGCCGAAGCGCAGCATGTCCCGCTGATCGAGGACGCGATTGCCGACGTTCTTTCCGATCCGAAACTAAAGGGCGATGCCCTGCATCCCAACGCCGAAGGACATGCACGCCTGGCTGAAAAGATTTACAAGGAACTGCAGTCGATTGGATACGCCGGCTAGAAATTGCCGGCATGTAAGACCTTGGGGACGGAGCCAGATTGATTTTGCGTAAGGAATGAGGCTTCGTCCCCATGTTGCTCCGGGGTGGCCCTTCGATTCATCCGGTTAAATTACGCTGTCTTCCTTGATCTCTTCTACCGGGAAAGGCCAGACAGGCTCAGGTGGGGCCAATGCGGCTTTCCTGGAGGCGGCTTCGGCTTTCTTTTGTGCTGCTGCAGCCTTGCGCGCCGCAGTCTCTTGCTGTGCGATCAGCCTTGCCTGGGCGGCCGCTGCTTTGCGCGCTTCGACTTCCACTTTCCTGGCTGCGGCCAGTTCCTGCGCGGCCATTTTGGCCTGCTCTGATGCCAGCTTTTTTTCCGCAGCGGCTTGTTGCGCGGCAATCTTTTTAGCCTCGGCTTCAGCTTTCTTGATCAGTGCCTGTTCCAGCGCGGCCTGTTTTCTGGTTTCTGCTTCGGCCTTCTTCTCGGCCGCGGCTTGCTGTGCGGCAAGCTTGCGGGTTTCTGCTTCGGCTTTCTTGATCTCCGCCGCGGCTTGTGCGGCTTGCTTCATGGCTTCGGCTTCGGCCTTCTTTTCTGCGGCGGCTTGTTGCGCAGCCAGTTTGCGTGCTTCCGCGTCCGCTTTTTTCAATGCGGCGGCTTCTGCCGCGGCGCGCACCCTGGCTTCTGTCTCGGCCTTCTTCGACTCTGCCTGAGCCTGCTTCAGCGCTGCGGTTGCCTGCTTTTTGGCTTCAGCCTCGGCTTGCCTGGCAGCAGTTGCCTGTTGCGCGGCCAGCTTCTTCGCCTCAGCTTCAGCCTTCTTGATGGCAGCCGCTTGTTCTGCCGCTTCTTTTTTGGCGATTGCCTGCGCCAGTTTGGCTGCGGCCGCTTCCTGCGCACGCTGCCTTGCTTGTTCCAGCGCAAGTTTCTTTGCGTCCGCCGCTTCCTGTGCAGCAATGATCTTGGCGAGCCTGTCCGCCTCGGCCTGCGCGCGTGCCTTTGCGCCGGCTTCGTTTGCCACGCTCAATTCCTGTTCGGCAGCTGCATTGCTTGCGACAGCCATTTCATAAGCTGCCCTGGCCTTGTTTGCAACATCCTCTTTTTGAGCAGCGATGATCTGTTTGGCTGCAACTACCTGTGCGGCCACTGCTGCTGCCTGATTCGCTGTGAGCATCAATTTATTGGCCAGGGTCAACGTTTTTCCAGCCGCTGCCGCATTTCTGGCGGTGCGTATCTCATCGGGAGTTAATTTAACCTGCTTTACATCAGACATCTGCATCTCCTCAATCCATACATTAATCAGAACAGCAAACAACATCAAACGACATCACGGCAAAGATACAGAACGAACGTTCTCATGTCAATGTTGGCTGTAATTGATGTTGGAAATTGAATCTTCATGCCCGCAGCATGGGGCGCGAGCGTCATGACAATAGGTAATTCGGGGAACCCTGCCCCTTGTGTTGAGCCGGTAGACCTCAGGGACGGAGCCCGTGATTTTGCGTAAGGAATGAGGCTCCGTCCCCATGTATTGCTGCCAAGGTCAGTGGGTTGAAACAATTCACTCTGACCCCTAGTGTTCTCCGAACGGCGCGGATCGCCCGACGCCCAACGCGGTCAGCACAGCGAACGCTTGAAAGATGGCAACGCCGATCAGTACCGCAGCGAACTGATGCG
>DIYV01000202.1:11444-12423 GCA_002429165.1 Gallionella sp. UBA6045 | reverse complement strand
AACGGTTCGTCCATCAGCAATACTTTGGGTTGCATGGACAAGGCGCGCGCGATGCCGACACGCTGCTTCATGCCGCCGGAGATCTCGTGCGGATGTTTTTGCTCGGCATGGCTCAGGTGCACCAGAGACAGCGCTTCACTGGTGCGCTGGGCGAGTTGCGCCTTGCTCTCGGTTGCGCCAAACACGCGTTCGACCGCGAGGTGGACATTCTCGAAACAGGTCAGCCAGGGCAGCAGCGAATGATTCTGGAACACCACGCCGCGATCCGGCCCCGGCCCGGCGATCTCGCGTTCGGCGCAGATCATCACGCCGGAAGTCGGGAACAGCAGCCCGGCGATCAGGTTAAGCAGGGTGGATTTCCCGCAGCCGGAATGGCCGATCAGCGTGATGAATTCTCCGCGCCGGATATTGAGGTTGATGTCCTTGAGCGCGATGAATGGCCCCTGTTTGGTGTCGAAGGACATCTGCACGTCTTCGACCAGGACATATCTTTGTGAGGCGTTCATTTGTGTTCCTTTGCAGCCGTCATTCCCGCGAAGGCGGGAATCCAGCAAAATATAAATGCCTTTTGTTTAAACCCACTGGATTCCCGCCTTCGCGGGAATGACGAAGTAGCAAGCGCACCCTACGTGAGTTGCATTATTCGAGGACGGTGTCATTGCCATGTCCATTAGTATGAAAACCGTTTCGCGAGCATCACCAGCATCTGTTCCAGCAACAGTCCGACGATACCGACCACGAAGATCGCGATGATGATGTGCTCGACGTTCAGGTTGTTCCATTCGTCCCACACCCAGAAGCCGATGCCCACGCCGCCGGTCAGCATTTCCGCCGCGACGATCACCAGCCATGCCGTGCCGATGGACAGGCGGATGCCGGTGAGCATGTAGGGCAGCGTGGCGGGGAACAATATCTTGGTGAACACTTTCCATTCGGACAGGTTGAGCACGCGCGCCACGTTGAGATAATCCTGCGGCAA
>DIYV01000202.1:0-11166 GCA_002429165.1 Gallionella sp. UBA6045 | reverse complement strand
AACTGGCGCACGCCCATCGCGGTATTGATGATCATCGGCCAGATGCTGGAGATGAAGATCACCCAGATCGCGGCGGGATTCGCGGCCTTGAATACCAGCAAGCCGATCGGCAGCCAGGCCAGCGGCGACACCGGCCTCAACATGCTGACGATGGGGCTGGTCATCCTGTCGAGGAAGTTGAAGCGGCCGATCATGAAGCCCAGCGGAATGCCGATTGCAGCCGCCATGCTGAAGCCGATGCCGACCCGCTGAAGCGAAGCCAGGATGTTCCAGCCTATACCCTGATCGTTCGGCGTATTGCGGTAGAACGGGTGGCTGAACAGCACCACCGCCGAATCCCAGGTCTTGACCGGGCCGGGCAGATTCGGGCTGGTTAGCGACACCAGCGCCCAGATCAGGATGAACACCGCTATCCCCAACAACGGCGGGAGCACGCTCTCCCAGAATAACTGCCTCGTTTTAATCACGCTCTCACCTTGAAACTGGCTGCATATTTCTTCGGGTCTTTGCCGTCCCACACTGTGCCATCGATCAGCCTGGAGCTGCGCATGACATCCCTGGGAACCGGCACTTTGACTTGCGCGGCAGCCTGCTTGTACAACTCGATCTGGTTGATCTGCTTTGCCACGGCCAGATAATCCGGGTCTTCCTTGAGCAGGCCCCAGCGCTTGTGCTGGGTCAGGAACCACATGCCGTCGGACAGGTAAGGGAAATTGACTGCGCCGTCGTTATAGAACTTCATGTAATTCGGGTCGTTCCATTTCTTGCCCAGACCGTTTTCGTATTTGCCTTCCAGGCGCTGGTCGATCACCTCTACCGGACAGTTCACGTAGGATTTTTCGGCGATGATCCCGGCCACCTTGCGGCGGTTGGCCATAACGTCGATGTATTTGGAAGCCTCCAGCATTGCCATGATCATTGCGCGGGCGGTATTCGGATACTTCTGTACAAATTCCGCTGTGCTTCCCAGCACTTTCTCCGGGTGATCCTTCCAGATGTCCTGGGTTGTGGCCGCCGTAAAGCCGATATTGTCGGCAATGGCGCGGTTGCCCCACGGCTCACCCACACAAAAGCCGTCCATGTTGCCGACGCGCATGTTGGCCACCATTTGCGGGGGAGGCACGGTGATGTTCTTTACGTCCCTGAATGGATCGATGCCATAGTTGGCCAGCCAGTAGTACAGCCACATCGCATGAGTGCCGGTGGGGAAAGTCTGCGCAAAGGTGTAATCGCGCTTGTCTGTGTCTATAAGTTTTTTCAGTGTTTCACCGGTAGTTGCGCCCTTGTCCCTAAGCTGGTTGGAAAGGGTGATGGCCTGACCGTTGTTGTTGATACTCATCAGCACGGCCATATCCTTCTTGGGTCCGCCTATGCCCAGATGTACGCCATAGACCAGGCCATACAGAACATGTGCAGCATGCAGTTCCCCGTTTACCACCTTGTCGCGCACCGCTGCCCAGGATGCCTCCTTGGACGGCATGATCTTGATACCGTACTTCTCGTCGAATTTCATCACCGAGGCGATCACCACCGATGCACAATCGGTCAGCGGGATGAAACCCACTTTGACTTCCTTGAGTTCGGGCGCGTCCGAGCCTGCCGCCCATGCTGCGCTGCGTATACCCGGCGGCACCATGGCCATCAGCGCCGCGCCCCCCAATAAACCTGCTCCATTTTTCATAAAATCCCTCCGGCTGTTTGTGAATTCATCGTTCATCGCATCGCTCCCCAGATAAAAAATGCAAAATAAAAAGGCGTCCGGCTGCGCGTTTACGCAGCGGGACGCCCTTGTCCTTTCAAACATGTGCCGGACCGCCATTGATCCGGTTACTGCAAACTACATTGCAAGAGCTGTGCCAAAAATCCAATAACGGCTGAAACACCAAATATCAAGCGGTATCGCCAAGTATTGCTGATCGTGAATCCATGCGGCGAACCACACCAGCCGCAACGCTTTGGTGCATTTTCTTGCGGCTGTGCACTCAAATAGCAACATTCAGGCACTCAACTCCTTGGCCATAATTATGGCCTCGGCAATCTCCGCAATTCGCTTGCCCTTGCTCATCGCCATGTTGCGCATACGCTTGTACGCATCCGGTTCGCTATAACCGTGATCCGCCATCAGGATCGCCTTGGCGCGATCCACCAACTTGCGCTCTACAAGTTGGCTCTTCGCTTCCTTCAATTCGTCGCGCAGTTTTTTGTGTTCTGCAAAACGGGCGGCGGCCACGTGAATGATGCCGCTCAAATCTTCACCCTGGATCGAATGCGCCACGTACGCGCTGACGCCGGCGCGCATAGCCTCCTGGATACTGCGCTGGTCTTTCTGTGCGCTCAACACCACCACAGGTTTTTCCAATGTGGTGGACATCAGGCTGATCTGCTCCAGCGTATCCCGCCCCGGCGCATCGGCATCCATGATGATCACATCGGCCAGTGCCGCCTGGATCGAATGTTCGTCCACCTGCTCCCAGGCCAATAGTCCGACGACATCGAACCCGGCCAGCTCGAGGCTGGCCTTCAACCAGGCGGCGCGGTCTCTTACATCATCAATGATCAGGATTCGTTTCAATCTGGGTTCCGCACCATTCCAATGACAAGCAGTAATGAGCACAAGCAGCAATAAGCGCGCCAGACTGTTATTCGGGAATTATTTAAAACAGCGGCAGCTAAACCAACCAGCATGAAATCCGGGCCGGTTTTGATTGAATGTCGCGCGTGGCGTGGATGTTCAACGTCGTCCGGCTGCCGGAATCAGGTAGATATTTCTATACGCAACAAGTGTAGCCGGCGCTACATATGCGTGCGCTGCGCATGATATTGGTGCGATTAGTTCCATGCGCAGCCTGCCAAACCGGTGTTCACCTCAAACCTGCCAGCAGTAGGCATGACGTTCGCATGCGCACGCCAACATGGCGTTTTCGGCTTACCCGTTGGCTATTACCCGCATCGGTTGCAAGTTATGGCGGGGAACATGAGATAAAAAAACCATGGTGCAAGTGCCAAATTTAATTGGGCATCAAACTTGCTTATTTCAGGGTTGGCAGAGACAAGGCATTTACAGACTTTTCGTGGGGAATAACCAAGGCATGCCGAAGCGCAAGTTCAAAAATTTATCGTTCGAATTGCTGCGCTTGATTGCTGTTTTTTTACTTGCTGCGGTGAGCTGGGTATTGAGATAAATATGGTCGAATCCAGCCCTAATGATTAGTGAAAATATTTATTTCAAACTACAAATTATTTGGATGAACATCATGGAAATTAACCAGACTGATATGCAGTATAGTCATGCTCTCGCAGCTATGCGCACTATGGACTATTTGATGATCCCGGATGAATTGATTCTGAGGGCGCTGCACAACAGCAGGCTGGTGGAGAATTTACGTGACTTTGAAGTCAATGTGTTTGCCAGTCTTTTCACCATTCAGTATTTCGAGGTCGGCGAACTGGTTGCCGAACTGGACGACTCATTAAAAGATGCCCTGATGATCCTGGTTGAAGGGGACGTCGAAGTCAATGCAATGGTGGGTAACGAATCGGTGTTGCTTCATCTCAAGGCGCCGGGCGACTTGGCCAGAATCATCAGCTTTATTGGCGGCAACATCGTGGACATCAGTGCCCGGATAACAGTCCTGAGGAAAAGTGCTGTCCTGTTATTGCAACGTTCCAGGCTGGAATCTTTGCTGCATACGCACCCATCCATCGTCTATTGCGTGATGCGCAATTTGATACAACATGTACACGGTGTGGCGAGGCGCAAGAATGCCGAGAATATAGAACTGACTAATTATGTTTATCGTATTAACGGCCGTTACTGACAACTTCCATTAATCATTCAGCCACTGAAAACCTGTCTCCCGTATCAGGCAAACCACTGTAACACCCTTGAAAATCCGGAAGGCAAACTTTAGCACCGCATAGCACAGCCACTTTTTAATTGGGGTTAAACATGAACAGAAAAGAACTCATCGCCGTATTGGCTGCCAAAACAGGAAGCACCAAAGCGGAGGCGGATCAGAACGTTCTGGCGCTGATCGAGATCATCAGCGACACCCTGGAGAAGGGCGGGAAAATCAATTTGAAGGGTTTCGGTATCTTCGATGTACGCGAGCGTTCTGCACGCATCGGCCGCAATCCAAAAACAGGACAAACACTGGCGCTCAAAGCAACCAGGGTTCCTGCTTTCAAGCCTGGAGCCAGACTAAAGGCCTCGCTGAATGGCGTCGTGAAGTAACCGGACGATGTTTTTTGGTAGAGTTAGTCACCACCGGCAATAGTCATCCTATCCTCGAATTCCAGGATTTCTGATCCAGGAATCCAGCATCCGATGCCAGACTGGATGGTGTACGGAACGTTACATTTGTTTATGCAATGCCCGTGATTGCGTAAGCTTTCCTGCCGCAGAAATATCATAGCCAACCCCAATCCAGACAAGCAACCACTTCCCCGCCGGGGAATCAATCAGCGCAGGGAGTGTGGCACTGATGTTGACCCTTCGGGATACACAACTCGCGGTATCTGAGTCGGCTGCTCCCTTTCTCCGAAGTGTCTCCCAGCGATTCTTTTGCACGGCAATGGAACAGTCAAATTGCACTATTTCCTCGCGACTTCTATGCTCGCAAAGTTTAAATGTATAGCGCAAACTATCTGCCGGTCTCGCGCGACAAGGAGTCCTTAATCAACGGGCTTCGTGCGAAAAGCTGGCAGTCCGGCTTAAATTCACTTGCTAGGCTGTAATCACGACAACTGCTTTCCAAAGTTAAAAAAAGAGGGCACCTTACGGTGCCCTGAATCGAAGCGTTGCGCTTCGGGGAGTTTTCTATCTTGGAGATCGCAAACGGGCACCTGCGGTACCCGTTTGGCTTCGTTAAGTTATTCCACACGCTCTCCGTGCAGGGCGATGTCCAGACCTTCGCGTTCCTGTTCTTCGGTAACGCGCAGACCCATAACCATATCCAGCACCTTGAGGATGATGTATGTCATCACGGCGGTGTATGCGATGGTGATTGCCACACCTTTGGCCTGGATGAACAGCTGACCCATACTGCCGGCCGTTCCGCCGATGGATTCCACCGCAAAGAGGCCGGTAAGCAACGCACCAACGATACCGCCGATGGCGTGTACGCCGAATGCATCCAGCGAATCATCGTAGCCGATCATGTGCTTCAGCGAAGTAGCTGCCCAGAAGCAGATCACGCCAGCCGCAAGACCGATGACCAGCGAGCCCACGGGTCCGACAAAACCGGAAGCGGGAGTGATCGCAACCAGGCCGGCGACAGCACCGGAGGCGATGCCCAGCACGCTGGGTTTGCCCTTGAAGATCCACTCAGCGGACATCCAGCCAAGGGCTGCAGCGGCGGTAGCGATCTGGGTAACAGCCATGGCCATACCGGCACGACCGCCGGACGCAACAGCGGAACCCGCGTTGAAGCCGAACCAACCCACCCACAACAACGCCGCACCAATCACGGTCAACACGAGGTTATGCGGAGCCATGGGTTCCTTGCCGTAGCCCAGACGAGGGCCAAGCACCAGGGCAGTAACCAGGCCTGCCACACCGGCGTTGATATGCACCACAGTACCGCCGGCGAAGTCCAGCACGCCCATATCCCACAGGAATCCACCGTCACCGGACCAAACCATGTGCGCGATCGGCGAATAAACCAGCAAGGACCACAGTGCCATGAACACCAACATCGTGGAGAACTTCATGCGGTCGGCAAAAGCGCCGGTGATCAGCGCCGGAGTGATGATCGCAAAAGTCATCTGGAAGGTCATGAACACCGTTTCCGGTATCGTGCCTGTCAGACTATCCATGTTAACGCCCGATAAAAATAACTTGTTCAGACTGCCAAAGAAGGAATAGAAGTTGGTCACCCCCTTCGCCATACCCGTGGTATCGAAGGCGATGCTATAACCCGCCACCATCCATATCACGGTAACCAGAGCTGTGATGGCAAAGCTTTGCATCATGGTATCCAGGACATTCTTCTTGCGAACCATGCCGCCGTAGAACAGTGCCAGGCCGGGAATGGTCATCAACAGCACCAAAGCGGTCGAAGTTAGCATCCACGCGGTATCACCGCTATCCAATTTAGGCGCAGCGGCGACAGGAGCGGGTGCAGGGGCTGCCGGAGCTGCAGCAGGAGCCATGGTCGTAGCCGGAGCAGCAGTTGCCGGAGCGGCATCATCGGCATAGACCATGGCAGACATGCCAGACAACATAGCCAACAGCGTAAAGAGTGCAAATAATTTTTTCATGTGTTTCTCCTTACAACGCTTCAACGCCGGATTCACCGGTGCGGATGCGGATGACTTGTTCAAGGTCGGAAACAAAAATCTTGCCGTCGCCGATCTTGCCCGTATTGGCCGCCTTCTCGATCGCTTCGACGACGCGATCGAGCATTTCGCTTTTGACAGCAGCCTCCAGTTTTACTTTGGGCAGAAAATCCACCACATATTCCGCACCGCGATACAGCTCGGTGTGCCCCTTTTGCCGGCCAAAGCCCTTGACTTCGGTGACGGTGATGCCCTGCACGCCTATGGCGGAAAGGGCTTCACGCACTTCGTCCAGCTTGAACGGCTTGATGATAGCGACGACCATCTTCATAGCTTTCTCCTTTGTGTGGGCGGGATGATTCCCGCCCGGTAATTCATTACATTGAATGGGAAACAGACAGCACTACAGTACTTTTGCCGAGATCGGTGGTTGAACCATCCGCTTGGGTAACAGTGTAAAATCCACCCTTTGTGGCGTTGGTTGAGCTATATGCCAACCCCCAAACGTAACTGCCAAAGGGTTTGGAAGCACTCAGTTTGTAATCCGAGTAGGTTGGATCAAGGCTAAGGGCCTTAAGTGCATCGGCTGTAGATCCTTTATAGGTTTGCTTGCCATAGTGGGCGCCCAATGTGATGGCTGATTCTTCCAGTGTGTAGCTTCCGCTCAAGTCGATATAGCTGGTGCCGCTGGCGTTGGACACGCCGAAGGTATCGCCCAAAGCATCGGAATATTTCAGTGTCAGCCACTTCCAGCCGATCATGCCGTAGATTTCGTTGGTATCAGCCTTGATCGCGCCAGGAGCATAGTAGCCAAGATAGTTGTAGCGCAGGAAACCCACGTCATAGCTATAGTCCGTGGCAAAACTACCCCTGTATCCGGCGTAGGTATCCAGTTCCAGGCTGGCGCCACTGGCGACTCCACCATCGCTGATCCAGCTGATATTGGAACCCCATGTGCCGACATAAAAGCCATTCGGATTCGCATAATCAAAACCGCCCTGGATGGCCGGCTTGGCAGCGGTTTGCGAAATGCCGCGATACAAATAATTGGTGGTCAAGCTTACATTTCCGGAAAATGGCGAGACATCCGCAGCCATCGCCACACCGGGTAAAGCCAATGCTGCCAAAATCAACGAGTTCAGAAGTTTGCTTTTCATCATGATGTGTTCCTTTATGGTTAAGTTAGAAAGCGGGATGACATTGAATCCGCACGTGACTAACAGCAGAATGCGTGCCAAAGATATTTATCAATAATAAACAATCAATTAATTATTCCTTCTGACGACCGCAATATATCTGCGCACCAATTGCTGGCATGCTGAAATCATGGCGCACCGTCTGGGTGCAGCGCGCAGTTATCGCGCTGAAGCTTCCTGGTATGGCGAATTTTGCTACACTGACCGGCATTACAAATCCATTGGAGTAACACCATGCTGAACGCAAAGATTTTTGAAGATATTTCAGCCAAGTTAAGCGAGGCCGCCAACAGCAGTCCCGCCAAAGACATCGAAAAAAACTTCCGTGCCCTGCTCGCACAGGGTTTTGCCAAACTCGATCTGGTGACCCGGGAAGAATTCGATGTGCAGGCCCAGGTGCTGGCGCGTACCCGTGAAAAGCTGACCGAACTGGAAGCGCGTGTCGTGGAGCTGGAAGCACAACGCAACAAAACCCCCTCATAAGCATGAGTCTCGCGGTTCTATATAGCCGCGCACTTTCGGGCATGGAGGCGGCTCTCGTCACCGTCGAGGTGCACATCGCCAACGGCCTGCCCAACTTCACGATCGTGGGTCTGCCGGAAACCGAAGTCAAAGAAAGCAAGGATCGCGTGCGCGCCGCACTGCAAAACTGCCAGTTCGATTTTCCCGCGCGCCGCATCACCGTCAACCTTGCTCCCGCCGACCTGCCCAAGGAAAGCGGGCGCTTCGATCTGCCCATCGCGCTCGGCATACTCGCTGCGACCGGACAGATTCCGTCCGACCACCTGGATGATTACGAGTTTGCCGGGGAACTCGCGCTGACCGGCGAACTGCGCGCGATACGCGGCGCGCTGGCGATGACTTACCGCGCCGTGAGCAGCGGCCGCGCCTTTATCCTCCCGCATGCGAATGCCGCCGAAGCCGCATTGGTGGAAGATGCAACCGTGTATGCAGCGCGATCGCTGTTGCAGGTGGCGGCTCACCTCACCGGGCGGGAACGGATTGCGCCCTATGTCAGCCAGCCGCAAACCATACCACCGCACTATCCGGACATGCGCGAAGTGAAGGGACAGACGCAGGCCAAGCGTGCGCTGGAGATCGCCGCCGCAGGCGGGCACAGTGTGTTGATGATGGGACCGCCGGGCACCGGAAAATCCATGCTCGCGGCACGCTTCCCCGGCATCCTGCCGCAAATGACCGAGGCCGAGGCGCTGCAGAGCGCGGCACTGCAATCGCTGGATGGCAATTTCGATGTGGTAAAGTGGAAGACGCGCCCATATCGCGCGCCGCACCACACTGCTTCCGGCGTGGCACTGGTCGGCGGAGGCAGCAATCCGCGCCCGGGTGAAATCTCCATGGCGTTGCACGGCGTGCTGTTTCTTGACGAGTTGCCGGAGTTCGACCGCAGCGTGCTGGAAGTATTGCGCGAGCCGATGGAATCGGGCCGCATCACCATTTCCCGCGCCGCGCGCCGCGCCGATTTCCCCGCGCAATTTCAATTGATCGCCGCGATGAACCCCTGCCCGTGCGGATATCTCGGTCACTACAACGGCAAATGCCGCTGTACGCCGGATCAGATATCACGCTACCGCAGCAAGATCTCCGGGCCGTTGCTGGACCGTATCGACATCCAGATCGAAGTGCCCGCCGTGCCGCAGGAGGACCTGGTCAAAAAGGCGGATGGTGAAGCCAGCAGTGAGATACAGGCGCGCGTCGAGATCGCGCGCCAACGCCAGCTTGCGCGCCAGGACAAATCCAACGCGCAACTTTCAGTCACCGAGATTGATTCGTTGTGCACGCCCGACGCACAAGGTATCGCGTTGTTGCAACAAGCCATCAGCCGCCTCAACTTGTCTGCACGCGCCTATCATCGCGTGCTCAAGGTGGCGCGCAGCATCGCTGACATGGAAGGTGTGAACACCATTTCAGCCAGGCATATCGCCGAGGCGGTGCAGTATCGCAGACTGAATCTCTGAGCCGCAAATATGTCCGCATGGTAAAATTCGCGCTCATTATCTGAGCAGGGCATTATGAGTCACACGCCTCACCGTATCGAAAAACTCCTGCAACAGCGCATCCTGATCCTGGACGGCGCGATGGGCACCATGATTCAGCGCTACAGGCTGACCGAGGAACATTATCGCGGCACGCTGCTGTATGGTGATTACCCCAAGGATTTTGCAGACTGCAACGTCGAGCGCAGGAGCTTTGCCGATCACCCTGTCGATGTCAAAGGCAACAACGACCTGCTGCTGCTGACCCAGCCGCACATCGTTCGCGGCATACACGCGGAGTATCTGGCGGCGGGTGCGGACATCATCGAGACCTGCACGTTCAATTCCACCGCGGCATCGCTGGACGATTACGACATGGTAGCGCTGGCTTACGAGCTGAATTTTGCCGGGGCTAAATTGGCTCGCGGCGTGTGCGATGAATTCGAGACCAGGATACCGGACAAGCCGCGCTTCGTCGCGGGTGTATTGGGACCGACCACCAAGACCGCCTCGATCTCGCCGGACGTGAACGATCCGGGCTTCCGCAATATCAGCTTTGATGAACTGGTGAGCGGCTATACCGAGGCGATACGCGGGCTGCTCGACGGCGGCGCGGACATCCTGATGGTGGAAACCATTTTCGACACGCTCAACGCCAAGGCCGCGTTGTTCGCGATCGAGCAGTATTTCGAACAGCACAAGGTGCGCGTGCCGATCATGATTTCCGGAACGATAACGGACGCCTCCGGGCGCACGCTGTCCGGCCAGACCACCGAGGCGTTCTGGAATTCGCTGAGCCATGCCAAGCCGCTGTCGATCGGGCTGAATTGCGCATTGGGCGGCGATCTGATGCGTCCCTATCTGGAAGAATTGTCGCGCGTGACCAGCGTGTATGTCAGCGCGCACCCCAATGCCGGCCTGCCCAACCCATTGTCGGAAACGGGCTACGACGAGACCCCGGAATACACGGCCGGTGTGGTGAAAGAGTTTGGCACCAGCGGCTTTCTCAACATCGCGGGCGGTTGCTGCGGCACCACGCCCGCGCACATCAAGGCCATCGCCGATGCGTTGCGCGATGTGCCGCCGCGCAAGATTCCCCACATCGAACCCAGGTGCCGCCTGTCCGGGTTGGAGCCGTTCAATATCGGCGACGATACGCTGTTCGTCAATGTCGGCGAACGTACCAACGTCACCGGCTCGAAGATGTTCGCGCGGCTGATCCTTTCCGGCGATTACGCCCAGGCCCTCGATGTGGCGCGCAACCAGGTCGAAGGCGGGGCGCAGGTGGTTGACATCAACATGGACGAAGCGATGCTGGACTCGCAGGCGGCCATGGTGAAGTTTCTGAACCTGGTCGCCTCCGAACCGGACATATCCAAAGTGCCGCTGATGATCGATTCGTCCAAATGGGATGTGATCGAGGCGGGCTTGAAATGCGTGCAGGGCAAGGCCATCGTCAACTCGATTTCGCTGAAAGAGGGCGAGCAGAATTTTATTCACTATGCCACGCTGGTACGCCGCTACGGCGCGGCAGCGGTGGTGATGGCGTTCGACGAACAGGGCCAGGCCGACACCTACCAGCGCAAGACCGATATCTGCAAGCGCAGCTATGACATCCTGGTGAACAAGGTCGGGTTCCCGCCGGAAGACATCATCTTCGACCCGAACATCTTCGCGATCGCGACCGGCATCGAGGA
>DIYV01000199.1 GCA_002429165.1 Gallionella sp. UBA6045 | reverse complement strand
GACAACCAGCTGCGCGGCCGTTCCGGCCGCCAGGGCGACCCCGGCTCAAGCCGCTTCTTCCTGTCGCTGGAAGATCCGTTGCTGCGTATTTTTGCCTCAGATCGCGTTACCGCGATCATGAACAAATTCAAGTTGCCTGAAGGCGAGGCGATCGAGCACAGCTGGGTGACGCGCGCAATCGAGAATGCGCAGCGCAAAGTCGAGGCCCGCAACTTCGATATGCGCAAACAGATTCTTGAATACGACGATGTTTCCAACGATCAGCGCAAGGTGATCTATCAACAGCGCAGCGAGTTGCTGGAAAGCGCGGATATTACCGAAACCATCCGGGCGATGCGCGAGGACGTGCTGGAAAATACCATCAGCCAGTACATTCCGCCGCACTCCATGGAGGAGCAATGGGATGTGCCGGCGCTGGAAAGAAAACTGGCTGCCGATTTTCGCCTGGAGCTGCCGCTGGTGCAGTGGCTGGAAGAGGACAAGGCGTTCAATGAAGCAGCGCTGCGCGTGCGCATCAGGGAGATCGCGCAGCAGCAATATCAGGCCAAGGTCGAGGCGGTGAGCGCCGAGGTCATGCATCATTACGAACGCGCGATGATGCTGCAAAGCCTGGACGTGCATTGGCGCGAACACCTGTCCGCATTGGATCATCTGCGCCAGGGCATCCATTTGCGCGGTTATGCGCAACAGGATCCGAAGCAGGCATACAAGCGCGAGGCGTTCGAGTTGTTTTCCTCGATGCTGGATGCGATCAAGCTTGAAGTGACGCAAATATTGATGACCGTGCAAGTGCGCGGCGAGTCGGATGTCGAGGTGGTCGAAGCGTCGCCCGCACCGGAAAACGTGCAGTATCATCATGCCGATTACGACGAGGCACTGGGCGAATCTGGCGAGGAGGGGTCAACTGGCGAAGAACATAAACCGTTTGTGCGCAGCGGACAGAAGGTGGGGCGCAATGATCCCTGTCCCTGTGGGTCGGGCAAGAAATACAAGCAGTGCCATGGCAGGTTGAGCTAATTCGCGAAGGAGCATGAAATGTCACTAGTGAAGGATACGCTGCGCAACTCGACGATCACCGAAGAGCTGAGTGATGCAGAAGTTGAAATTATAGAAGGACTATTCGAGGTTCAGGACTACAAGTCCGGCGAGAAAATCGTCCAGCCGGGAGACCAGCAAGCGGACAATCTGTACATACTGGCGCATGGCGATATCGAAGTGAGGATAGCAAGCGGCCACGAAGAATCCATTATTCATGTGCTTAAACCGGGTGATTTGGCAGGCATCATCACCTTCGTCGGTGGAGCAGCCTCCGATATAAGCGCGACGCTGTACGCGGTCGGAAAAACCAAAGTGTTGAGCATGGCAAGATCGGATTTTGAAAAGCTGATCAATTCCCACCCGATGATCGTCTACAAGGTGATGCGCGGCGTGGTGCGCAATGTGCATGGCATCGTGCGGCGCGTGAACAGCCAATCCGCAGAGCTGAGCAACTACATCTATAAAACCCACGGCCGCTATTAGTAGGATGTTGAAAAACTACTGATGAAACAACTAGCCATCCCACTAAGCAACCTAAAACTGTTGCCAAGTGGTTGGTTATGCGCTCGGCATAACTACGTTGCTAAAAGGCTCAAAATGCTCATTTACTCAAATGTAAATTCCGCTTTTTCGCCCTTTAGCGCCTTGTTCTGCCGTCGCTCGCTACGTTTTTCAACACCCTACTAGGAAGTTTTCTATGCCAGTCAACCTGACCCAGCCCGTTGCGGCACAGCTGTTGCCCGTTGCGGGCGTTTCTTTGGGCATCGCGGCAGCGAACATCAAGCGCGAAAATCGCAAGGATCTGCTGGTGATGCAGTTGTGCGAGGGCGCACGGGTTGCCGGCGTGTTCACCAGGAACCGTTTCTGCGCCGCGCCGGTAATCGTCGCGCGCGAGTATCTCGCCCAGGCAGCGGTTGCAGGCTCGGACGGGATCCGCGCGCTGCTGGTCAACACGGGCAATGCCAATGCGGGCACCGGCGAGCAGGGCATGCAGGACACGCGCACTACCTGCGCGGCATTGGCGGGCCTGCTGGGCTGCAAGGCAGCGCAGATATTGCCGTTCTCCACCGGCGTGATCATGGAGCCGCTGCCTGTCGCAAAGATCGGCAGCGGTCTGCCCGCTGCTGTGGCGAACATGCGTGCCGACAATTGGTACGATGCTGCCAATGCGATCATGACCACCGACATCGTCGCCAAGGCGATTTCAAGGCAAGTGTCGATAGATGGCGTGCTGGTTACCATTACCGGCATCGCCAAGGGCTCGGGCATGATCCACCCCAATATGGCGACCATGCTCGGTTATATCGCCACCGACGCGGCGATTGCGCAACCGTTGCTGCAAACGATGGTACGCGAGGCCAGCGACCGCTCGTTCAACTGCATCACCGTGGACGGCGACACCTCCACCAACGACGCGCTGATGCTGATCGCCACCGGAAAATCCCCTCTGCCCGAAGTGAAATCCGCAGACAACAAAGCCTGCAAGGCGTTGCAATCAGCCATCACCGAGGTCGCGATACACCTGGCACAAGCCATCGTGCGTGACGGTGAGGGCGCGACCAAATTCATCACGGTGCGGATCGAGGGAGGAAAGGATGAAGCGGAATGCAAACAGATCGGCTACGCCATCGCGCACTCGCCGCTGGTCAAGACCGCATTCTTCGCCTCGGATCCGAACCTCGGCCGTATCCTTGCCGCGATCGGTTATGCGGGCGTGGATGATCTGGATGTCGCCGCGCTCAAACTGTACCTCGACGAGGTGCTGGTCGCCGAGCATGGCGGACGTGCGACCAGTTACCGCGAAGAAGACGGCCAGCGAGTCATGCAGCAGAGTGACATCACCATTCGCGTGGTGCTGGATCGCGGCGCGGCGAATGCCACGCTGTGGACCTGCGATTTCTCGTACGACTACGTGAAGATCAACGCCAGTTACCGGAGTTAGTTATCGGTGTTGCGGATGGCCCGCTTGTTCCGCAAAATGGAGTTATAGTCACACGCACAATTCACCTTGTACGGTGTAGATGTTCCCGCAGCAGGCCTGTACGCGGGACAGAGAGGAGCGTAAATGATAGGCCGCAAGCTATTTCGTGCCGTTCGACCATTCATCTCGGCTGTAGCGGTCATAATTACCGCCACCGTTCTCGTCTTTGCAATCTACTTTACCCAGCTTGGCCCGCAATGGATCACATTTCTGGCCGGGATTCTGGTGGCCGCGATACTTGCGGAAGCAACACGCAGGTCGCATGCCGAGTGGACTGTCACGCGCCGCACCGCGCAACTGTCGGCGGTAAAAGCCAAGCTCGAACGCGAAACGCAACGTCGTAAAACGGCTGAGAAAGCAATTGCCGCCAGCAAACCCAGATTGCATTTGATCGACGAAGTATTGCCGACCATGGTTGCGTTCGTGGATAGAGAAGGGCGTTGCCAATACTGCAACAGGGCCTTTCTGGACTGGCTGCACCTGCGGCCAGAACAGATCAATGGCAGGCATATGCGCGATGTGCTGGGCACCAAGGTCTACCAGGAAACCGCGACTGCGGTCCGCCAGGCTCTGGACGGACATGGTGTGCATTATGAACGGATGCAGAAAATGCAGGATGGCACGGTCTACAGATTGGCCGTTGAACATCTACCCCAGTTTGAACAAGATGGTAAGGTTAGCGGTTTTTATATGATGATCAACGACATCACGGAGCCGGAAGACGCTCGGCTAGCGGTCAGGGATGAATCATCGGCTGATCAAAACCTGTTTGTCGACGCATTCACCGAAGAAATTACAGGACAACATGATTCAGGAATGATCAGGATGGCAATCGAGAATGGCGAATTCAGTCTTTTTTGCCAGTTGATCACTCCCCTGGAGGCCAATTCAGACGGGGCCGGGCACTATGAAATTCTGGTTCGGTTGAATGAGGAAGAGGGAAGCATGCTGCCGCCCGGTACATTCTTTCCGCTTGCCGAAAAATACGGACTCATGCCGCACCTGGACCGGTGGGTGGTACAGCATGTAGCTGAATGGGTTGCCCGTCAAATGCCGCGCAGTGCGCAACAGGAAAATACGATGTTCTTCATCAACGTGTCCGAAGCTACCATAGCCGACCGGGGCTTCCCGGAATTTCTGCATCTAACGCTGCTGGAATATGGTGTACCCGGTACCGCACTGTGCTTTGAGATATCGGACTCGGAACTGGCCTCAAGAACCGAGGATGTGGCCGAATTTTCCCGGCAGGTCAGGCAGTCCGGCTGCCGTGTCGCGCTTACCGGCTTCGGCCGGGACAGGGTTTTGTTTGATCTGATTCGCGGCTTTCAGGTGGAATTCCTCGAGATCGACGGCAGCGTAATTCTCGGTATTCTTCAGGATCCGTTGAAACTCGCCAAGGTAAAAGAGATAAACAGGGTCGCAAAAAAGATCGGCGTCAAAACCATCGCGGAAATGGTCGAGAACGAAGAAACAATTGCCAGTCTGAGAGAAATCGGTATCGATTTTGCACAGGGTTTTGGCATTTCGCGGCCTCGGCCTCTGGCGGCGTAATCCGCGGCAATTTGTACACTACCAACCGACTATGTTTGGAACAGGAAAATGAACTCAACCACTGATAACTTGTTTGAAAAGGCTAACGCGCTGCTGGATCGGCTTGAACGCCTGTTGCCATCCTCTTCTTCCATCGAACCGGACTGGGATGCCGCGAATGCGTTCCGCTGGGAGCAGGGCAGGCTCGCTCCCGTGACGCACCCGCATCGCATCGGCCTGACCGACCTGCTCGGTATCGACAGGCAGAAGCAGATCATCAGCCAGAATACCAAACAGTTTGTGCAAGGGCGTCCTGCCAACAACGTGCTGCTCACCGGATCGCGCGGCACCGGCAAATCCTCGCTGGTCAAGGCGCTGCTCAACGAATTTGCAGCGGACGGACTGCGTCTGATCGAAGTCGGCAAACCGGCGCTGGCCGATCTGCCGCATATCATCGCACTGGTCGCGGGCAGGCCCGAGCGTTTCATCCTGTATTGCGACGACCTGTCGTTCAATGCCGAGGAGCCGGGTTATCAGGTGCTCAAGGCCGCACTCGACGGTTCGCTGGTGGCGTTCTCCGACAACCTGCTGATCTATGCCACCTCCAACCGCCGTCACCTGATGCCGGAATCGATGCAGGACAATCTCGCAACGAAATATGTAGGCGACGAGATCCATCCGGGGGAAAGCATCGAGGAAAAAATCTCGCTGTCGGAGCGCTTCGGTCTGTGGGTGTCGTTCTATCCGTTTTCACAGGATGAGTACCTCGACATCGTCGCGCACTGGTTGCGGTATTTCGGCGTGACTGCCGAGTTTGATGAAGCCGCGCGGCATGAGGCTTTGCAATGGAGTATTCAGCGGGGGTCGAGGAGTGGCAGGGTGGGGTGGCAGTTTGCGAGGGATTGGGCAGGGAAACAATCGTAGGGTGGGCACGTATTTTGTGCCCACGCAGTCAGAGCAGGCAGTTCCGCCAGACGGTTCACGGGTGCTATCATGGCCGCATGGCACCTACCGTTTTCTGCGCGCACGGGTTTCGTTTCTTTTTCTTCTCTCGTGAAGAGTCCCGGCTGCATGTGCATGTCAATCATGCCGAAGGGGAAGCCAAATTCTGGATGGAGCCGCAAATCGCGCTCGCGCAGAATATCGGCCTGAGCGCAAAGACGCTACGGCAGGCGCAAACGCTTATCGAGGAGCATGAACATGACATACGCACAGCTTGGCAGCAGCACTTCGGAGGCTGAAGTAACCAATGTCTCCCGGCAAGGATTCTGGCTCCTGCTCGGAGATGAAGAGTTGTTTGTTTCATTCAAGGATTTTCCCTGGTTTGCCGAAGCACCCATCGGCAAGTTGACGCACGTCGAATTGCCGCAGCCCCATCATTTGTACTGGCCGGAACTGGATGTGGATCTGGCGGTTGAGTCGATCAGGAATCCGGGGGCGTTTCCGCTGGTAGCACGATAGCATAGGCTGTTCGTACTGAATGTAGTACGTAGGTTGGGTTGAGCGCAGCGTAACCCAACAATCAAAATCAACTTCAAAACCGCCGGCGGTAGACCGGCAACTAGTTACTTTCTTTTGCCCCTCAAAAGAAAGTAATCGGCGTGCGGGGCCGCACCCCGCGAAGTTGATTTGCTTTTGTCATTCATACTTCGACTTCGCGGCAAAGAACCGCCGCTACGCTCAGCACGAACGGCCAAATAAGAATGAGGTTTCATTGAACAACCCAACTGAAAAAACAAAAATTGTCGAAGTCGCTGCCGCCGTCCTCCAGCGTGCCGACGGAACATTTCTATTGGCCCAACGTCCCCCCGACAAAATCTGGGCCGGATATTGGGAATTCCCCGGCGGCAAGATCGAACCCGGCGAAACTCCCTATCATGCGCTGGTGCGCGAGCTGCGCGAGGAACTGGGCATCACGGTCACCACCGCCTATCCGTGGGTGACCCGCGTGTATACCTATCCGCATGCTACGGTGCGGTTGCATTTCTTTCGCGTGACGGAGTGGAGCGGCGAGCTGCATCCGCATGAGGGACAGCAGTTTGCGTGGCAACCGCCCCTCTCCCTGGCTCTCTCCGAGCGAATGGGTCGCCACGAAGTGGCGGGGAACCCATCGGCCTCCCCCTTGCGGGGACAGAAAAGGGAGAGTGGACAAGTTTCCGTTTCTCCGCTGTTGCCCGCCAACGGGCCCATCCTGCGCGCACTGTCATTGCCGACCCTGTATGCGATCAGCAACGTGGCCGAGCTGGGCGAGACGGAATTCATGAAGCGGCTGGAGGCGGCATTGCAAAACGGTTTGCGGCTGGTGCAGTTGCGCGAGAAGGATCATTCGCGCGACGCATTGCGCGAATTGGCGTTGAAGATATTGCCGCTGCTGCGACGGCATGATGCGCGACTGATCATCAATGCCGACATAGAATTATGCAGGGAGATCGGCGCGGACGGTGTGCAGTTGACCGGCTCACAGCTGGCCGGGTTGAGTGTGCGTCCCGATGTTGAATGGTGCGCGGCCTCCTGTCACAGTGTTGAGGAGTTGCGTCGTGCCGAACAACTGGGTTGCGATTTTGCGTTGCTGAGTCCGGTGCAGGCTACGCAATCGCATCCGGGTGCGCCGCATCTGGGGTGGGAAAACTTCGTGGCGATTGCAGCGGGTTCATCGATTCCGGTGTATGCGCTGGGCGGCTTGACCCATGCCGACATGGAGGCCGCATGGCAGCATGGCGCACATGGCATTGCGCTACTGCGTCAGGCCTGGTGATTCCAATTCCATTTCATCGCTGATACTGCGTTGGCTTTCGCGCTTGCTCCTGATGGAACTACTATCCATTCGACTAAGCCCGCAAGCGGTCAAGTCACTGGTTATAGTCGTGCTGGTTGCACTGCCATCGTCGCAAGCTTGTCACCGCCTTGCCTCAGCTTCGGAATGAATCCGGAATGGTATTTTCTTCGGTGAAATCCTGCTCGTCCTGGTCAGCCGGCTGGGCAACACGATATTCCTCGTTCGCCCATTTGCCCAAGTCGATCATCTTGCAGCGTTCGCTGCAGAAAGGGCGGAAGGGGTTGTTGGTGTCCCATTGGTGTTCTTTGCCGCAACGCGGACAGGCAACGATAGGCGGTTTTTTTTGCATCATGACGAGAGACTGCAGAATGTCAGCTCGAATGGCACATCCTGCTCGAACAGCGTGGTCTTCGCAGCGTAGTTTGCCGCGATGAAGCGGATGTTGATCGCGTATTTGTTCGCACCGACTTCGGGGATGCACGGCAGTTCCCTGCTCATGCGGACACGCAGCATTTGAGCAACACGCCCGCCCTGCATTTGCTGGAAAGTACCCTGATGCGCGGTGAAGTGAAAGACCTTGCCGTTTTCGCGCAACAGTTGCAGGACGATTTTCAACCCGGTATGCAGCGGCAGCAGCGGAGCCAGCCAGGAGCGCAGATTCTCACGCCTGATGTCTACATCCTGTGCTTGCCAATAGTGGTAGGAAGGCAGGTCGAATTCACAGGTGCCGCCCGGCATCACGGCACGCTGCTTGATGCCCATCAGCCACTCATTCTCGCGCAGGTGCTGGCCGATCTTTCCGCTCATCGCGAGCAATTGCCCGGAAGCCTGCTCGATCTCGGCCAAAATCGCATCCAGCGCATCCTCGGAAATCGCAGGGTTATTGTGCAAGCTCAATAGCACGCGCTTCTGGCGTTCCAGTTCCTTCAGCAAATCGGATTTCAGGTCGGCACGGCAGATGACTTCGATAATTTCAAACAGTGTGATCAGTGCCGCGTGGTGGTCCATGCTGTGATCATGTTCGGTGAAGTGCGTCATGCGCGCGAACAAATCCTCAAGGCGCAACAGAGTGCGGATCTTTTCATTAAGAGGAAACTCGTAGCTGATCACGCCGTTATTGCCCGATGTGCTGTTCCGTTATTGATTATGTGCCGCGGGGGAAAATCAGATGCAACGATATATTGAAAATCCCGCTATCGTCAAATCTTGTTTTGCATAGCCGAGTAGTGTACATGCAGAACGGTAACCTGTTCTGCCAAACTGTCCAAACCCGCATCGTTGTGTATGACATCGTCGGCAATTCGCAGCCGTTCGGCACGCGGTGTTTGCTGTGCGATGATGCCGCGAATTTCTGCCTCGCCCATTCGACTGCGCCCGATGACGCGCGAAACCTGGGTGTGTTCGTCGCAATCCACCACCAGAACCCGTTGGGCCAGTTGCCGGAACGCCGGGCTTTCCGGCAGCAGCGGCACGGCGAGGATAATGTAAGGTTTATCCTGCAAATGGTGGAGTTGCAATTTGGCTTGTTCCAGGATCAGCGGATGCAAAATCAGTTCCAGCCGTTGTTTGGCGGCGGCATCCGAAAAGATCAGCCCGCGCATCTTTGTGCGATCCAATGCACCTTCTGCGGTGATGTAATCATCGCCAAACGCAGCACGGATTGCGGCGATCGCATTGCCACCGGGTTGGGTCAGGCGGTGTGCGATTGCGTCCGTATCGATGATGCCTGCGCCATGTTCCGCGAACAGCCCGGCCACCGTGCTTTTACCGCAGCCTATCCCGCCCGTGAGCCCGACGCATAACCTGTCCTGAGCACCGTCGAAGGGGGCCATGGCTAACCCAGTAGCCGCAGATAAGTTTGTGTCAGTACCGGCCCCCAGAACAGCGCGATCAGCCCGCCACCGGCCAGATAGGGACCAAACGGGATCGGAATGTTGCGGCCATGTTTGAGCGCCACGATCAGGGTGATGCCGACCACAGCGCCGACCAGCGACGATAGCAGGATGATCAGCGGCAGCATCTGCCAGCCCAGCCAGGCACCCAGGGCCGCAAGCAGCTTGAAATCTCCGTAGCCCATGCCTTCCTTGCCGGTAATGAGTTTGAACAGCCAGTACACGCTCCACAACGCGAGATAACCGATCACTGCGCCAAGTACCGCGCTGGGCAAATTGGTAAAGACCCCGAACAGGTTGAACAGCAAACCCGCCCAGAGCAGCGGCAGCGTGATGTCGTCCGGGAGCAGCTGCGTGTCGATGTCGATCGCGGTGAGTGCCAGCAACGCCCAGACGAGCAACAGCGCACCGGCGGCAGTCCAGCCGAACCCGAAGTGCCAGGCCGCATAGGCGCACAGCATGCCGCTGATCGCCTCGATGATGGGATAGCGCGGCGAAATGGCCGCACCACAGCCCTTGCATTTGCCGCGCAACAGCAGATAGCTGACGATGGGAATGTTTTCCCAAGCGCTGATGGCGTGATTGCAATGCGGGCAGGCGGAGCGTGGAACGATCAGGTTGTAAGGCGCGTGTCGCACAGGTTCATCTTCACCGCTTGCGGGCACCTGATTGCCAGTGATCTCGCTGTGCATCAACTCGGCGCACTGTTGGCGCCAACCCAGTTCCATCATTTTTGGCAGTCGATGGATCACCACATTGAGAAAACTGCCGACCATCAGGCCCAATACGCCGGCCATGATGGTGAATGCAAGTAGTGAAGATTCGAGAAGGTGGGGTAATGTATACATAGTGGTTGTTTCAGTGAAGACTAACCCGCTTGCGTGGAGATGCGGGGGCGGACCTGCCGACCATCAAGCCAGCCATGATAGTGAACGCAAGCGGTGAGGATTGGAGTAGCTGGGGTAATGTATACATATCGGTTGTTTCAGTGAAAACGGACCCGCCTGCGGGTTATATGGGGACGAACCTGCCAACCGTCAGTCCGGGCATCAAGCACGCACCAACAAATCCGGCGGGGACCGTTTGCAGCAGCGCCGGCAAACTCATAGGGCCGCGACGAGGGTGAAAGATTGATGACCGGGAAGTGCCTGACTCTTCATTAAATGACTTCGCCCATCTTGAAGATCGGCAGGTACATCGCGATCACCATGCCGCCGATCAGCGTGCCCAAAACCACCATGATGACCGGCTCCATCAGGCTGGAGATGGCGGTTACCGCATCATCCACTTCGGCCTCATAGAAGTCGGCCACCTTGCTGAGCATGGAGTCAAGCGAGCCGGCCTCTTCACCGATGGCACACATTTGCAAAACCATACTCGGGAATACCCCGGTGTTCTGCATGGAGACAGTGAGACCGCTTCCGGTGCTGACTTCGCGTTGAATCACTTTAGTGGCATTGTAATACACCGCATTGCCCGCCGCGCCGGCAACCGAATCAAGTGATTCGACCAATGGAACGCCGGCAGCGAACATGGTGGCAAGTGTACGGGTCCAGCGGGCGATTGTGGCTTTGCGGATCAACTCTCCGAAAATGGGCAGTTTAAGCAGCAGTTTGTCCATCACGTCCTGCATTTTTTTGCTGCGTTTCCAGAAATAGAAGAAGGCGTAAAAGCCGCCGCCGATCCCGCCGAAAATCGCCCACCAGTATTTTACAAAGGCATCGGAAATGTTCATGAGTACCAATGTCGGAGCCGGCAAGCTTGCGCCAAATCCTTCGAAGAGTTCCTTGAATGCCGGGATCACGAAAATCATGATCACGGCGGTGATAAGGAAGGCCACCACAATAATGGAAATCGGGTAGAAAAGCGCTGATTTGATTTTGCCTTTGAGAGCCTGGGTTTTTTCCATGTAGGTCGCCAGGCGCTCCAGCAGGGCGTCCAGGATACCCGCGGCCTCGCCCGCGCCGATCAGGTTGCAATACAGCGCGTCGAAATACAACGGGAATTTCATGAAGGCCTGCTGCAAGCTGCTTCCGGTTTCCACATCGGTTTTGATATCGAGCAACAGCCGTGCCACAGAAGGGTTGTTATGTCCCTTGCCCACGATGTCGAAAGCCTGCAACAGCGGAACGCCCGATTTCATCATGACGGCAAGCTGGCGCGTGAACAGCGTGATGTCTTTGGCCGTGATGGATTTGCCGCGGGTTTTCTGCTTTTTAATTTTTGTGACATTGATTCCCTGGCGGCGCAAAAGGGTGGACGCGATGGTTTCGCTGGCCGCGCGTATTTCGCCTTTAGCCGCCTTGCCGGTTTTGTCATTGCCTTCCCAGGCGTAGGCGAATTCTTTTGCTTTTTGGGCTTTTGCTGCGACAGCCATAGTGTCTCCCTTGGGTCACTAACTAAAATTGTTTATCGCTAATATTGGCGGGCATCATGCCGAGCTTTGTGATTATTGTAAAGACATGCTTTCCATTGCGGATTATTCAGCCGGGCGGAAAAATGCGCGCCACCTTCACGATGCGATCCTGGGTCTGAATGATCTCTATCGGATAACCCGCGATTTTCAGGCTGGTGCCGGTTTCCGGAATATCTTCGAGATGATCGAGAATCAGCCCGTTCAGTGTTTTCGCACCATCAAGCGGAAAATGCAGGCCCAGCTTGCGATTCAGCTCGCGCAAACTGCTGCTGCCTTCCAGCACTATGCTGCCATCTTCCTGGCGCAGAAATTTACCCGTTTTCGAGGGAGATTGCGTGGTGAATTCGCCGACGATTTCTTCAAGGATGTTTTCCAGTGTGACCAATCCGAGCAGTTCCCCGTATTCATCCACCACCATGCCAAGCCGCGCATGCCGCTCCTGAAACTGCTGCAGTTGCTTGAGCAATGGCGTATCGGACGGGATGAAATAAGGGTCATTCAGGATTTCGCGCAACCGGGTCAGATCCAGCGTTGTTTCCTGCAACAGGGCAGGTATCCGTTTTATATGCAGGATGCCGATGATGTTGCTGTGCGTGTCGGCATAAACAGGCAGCAAGGTGTGGTGGCAAGTGATGATCTGCTGGCGCAATTCATTTGCGTCGGCATTGATATCCAGCGCCTCGATCTGATTGCGCGGAATCATCACATCGTTCACGGTGATGCGTTCAAGGTCGACAAGATTGAGCAGCATCTTCTGATGTTTGCGCGGCAGGTAATGTTCGGCATCCAATACCAGTCCGCGCAATTCTTCCAGGGTCATTTTTTGTTTGCTTTGATCGGTTTCTATCTTGATCCGCAACAGCCACAGCACGCCTTTGACCAGGCCGCCCGCTATCGAGACCACCGGATGGAATAGCGTGATCAGCGGCGTGAGCAGATAACTGGCCGGTAGCGCGATGCGTTCGGGGTAACTTGCCGCGATGATCTTGGGCATGATTTCGCTGAATACCAGCAGCACAAAGGTGAGCGTCAGTGTGCCCAGCAGCAGCGCCAGATCGTTTTGTCCGTAGATGCGAAAGATGATGATATTGGTCACCGCCGCTGCGACGACGTTGAGCAGGGTGTTGCCGAGCAGGATGGAGCCGAGCAGTTTGTCCACCTTGCCGAGCAGGCGGCTGACCAGTTTGGCGCTGCGATT
>DIYV01000170.1 GCA_002429165.1 Gallionella sp. UBA6045 | reverse complement strand
CGAAAACGCAAGGAAGACATCTACACCATGCAGGCCGCGACTTACGGGCTGAAACATTTGTTCAACAATGAAGTCCCGCTGTTACGAGCCGCACGCAATCTTGGGCTGGATGCCGCCAATCGCATCACCCCGCTGAAAAAAATGTTGATGCAACACGCCCTGAATTAAACGACCCTAAATTAATTTTAAAGAAAATAACCAATGAAAAATATTGTTGTCCCGAGCCTGTCTAGGTGGATCGTTCCGTTGTTGTTAATCCTGGCATCTACCGCCCATGCCGGAGAGAACGAGATTCGCCAGTCGCTGCAAAGCAAATTTCCCGGCGTCGGCAAGATCGAACACATCGCCAAGACGCCCTATGCGGGACTGTATGAGGTCGTGATCGGCGATCAGCTTTTGTACACCGATGAGCATGGGGAGTATATTTTCGACGGCAGCGTGATTGAAGCAAAAAGCCGCCGTGATCTGAGCGAGGAACGGCGCCGTGTGTTGTTCGCGATCGATTTCGACAAGCTGCCGCTCGAGCTTGCCGTGAAAAAGGTGAAGGGTAACGGCAAGCGCAAGCTGGCCATCTTCACCGATCCGAACTGCATATATTGCAGAAAGCTGGAAAAGGAATTGAGCGGCGTCAGCGATGTCACGCTGTATCTGTTCATGTACCCGATCTTCCCGGGTTCGGCTGAAATAGTGCGCAATGTGCTTTGCTCCAAGGATCCGGTCAAGGCATGGGACGACTGGATGCAGCGTGAAGTCAGGCCTGCGAAAGCAGTTTGCAATACACAAACTGACAAGGTCATGGCGTTGGGCCAGAAACTCCATGTCAACGGCACGCCGAACCTGATTTTCGGCAACGGCATACAGGCGCCGGGTTTTTTGCCGATGCAAGAGCTGGAAAAGAACCTGAACGCGCCGAAGGACAAGCAAGGCATGTCATGAACTCCAGCGCGGAAACAATGCTCGCCAAGTTGCTTGGGGAGGCGCGCGAGGGTGTCATTCTCCTCGATGCGCAACACCCGGATTTCCCGGTACTCTATGTTAACGGGGGTTTTGCGAGGCTGACCGGCTATAGCAGCGGCGAAGTGATCGGCAAGAATTACCGCCTGTTGCAGGGATCCGATGTCAGCCAGCCCGAAATAGCCGTAATGACCTCCGCCCTTGCCAAAGGCGCGGGTTGTGTTGTGGTGTTGCGCAATTACCGCAAGGATGGGTCAATGTTCCGGGGCGAATTCAGCGTTTTTCCGCTGCATAATGCGCAAGGCGTGCTCACCCAGTTCATTGGCATACTGAGAGATGCAACGGACACCGGCCAAACAGAACACCAGGCAGAATCCTCCGCCCATAGTGATTTTCCGGAAGGCATACGCAGCCGCAGCCACTTCGAGCATCGATTAGCCGACCTGTTGCATGTTGCACAACGCATCCGCTGCGGAATATCGGTGCTGATGATCGACCTGGATCATTTCAAGCTGTTCAATGAACGTTACGGGCGATCGGCTGGAGATGAATGTCTGCGCATGGTGGCCGGCCGCATTGCAAAATCGTTCATACGCACGTCGGATTGCGCAGCGCGATATGGCGGCGAGGAATTCGCCGTCGTGTCATTTTCCACCAGTGCCGAGGCCTTGCGCCATCATGCGCAAAGCCTTTGCGAACATGTGCGTGCGCTCAACATTCCGCACGGCGATTCACCCCATGGCGTGGTCACCATCAGTATCGGCGGCATCCACCTTCTGCCGAGTCGGGATACTACCGAAGAGCTGCTCATAGCACTGGCCAATCAGGAATTGCTTGCCGCCAAGCACAGCGGTCGTGACCGTGTGCATATCATCGGCTAGTTCTTTGCCGCAAAGATTCTATGATTTATGTCAAGGCGCTTATTAACCGCTTCGAATCAAATTCCGTCTTGTGAGTGTAGATTGACCAAGCGGTGCGCGCAATGCGCCGAGCCAGGATGACAAGAACCGCAGTGCTGGATAGACCTTTTCCGCGATAGTGCTCATAGAGTGGATGCCAAGCCTTCGTTTTTGCAGCGGACAAGGCAGACATTGGCGAATAGCAGAAATGTGCCAAAAGGAGACACTCGCTCCTGTCCGTACTATTATGCATATGCGGACAGACAAAATTGAGGGGTTTACTATGAATCAATCACTTATCTAAATTATGCACGCCTCACTATTTTTAATAGTACTTACCGGTGGGTCTGATGAATAACTGTTAGGAGAATTTGATTTATGAGAAATTCCAACTTAATTTTGATTGTCACTGCAATCCTCGTTGCATCATCAACCGTAAGTGCTGAAGATTTACCCACCAAGGATTGCGGTAATTCAGGAGGGACAATGCTTCAAATTAACTATTGTGCCGCTGAACAATTTAAGCTGGCTGATGACAAATTGAATAGTTTATTCAAGAAAAAAATGGCCGCTTTGGAAACTGTTAAGGTCAAAAATTGGCTTCGAGATTCTCAGCGAGCTTGGATTTCTTTTAGAGACAGTACTTGCCTTTATGAAGCGGGGCCTCAGCAAGAGTCTGGGTCTGTTTGGCCTTTGGAATATTACCAATGCATGGAGCGTCATACTAGATACCGTAATGAAGACCTAGAATCTTATATTTCATGCGACACGCCAGACTGTCCCAATTAAATCCTAACGATTAAGGTTAGGTCGTG